>NZ_CP127294.1:6503750-6821666 GCF_030285625.1 Amycolatopsis sp. 2-15
CGTGTACCCGCTGCCCGAGGCGCAGCGCGACCGCTTCCTGTTCAAGATCGTGGTCGAGTACCCCACCGCCGAGGAAGAGCGCGAGATCATCTACCGGATGGGCGTCACGCCGCCGGTGCCCCACGAGGTGCTCAGCCCCAGCGAGCTGGTGCGCCTGCAGGGCGTCGCGTCGCAGGTGTTCGTGCACCACGCGCTGGTCGACTACGTGGTGCGCCTCGTGCTCACCACCCGCACGCCCAACGACCACGGCCTCGCCGACGTCGCCGGCTGGGTCTCCTACGGCGCGTCGCCGCGCGCGAGCCTCGGCATCATCGCCGCCGCCCGCGCGCTCGCGCTGGTGCGCGGCCGCGACTACGTGCTGCCGCAGGACGTCGTCGACGTGGTGCCCGACGTGCTGCGCCACCGCCTCGTCCTGTCCTACGACGCGCTGGCCGACGGCGTGCCCGTGGACCACATCATCACCCGCGTGCTGCAGACGGTGCCCCTGCCGCAGGTCTCGGCCCGGCCGCAGGGCGGGGCCGGACCGGTGCCGGCGGGCGCGCCCGTCAGGTAGTCGGCGTGGCAGGGAAGGCGCAGAAGGAACAGCGTCCCGGGTGGGCGCCCCCGGTGCTGCGCGGCGACCGCCTGGAGGCGGGGCTGCGCACGCTGGAGCTCGATGTCCGCCGCCGGCTCGACGGCCTGCTGCAGGGCAACCACCTCGGCCTCGTGCCGGGCCCCGGCTCCGAGCCGGGCGAGGCACGGCCGTACCAGCCGGGCGACGACGTGCGGCGGATGGACTGGGCCGTCACGGCCCGCACGACCACGCCGCACATCCGCGAGACGGTGGCCGACCGGGAGCTGGAGACGTGGGTTGTCGCGGACATGTCCGCGAGCCTCGACTTCGGCACCGCGCTGTGCGAGAAACGCGATCTGGTGGTCTGCGCGACGGCCGCCGTCGCCCACCTCACCGGCGGAGGCGGCAACCGCATCGGCGCGCTCGTGTCCAACGGCCAGGGCGTGACCCGAATCCCCGCGCGCGGTGGGCTCGCCCACGCGCGCGGCCTGATCCGGCGGCTGGCCGAGACCCCTCGGGCGCCCGAGGGCGTCCGAGGCGACCTCGCCGACGCGCTGGAGCAGCTTCGCCGTCCGCCGCGGCGGCGCGGTCTGGGCGTGGTGATCTCGGACTTCCTGGGACCCACCGACTGGCAGCGGCCGCTACGCGCGCTCGGCGGGCACCACGAGCTCATCGCCATCGAAGTCCTCGACCCGCGCGACGTGGACCTGCCCGACGTGGGCACCGTCGTCCTGGCCGACCCGGAGACAGGGAAACAGCGCGAAGTGCACGCTTCCGCCTTGCTGCGCAAGGAGTTCGGCGCCGCGGCGCACGCCCACCGGCAGGACGTCGCGGCCGGGCTGCGCCGCGCGGGTGCGGCGCACCTGGTGCTGCGCACCGACTCCGACTGGATCGCGGACATGGTGCGGTTCGTGGTCGCGCGCAAGCGCCGCTGGTCGGGCGGTGTCGCATGAGCCTGGCCGGGTTCACTTCTCCGTGGTGGTTCCTGCTGCTGATCCTGGTGGCGGCCGTCGCCGTGGCCTACGTGCTCGCCCAGCGGGCGCGGCGCAAGCGCGTGATGCGGTTCGCGAACCTGGAGCTGCTCGACAAGATCGCGCCGAAGACGCAGGGCTGGATCCGGCACGTGCCGGCGGTGCTGATCGTGTTCTCGCTGCTGGTGCTCACCGTGGCGCTGGCCGGGCCGACGGCCGAGCAGAAGGTGCCGCGCAACCGCGCCACGGTCGTGCTGGTGATCGACGTGTCGCTGTCGATGGAAGCCACCGACGTCGCGCCCAACCGGCTGAAGGCGGCGCAGGACGCGGCCAAGCAGTTCGCCGAGAACATGACCCCGGGCGTGAACCTCGGGCTGATCTCCTTCGCCGGCACCGCGACCGTGCTGGTCAACCCGACCACCGATCGCGCCGGCGTGGTCAAGGCGATCGACAACCTGAAGCTCGCGCAGTCCACCGCGACCGGTGAAGGCATCTTCGCGGCCATGCAGTCGATCGAGAGCTTCTCGGCCGTGGTCGGCGGCGCCGACGGTCCGCCGCCCGCGCGCATCGTGCTGATGAGCGACGGCAAGCAGACCGTGCCGGAGGATCTCTACGCCCCGCGCGGCGCGTACACCGCGGCGCAGGCGGCGAAGCAGGCGCAGATGCCGATCTCGTCGATCTCGTTCGGCACCACCCACGGTTCGGTCGACATCGAGGGCAAACCGCAGGACGTGCGGGTGGACGACGACTCGCTGAAGGAGATCGCGCGGCTGTCCGGCGGCGACTTCTACAAGGCGGCGAGCGCCGACGAGCTGAAGAAGGTCTACGCCGACCTCGGCGAGCAGATCGGCTACGAGCTCAAGAACGCCGACGCGAGCAAGCCGTGGGTCGTGATCGGCACCCTGGTGCTGATGATCGGGGCGGCGGCCGCGTTGCTGATCGGGCAGAGACTCCCGTAGCGGGCTTCAGCCTGGCGGCCGGCCGAAACCGTTCTGCCGCCAGGCTTCGTAGATCGTGATGGCCGCGGTGTTGGCCAGGTTGAGCGAGCGGCTCGTGGGCACCATCGGCAGCCGCACCCGGTCGGTGATCTCGGCCGAGTGCTGCACGTCATCGGGCAGGCCGGCGGATTCCGGTCCGAACAGCAGCACGTCGCCGGGTTCGTAGGCCACGTCGGTGTAGAGGCGCGTGGCCTTGGCGCTGAACGCGTAGACCTTGGCCGGCAGCAACGCGTGCCACGCGGCGGCGAGATCGGCGTGCACGCGGACGCGCGCGAGGTCGTGGTAGTCGAGCCCGGCGCGGCGCAGCTGCTTGTCCTCGAGCGTGAACCCCAGTGGTTCGACCAGGTGCAGCTCGCAGCCGGTGTTGGCGGCCAGCCGGATCGCGTTGCCGGTGTTCGGCGGGATCTCGGGGTGGTAGAAGAGTACGCGGAACATAGCCGGACCTCGGGCAAACGTCAGGAAGCGGTGGGTGCGGGCAGGTGGGCCGCATAGGCGTCGCGCACGGCGGCGGGTGGCTCGGTCTTGCGCAGGGTCACGGGGTCGATGAACACGTAGCGGATCTTCGCCTCGGTGGTGAGCTTGCCGCCGCGGCGGATCTCCGCCTCGTAGATCATCGACGTGGTCCCGAGGTGCGTGAGGAACACCGACACCACGAGGTCGTCGTCGTAGCGGCACGGCGCGCGGTAGCGCAGGTTCGACTCCGCGACCACGACGTCGATCCCGGTGGCCAGGAACGCTTCGTGCGAGCCGAACAGCGCCTTCTCGACCTCGAAGGAGGCCATGTCGACGTAGGCCAGGTAGTGGGCGTTGAAGACGATCCCCTGGCCGTCGCACTCGTGGTAGCGCACGCGCAAGGGCATCTCGACCAGCGGTCGGCACGGTGGGGTCACACGACCAATCTAGCGAGCGCGGATCAGCCGTGGAGCGCCCGGTACGTGTCGGCGGCCCCGGGGTGCAGCGGCACCGGCTGGGTGCCGATGAGCGTGCGCACATCGAGGAACTGCGTCCCGACGGCCTGCGCCGGCACCAGATCCGCCGCGCGGCCGGCGAGCACCCGCACCACCGCGGCGGCCACGTCCGAGGGCAGCCGCGGGGCGCAGACGAGCAGGTTCGCGACCCCGATCGTCGCCGGCGCCCCGACTCCCGCGTAGGCGCCGGCGGGGACCTGGACCTGTTCGTAGACCGGCCCGTGCTTCGCGCGCAGCGCGGGGATCACCGACGCGAGCGGCAACAGGGCCAGCGGTGTCGTGCGGTTGAGCTCGGCCAGGGCGGGGGTGGGGAGGCCACCCGACCACAGGAGCGCGTCGATGCGGCGGCTCTCCAGCGCCGCGATGGCGTCCGCCAGCGGCAGGTGCTGCGCCACCACGGACACGCCGGCCGCGGCGAACACGCGCTCGCCCAGCTGCGCGGCGCCCGATCCGCCCGCGCCGACGGACACCGGCCGGCCGGCCAGGTCCCGCAGCCGCGCGAGGCGATCGTCCGCGCGCACCACGAGCTGCAGGTAGTTCTCATAGACTCGGCCCAGCGCCCGCAACGGCACCGGCGCGGGAAACGGCGCCTGCCCCGCGAGCGCCGACTGCGCGACGTCCGCGAGCACCAGTCCCAGATCGGCCGTTCCGTCGCGCACGCGCTCGACGTTCGCGACACTCGCCTCGGTCGGCACGGCCGCGCAGTGCAACCGCGGCTCCGCCCGGCTCACCTCGGCCGCGAGCACCTCCGCGAACGCCAGGTAGAACCCGCCCTGCTCGCCGGCGGCGATCGTGACAGACCGCTCGGGGCCGCGATACGCGGGCGCGCACCCGGCCAGTGCGAGGCCGAGCCCGCCCAGTCCGCCCAGCAACGCGGTGCGGCGCGTGATCGTCACGACGTCACCGCCGGCAGTGTCACGCGAACCAGCAACCCGCGCGGCGCGTTGGCGCGCAGTTCGAGTGTGCCGCCGCGGGCACGGGTTTGCTCGCGCGCGATGGCAAGACCGAGGCCCGTGCCTCGGGGTGCGCCGTCGCCGCCGGCGCGCCAGAAGCGGTCCGTCGCGCGGGCGAGGTCGGTGGCCGGCAGGCCGGGGCCGTCGTCGGTGACGACGACGGTGGCGGCGCCCCGCGAGGTCTCCCACGTGGCCGAGATGGTGGCGCCGCGACCGGCGTGGTGGACGGCGTTGTCGAGGAGCACGTCGAGGAGCTGCGCGAGCTCGCCCTCGGGCGTGTGGACGAGGACTGGCGAGACGTGGCCGGGGCAGGGGAGCAGGGTGGCGCCGGCGTCGTCGGCGGCGGGACGCCAGGCGTCGACGCGTTCGGCGATCACGGCGGCGAGGTCGGCCGGTTCACCGACGGCGCCGTCCGCGCCGGCGGCGATGCGGGTGGCGGTGGACTCCGCGGTGGCGAGCGCGAGGAGCCCGTCGAGGATGCGTTCGAGGCGCTCGACCTCCGCGACGATCGCGCGGTACGCCGGTTGCTCGGCCTCGGCCCAGGCGAGCGAGTCGACGCGCAGCCGCAGCGCGGCCATCGGGTTGCGCAGCTGGTGGGAGGTGTCGGCGACGAGCCGGTGCTGCTGATCGGCGGCTTCGGCCACGGCGTCGGACATGCGGTTCACCGAAGCCGCCAATGCCCGCAGCTCGCGCGGCCCGGAGCTCTCGGGCACCTGCGCGCGGTGGCCGCCCGCGACGGCGAGCACACCCGTCTCCAGCTCGACCAGCGGCCGCACCATCCACCGGGCCAGCAACACCGCCAGCAGGACGAACACGGCGGCCACGAGCAGCGCCCCGGCCGCGATCGCGCTCCAGCGGGCGGCGACGTCGGTGGCCGCCGCGGCCACGGAAGCGCGCAGCACCACCACGCCGGCCACCCGCGTGCCCGAACCCACCGGGCGCGCGAACAGCACCGGCCCGGCCGACCACGGGCTCAGCCGCTCGACGCGCGGCGCCGGCTCGTTGCGCATGGTCGCCTCCACGAGCGCGCGCACCTCCGGCGCGGCGGCCGTGAGCCCGCCCGTCTGCACCAGCGGGGCGCGCTGCGCGTCGACGACCACCACGGCCTCGCCGTAGAGCGCCGAGTACCGCTCAGCCTCGGCGTCGAGCGCCGCCGGGTCGTGCGCGTCGACCGCCTGCTGCGCCAGCACGCCGAACCGGTCGACGTCGCTGCTGCGGGAGATCACCAGCTGCTGCGTGCGCTGCTCCGCCGTGCTCGCCAGCAGCGGCACGGCGAAGGCGGCCACCACGAGCAGCGCGAGCGCGACCAGCACGACGAGCAGTCGGGTGCGCACCGCTCAGCCCCGGCCCAGCCGGTAGCCGAAGCCGCGGATCGTGGTGAGCAGGCCCGGCCGGTCGAGCTTGGCGCGCAGCTGTGTCATGTGGACGTCCAGCGATCGCGAGATGGCGAGGTACGCGTCGCCCCACACCTCGTCCATCAGCTGCTGCCGGCTCACGGCGGTGCCCGGTCGCGTGGCGAGCACGGCCAGCACCGCGAATTCCTTCGTCGTCAGCCCGATGTCCCGGCCCGCCACGAGGACCCGGCGCCCGCCGAGGTCGATCTCGACGTCTTCGAGCCGCACCACGGCGTCGTCGGCCGTGGTGTCGCGCACGCCTGCCCGGCGGACGACGGCGTCCATCCGGGCGAGCAGTTCGGCCAGCCGCACGGGTTTCGTGAGGTAGTCGTCGGCACCCAGGCGCAGGCCGCGGACCACGGAGCGCTCGTCGCCGCGCGCGGTCAGCACGATCACGGGCACGGGTGAGACCTGGCGGATCTTGCGCAGCACGTCGAGCCCGTTGAGGTCCGGCAGGCCGAGGTCGAGCAGCAGCAGGTCGGCCTCACGGTGCCGGTGCAGCGCGTCGGCACCGCGGCCGACGCTGGTCACGGCGTGGCCGCGCGCGTGCAGCGTCTCGGCGAGCGCACCGGCGACCCCGGTGTCGTCCTCCACGAGCAGCACGCGCACGGCCGTCCTCCCGCTCAGTCTTCGTCACGTTCCAGGGCGGACGAACGCGACGTTTCGCGCATTGTCCCGTACACGATGAGCGAGACGAGGATGCAGCCCGCGACGTACCAGAAGAACAGCGACTCGTGCCCCGCCTTCTTCAGCGCCTGCGCGATGAGCTCCGCCGTGCCACCGAAGATCGCCACGGTCAGCGCGTACGGCAGGCCGACGCCGAGCGCGCGGATCCGCGTGGGGAACAGCTCGGCCTTCACGATCGCGTTGATGGACGTGTAGCCCGTGACGATCACGAGCGCGCCGAGCAGTAGCAGGAAGGCGAACACCGGCTGCTTCGTGTGCGCCATGGTCGTCATGATCGGGACGGTGAGCACGGTGCCGGCGATGCCGAAGAACATCAGCAGCTTCCGCCGTCCGATCCGGTCCGACAGCCGCCCGGCCACCGGCTGCAGGAGCGCGAACACGAGCAACGCGATGAACAGGATCCACGTCACCGTGCGGCGCGGGATGCCGGCGGTGTTCTCGAGGAACTTCTGCGTGTAGGTCGCGTAGGTGTAGAAGGCGACCGTGCCGCCGAGCGTGAGGCCGACGACGAGCGCGATCTCCTTCGGGTACTTCACGAGCGTGCGCAGCGTGCCGCGTTCGCCGGCCTGCTTGCCCGAACGCGATTCCGCGGCTGCGCGCTCGTAGCTGGCCGACTCGTCCATGCTGCGCCGCAGCGCCATCACGACCACGGCCGCGACGGCGCCGACCACGAACGCGATGCGCCAGCCCCAGTCGCCCATCTGCGCCTCGGTGAGCACGCTCTGCAGGATCAGCTGCAGCCCGAGCGCGAGCAGCTGCCCGCCGACGAGCGTCACGTACTGGAAGCTGGAGTAGAACCCGCGTTTGCCGGGAGTGGCCACTTCGGACAGATACGTAGCCGAGGTCGAGTACTCACCCCCCACGGAAAGGCCCTGCAGCAGCCGCGCGAGCACGAGCAGGATCGGCGCCGCGACACCGATGGACGCGTAGCCCGGCGTCGCCGCGATGAGCAGTGAGCCGAACGCCATCATCGAAACCGAGAGCACGAGCGCGCTGCGGCGCCCGAACCGGTCGGCGAAGCGTCCGAGCATCCACCCGCCGAGCGGGCGCATCAGGAACCCGACCGCGAACACGGCCGCGGTGTTCAGGAACTGGGCTGTCGCGTCGCCGCCGGGGAAGAACGCTTTGGCGAAGTAGATCGTGAACGCCGAGTAGGCGTACCAGTCGTACCATTCGACGAGATTGCCGATGGAGCCGCGCAGCACGTTGCCGACGACTCGGCGCTCGCCCTCGCGGGTCGCCGGGGTGGGGATCCGGGTTGTCATCCTTGACCTCCTGTGTCGCGACTCACGGTGACCACCGGAGTACGCGCGCGGCAAGGTCGCGGCGCCGTTCCTTACCTGGCCTTAGGCGAGTTCCGGCCTTTTCGGCGGGCCGGGGGACCGGCGATCCTGATCACGTTTTGTGCGGATCGCACGCCCGGCCTTCCCCCGGTTTGTAGGAACCCTCTGGTCTGCGCAAACGGACCGGCGCGCCGCGCCCTAACCTCCGCTCTGGACTTCCGCGCCCGGCCCGGTCGCGGAGGTGGCGCCGGGTGCGGCGACGCCGCGCACGGCCGATAGCCTCGTCCCGACGCGTTCGCGACAGGGACACCGAGCAGAGGGAGACGTGCAGTGGGACGGTCGGTCTTGGTCACCGGCGGCAACCGGGGTATCGGTCTGGCGATCGCCCGGGACCTCGCCGAGCAGGGCCACCAGGTGGCCGTCACCCACCGCGGCTCCGGCGCGCCGGAAGGGCTCTTCGGGGTAGAAGCCGACGTCACGGACGCCGAGCAGATCGACGCCGCGTTCAAGCTGGTCGAGGAGCACCAGGGCCCCGTCGAGGTGCTCGTGTCCAACGCCGGGCTCACCGACGACACGCTCCTGATGCGCATGAGCGAGGAGCAGTTCGAGCGCGTGGTGAACGCGAACCTCACCGGCGCGTTCCGGGTCGCCAAGCGTGCGTCGCGCGGCATGCTGCGCGCCCGCTGGGGCCGGTTCATCTTCATCTCGTCGGTCGTCGGCCTCTCGGGCTCGGCGGGCCAGGCGAACTACGCCGCGTCGAAGGCCGGCCTCGTCGGTTTCTCACGCTCGCTCGCCCGGGAGCTCGGCTCGCGCAACATCACGTCCAACGTGATCGCGCCCGGCTTCGTGCGCACCGACATGACCGACGCGCTCGGCGAGGACCGCAAGAAGGAGATCCTCGCCAACGTGCCCACCGGCCGCTACGCCGAGCCGGCCGAGATCGCCGCCGCCGTGCGCTACCTCGCCTCCGACGACGCCGCCTACGTCAACGGCGCGGTGCTGCCGGTCGACGGTGGCCTCGGCCTCGGCCACTGACCTGCCCGACTACCGCGACCACCACAAGCGATATCACCCAAGACTGGAGGAACCCCTTGCCCGGACTGCTCGAAGGCAAGCGGCTGCTGATCACCGGCGTCATCACCGACGCCTCGCTCGCGTTCCACGCGGCCAAGATCGCGCAGCAGGAGGGCGCTGAGGTCGTGCTCACCGGCTTCGGCCGGCTCTCGCTGGTGAAGACGATCGCCAAGCGCCTCCCGAAGCCGGCGCCCGTGCTCGAGCTGGACGTGACGAACTCCGAGCACCTCGACTCGCTGGCCGACCGCGTGCGTGAGCACGTCGACGGCCTCGACGGCGTGCTGCACTCGATCGGCTTCGCCCCGCAGACCTGCCTGGGCGCGCCGTTCCTGGACGCGCCGAGCGACGACGTGAAGATCGCCGTGGACGTGTCGGCGTTCTCGTTCAAGTCGCTGGCCGTGGCGACGCTGCCGCTGCTTTCGCGCGGCTCGTCGATCGTCGGCATGGACTTCGACGCGCGCGTGGCGTGGCCGGCCTACAACTGGATGGGCGTCGCGAAGGCGGCCCTGGAGTCGGTGAACCGCTACCTCGCGCGGGACCTCGGCCCGCGCGGCATCCGCGTGAACCTGGTCAGCGCCGGTCCGATGAAAACGATGGCCGCGAAGTCGATCCCGGGCTTCAACGAGCTCGAAGACGGCTGGAACGAGCGTGCCCCGCTCGGCTGGGACAGCTCCGACCCGGACCCGACGGCCAAGACCGTCTGTGTCGCGCTGTCGGACTGGCTGCCCGCCACCACCGGCTCGATGATCATGGTCGACGGCGGCGTGCACGCGCTCGGCATATGAGTTCTTTCCTTACGGCGAACGGCTCCCGCGAAGTTTTCGCAGGAGCCGTTCGCCGTTTCACCGCGCGGCCGGTTGGGTCACCGGTTCTTCGGGGGAGAGCGCCGGAACGCGCGCGTCGTCGGACCGCTGCAGGCGCACGGCGAACGTCAGGGCGGCCAGCGCCAGCCCGCCGAGCCCCACGCTCACCCAGGCGACGCTCGGGAAGCCGAGACCCGCGTTGATCGCGACGCCGCCGACCCACGGGCCCGCGGTGTTGCCGACGTTGAAGCCCGACGTGGTGCTGGCGCCGACCAGGGTGGACGATCCGCCCGCGACCGAGTACGCGCGGACGTTGAGGGCCGGGTTGGCCGCGAAGGCCGCGCCGCCGAGCACGAGGACCGCGATCACGGCCACCATCAGGTCCGAGGTGACCGCCAGCGCGACGAGCGCGACGACGGCCAGCCCCAGGCTGCCGTAGAGCGTCGAGAACGGGTGGGCGTCGGCGAGCTTGCCACCCGCGAGGATGCCGATCAGCGCACCGGCGCCGAAGAGCACCAGCACGAGCGGGACCCACGAAGACGGCAGGCCGTCGGTCGTCGTGAGCAACGGCGCGAGGTAGCTGAACGTCGCGAAGACCATGGCCTGCGTCAGCGCGATCACGCCCAGCGCCAGCCACACGCGCCCGTTGCGGAAGACCTGCAGCTCGGTCCGCACCCGCAGGGCCGAGGAGTCCGCGACGGTGCGCGGCACGAACGCGAGGACACCGACGACGGCCACCACGGTCAGCGCCGCCACCGCCCAGAACGCGGTGCGCCAGCCCGCGTGCTGGCCGAGGAGGGTGCCGGCGGGGACACCGGCGATGTTCGCCAGGGTCAGCCCGCCGACCAGCACCGCGAGCGCCCGGCCCCGGCGCGCGGCGGGGACGAGCGAAACGGTGGTCGCCGCGGCGACGGCCCAGAACCCGGCGCAGGCCAGGGCGCTCACGATCCGGGTCGCGAAGAGCAGGCGGTAGCCCGGTGCGAGCGCGCCGACGACGTGCGAGCCCGCGAACACCACGAGTAGCGCGAGCAGGGTCGTGCGACGGGGCAGCTTGAGCGTGCCGACGGCCAGCAGCGGCGCGCCGACCACCATGCCGACGGCGAACGCCGAGATGAGCAGGCCGGCGTCGGGGATGCTGACGCCGAGGTCGGCCGCCATCCCGGGCAGCAGGCCGGTGATCATGAACTCCGAGGTGCCGAGGGCGAAGATGCTGAGCCCGAGCACGAAGACGGCCAGGGGCACGGTTCGTCTCTCCTTTTTGGATCGAGTGTTACAAAACTGGCTCATGACACACCGACGCCGATGGCGGATGGCGATTGAGGTGGCTTGGGTCAGCGACGGGCGAGCGCGGCGACGGCGATGTCGGCGACCGCCGTCATGGCCGGGCGTTCCGCGCCGCGGCGCGACATCAGCCGTAGCCCGCTCACGGTGCTGTGCACGAACTCCGCAATGTCACGCGGATCCCGGTCGCGGGTGATGCTGCCGTCGGCCTGGCCGACGCGGGCGCACTCGGCGAGCGAGGCCAGGTGCGCGGCGGTGTCGGCCTGTACGCGCGCCGTGATCTCGGGGTCCCCGGTGCCGAACTCGGCGACAGTGTTCACCACCAGGCAGCCGCGGCGGCCGTGGGTGAGCTCGTCGTCGATCACCGACGCCAGGAGCCGGCGGATCGCGTCGAGACCGTCATCCGCTTGTTCCAATACGGCGGCCCGGCCACGGACGCCGAGTTCGATGTAGTGCTCGAGCGCGCGCCGGAACAGGATTTCCTTGCTGGTGAAGGTGTTGTACACGCTGCTACGGCCCAGCCCGGTCGCGGCGCAGAGGTCCTGTGTCGAGGTCGCCTCGTAGCCGCGAGCCCAGAAGGCGTTCATGGCGCCTTCGAGGGCTTCGGTCTCGTCGAACTCGCGTGGCCGGGGCATGAGGACACCGTACCAGGTTTTGGATAGGTCAGTACACAATGAGCCCGCTCCGTCGTGGGCGCCGCCACAGGGGCAAGATGGAAACCGTGGGTTACGACGCGTTGTTATGGCTTTCGTTCGGCGGTCCGGAGGGGCCCGACGAGGTGATGCCGTTCCTGGAGAACGTCACCCGGGGCCGCGGGGTGCCGCGCGAGCGGCTGCTGGAGGTCGCCGAGCACTACCAGCACTTCGGCGGGGTGTCGCCGATCAACCGGCTCAACCGCGCGGCCATCGCGGCCGTCGAGAAGCAGCTGGCGGCCGAGGGCCTGGACCTGCCGGTGTACTTCGGCAACCGCAACTGGCAGCCCATGGTGGAGGACACCGTGGCGCGGATGAAGGCCGACGGCGTGCGGCGCGTGCTCGCGTTCCCCACCAGCGCCTACGGCGGTTACTCCGCGTGCCGCCAGTACGACGAGGACATCGTGCGTGCCCGCGAAGCCGTGGGTCCCGACGCGCCGGAGATCGTGAAGCTGCGCCAGTTCTTCGACCACCCGCTGTTCGTCACCGCGATCGCCGACGCGGTGCGCGCCGCCCACGCGCGCCTCGGCGACCGCCCGGACACGCGCACGGTCTTCACCGCGCACTCCGTGCCTGTGAGCGCCGACGTCGCGTCCGGTCCGCCCGCCGAAGGGGGCCGGCGCTACTCCCGCCAGATCGCCGAAGCGGCGCGGCTGGTGGCCGCCGAGGCGGGCATCGCGGAGTACGACGTGGTCTGGCAGTCGCGCTCGGGGCCGCCGCAGGTGCCGTGGCTGGAGCCGGACATCGTCGACCACCTCGACGCGCTGCACGCCGACGGCGTGAAGTCCGTAGTGGTCAGCCCGATCGGCTTCGTCTCGGACCACCTCGAGGTGATCTGGGACCTCGACAACGAAGCCGCCGAGCGCGCTGCCGAACACGGCATGGCCTTCGCCCGCGCCGCGACGCCTGACGTGGACCCGCGCTTCGCCGAGCTGGTGGTGGAACTGGTGCGGGAGCACGTTTCCGCCGCGCCGGCCCGCAAGCTCTCGCCCTTCTCGGCTGCCGGCTGCTCGGTCAACGGCGCGCCCTGCTCGGTCGGGTGCTGCGAGCCGGCGAAGCGTCCCGCCCGCTGATCTTGAAGAGCCCGCGTTGCCCGGGAAAACCGGGCAACGCGGGCAAAAAGCACGTTGTTCGCTATCGGCTGAGGCCGGGGTGCGCGTTCGCGGTCAGCTGACCGTGGAGAACCTCACGATTGCCGGTCGGTCTGCTCCGCGAACACCCGCACCGCTTCGTTGACCGACGCCGTGCGAGCCGTGCGTACGGCGTCGGACAACGGCCGCAACGCTTCGGCTCGACGGCTGGCGGCCGAAGCGGACAGCGCGCCACCCGGGTCGTCGGTGCGGGCGATCGCCAGGATCGCGGAGATCTCCTCCGCGCGCTGCAGCACCCGCAGCGCCCGCGCGGGTGTGCCGGCCGGCCACTCCACCTGCGGTCGCGACCGCAGGTGCGCCGACAGCTCGGCGCGCACGCCGGGGCGGTCGCTGGCCACGTCCAGCGCCTGCAACGCACCCGCGCTGGCGCGGATCGCGTCCGTGAGCCCGTGTTCGGCGTCGGGCAGCGACTGGTACTCCAGCGGAACCGGGGTGGGCACCGAGTAGACCGTCCAGCGCATCAGGCCTTCCGCGATCGGCTCGGGCACGAGACCGAAGCCGAGCTCGGTCAGTACCACCGCGTCACCGCAGCGCAGCGCCGCTTCGGCGAACGGCCCGCCCCCGCCGAGGCCGCGGACGTCGCCGGGCACGGGGAGCACGAGCTGCGCCATCTTCACGCTCTGCGCGCGCAGCGCCATGAGCAGCTGGACCGGGGTGGCGGCGCGATGGAACGCCAGCGGGAGCTCGAAGGCTTCGGCGGCGGGGGCGTCGGCCGCGACGACGTCGTGCGCTTCGCCCCAGGCAGCGAGGGCGTCGAGCACATCGTCGGAAGCGGCGGCTCCGTTGAGCCACGCGGAGGACCAGACGGCGAGGGTCGCACTGGGACGGCACACGACGCCCTATTTTACCGGTAGCCCGCCCTTCGTGGACGATCGCCCACGCTGGAGTCGCTCCACGTCGACGTACGCCGAAACGGTAAGTAGCGTCGATGCCGTGACCGTTGTCCCAGACTCACTTCCCCGTACCGCGGGCGAGCTCCGCGCCGCCGGGTACACCCCGCGCCCCATCGCGCAGGAGATCCACGACAATCTGCTGACCGCCCTTCGGGAAGGCCGCGACGCGTGGCCCGGCATCGTCGGCTTCTCCCGCACCGTCCTGCCGCAGCTCGAGCGCGCGCTGCTCGCCGGCCACGACGTCGTCCTGCTCGGCGAACGAGGCCAGGGCAAGACCCGCCTGTTGCGCACCCTCGCCGGCCTGCTCGACGAGTGGACCCCCGTCATCGAGGGCTCCGAGCTCGGCGAGCACCCCCTCGACCCGATCACCCCCGCCTCGATCCGCCGCGCGGCGGAGCTGGGCGACGACCTGCCCGTGGCGTGGCGCCACCGCAGCGAGCGCTACACCGAGAAGCTCGCGACGCCGGACACGTCCGTCGGTGACCTCATCGGCGACGTCGACCCGGTGAAGGTGGCCGAGGGCCGCAGCCTCGGCGACCCGGAGACGATCCACTTCGGGCTCGTCCCACGCGCCCACCGCGGCATCGTGGCGATCAACGAGCTGCCCGACCTCGCCGAGCGCATCCAGGTCGCGCTGCTCAACGTGATGGAGGAGCGCGACATCCAGGTCCGCGGCTACACGCTGCGGCTGCCGTTGGACGTGCTGCTCGTCGCCACCGCCAACCCCGAGGACTACACCAACCGCGGCCGCATCATCACGCCGCTGAAGGACCGCTTCGGCGCGGAGATCCGCACGCACTACCCGCTCGACGTCGAAGCCGAAGTCGCCGTGGTGAAGCAAGAGGCGCACCTCGTCGCCGAGGTCGGCGAGCCGCTGCTGGAGGTGCTGGCCCGGTTCGTGCGCAACCTGCGCGAGTCGCCGGTGATCGACCAGCGCTCCGGCGTGTCGGCGCGTTTCGCCGTGGCCGCCGCCGAAACGGTCGCCGCCGCGGCGCTGCGCCGTGCGGCGCTCACGGGGGAGGACCCGGCCGTCGCGCGGCCGGTCGACCTCGAAGCGGTGCCCGCCGTGCTGCGCGGGAAGATTGAGTTCGAACCTGGTGAGGAGGGCCGCGAGGTCGAGCACCTCGTGCACCTGATGCGCCGGGCCGTCGCGGAGACCGCGCGCGAGCGCTTCGCTGGACTGGACCTGCGTCCGCTGTCCGACGCCGTCGCCGACGGCCACCTGGTGGCCACCGGCGAGCGCGTGCCGGCCCGCGACGTGCTCGCCGCCCTGCCGGAGCTGCCGGTGCTGCACGAGGTCGCCCAGCGTGCCGGGGTGTCCTCCGACGAGCCGGCCGGTCGTATCGCGGCCGCGGTGGAGCTGGCCCTGGAGTCGCTGTTCCTCGCCCGGCGGCTGGCGAAGGACTCCGACGAGAACACCACGGTGTACGGCCAGTAATGCCGCTCATTCCCGAGGGATACTCCTACGGCCCGTGGCACGACGGGCCGGATCCGCTGGCGCCGCCGGCGGACCTGCGCGATGCGCTCGACGAGATCGGCCGCGACGTGATGGCCGGCGCGTCGCCGCGTTCGGCACTGGAGGAGCTGCTGCGCCGCGGCACCGAGCGCACGTCGGGGCTCGACGAGCTCACGCGGCGGCTGTGGCAGCGGCGTTCGGAGATCCAGCGCCGTCATCGGCTCGACGGCACGCTGCAGGAGGTGCAGCAGCTGCTGAGCGAGGCGCTGACCGCCGAGCGCCGTGAGCTGTTTCCGGACCCGGACGACGAGGCGCGCTTCCGCGAGGCGCAGCTCGACGCCCTCCCGCCGGGCACCGCCGCGGCCGTGCGCGAGCTGAGCGAGTACGACTGGCGTTCTTCGGAGGGACGGCAGAAGTACGAGCAGATCCGCGACCTGCTCGGCCGCGAGGCGCTCGACGCGCGGTTCCAGGGCATGAAGCAGGCGCTGCAGAACGCCGGGCCCGAGGACGTCGAGCAGGTCAACCAGATGCTGTCCGACCTCAACGCGCTGCTGCAGGCCCACGCGCAGGGTGCCGACGACATCGACGAGCGGTTCGCGGAGTTCATGAACCGGTACGGCGAGTTCTTCCCGGAGAACCCGCGCAACGTCGAGGAGCTGATCGACGCGCTGGCCGCACGCGCGGCCGCGGCGCAGCGGATGCTGAACTCGATGTCGGCCGAGCAGCGTGCCGAGCTGGCGGAGCTGTCGCAGCAGGCGTTCGGCGACCCGCGCATCGCCCAGCAGCTGTCCGCTCTGGACGCCGCGCTGCAGGCGCTGCGGCCGGGGGAGGACTGGGCGGGCTCGGAACGCTTCCGCGGCCAGGACCCGCTGGGCCTGGGTGAGGGCGCACAGGCGATGCAGGACCTCGCGGAGCTCGACGGGCTGGCCGAGCAGCTGGGCCAGTCCTACCCGGGCGCGCGGCTCGAGGACATCGACATGGACGCGCTGCAGCGCCAGCTGGGTCCCGACGCCGGTGTCGACGCGCGGCGACTGTCCGAACTGGAGCGTGAGCTGCGTCGGCAGGGCCTGTTCGAACGCGCGGCCGACGGCACGCTCCGCCTGTCGCCCAAGGCGTTGCGGCGCCTGGGCGAGACGGCACTGTCCGATGTGGTCAACTCGCTGCGCGGCAAGACGGGCGACCGGGAGACCGAGTCCGCCGGTGCCGCGGGTGAGCCCACGGGCTCGAGCCGTCCGTGGCGGTTCGGGGACATGCAGCCGTGGGACGTGCCGCGCACGGTCCGCAACGCGGTGCTGCGCTCGACGTCGCTCGGCTCGCGCGCGGTGACACTAGACGTCGAGGACGTGGAGGTCGTCGAGACCGAGCACCGGTCGCGCGCGGCCGTGGCGCTGCTGGTCGACACGTCGTGGTCGATGGTGCAGGAGGACCGCTGGCTGCCGATGAAGCGCACCGCGCTCGCGCTGCACCAGCTGATCAGCACCCGCTTCCGCAACGACGCGCTGCAGCTGATCACCTTCGGCCGCTACGCGATGAAGGTGGACCTGCCGGAGCTGGTGGGCCTGGAGGGCACGTGGGAGCAGGGCACCAACGCCCACCACGCGCTGCTGCTGGCCGGCCAGCACCTGCGCCGCCACCCCGACGCGCAGCCCGTGGTGCTGATGGTGACCGACGGCGAGCCGACCGCCCACCTCGAACCCGACGGTGAAGCGGTGTTCGACTACCCGCCGGACCCGCGCACGATCTACAAGACACTGTCCGAAGTGGACCGGATCGCCAAGATGGGCGCCTCGGTCACGGTGTTCCGGCTCGGGGAGGACCCCCGGCTGGAAGCGTTCGTGGACACCATCGCCCGCCGCTCCGGCGGCCGCGTGGTGGCCCCCGACCTCGACGGCCTGGGCGCCGCCGTGGTCGGCGACTACCTTCGCACCAGGCGCTGAGTCTCTGGCTGTGTTTTTGGCCCCGGCTTCGCCGGGGCGTGCGAGATCGCCTTTGAGCCGGCTTCCGGATGGGGCGGTGCGATCGGCCCCCGGGCCGATCCGACCGCCCCATCCGGAAGCCGGCGCGATCTCGCGCTGTGGTTGCGTTCGGAGATCAGGTGGGGAGGGGGCCGGGCGATTCGCGGGGGGTGTCCTATGTGGTTGTCAAGCCGCGGTTGTGGTGGGAGCGGGTTCGGGGTGGCGGTAGTGGGTGCCGTTGCGCAGCATGGCGTAGAGGACGTCGCAGCGGCGGCGGGCCAGGCAGATGAGTGCTGCGTTGTGTTTCTTGCCCTCGGCGCGTTTGCGGTCGTAGTAGGTCCTGCTGGTCGGGTCTGCCAGGGCGGCGAACGCGGCGAGGAAAAAGGCGCGTTTGAGCTTGCGGTTGCCGGTTCGCGCGGGATGTTCGCCCTTGATCGAAGACCCAGAACTGCGGGTGACAGGGGCGATGCCCGCGTAGGCGGCCAAGTGCCCGGAGGACTTGAAGTTCGAGGCGTCACCGATCTCCAGCAGGATGCGGGCTGCGGTCCTGACCCCGATGCCGGGCATCGAGATCAGGACCCCGGCAAGAGGGTGCGCATCGAGTATCCCCTCGACCTGCTCGGCGACGGCTTTGCGTTGCTGAAGCACGGTTTTCAGGCTGTCCGCGAGCCGGGGCAGCACGGTGTCTGCGGCTGCGGTGCCTGGAACGGTGACGGTTTGCTCGTCGAGAGCGGTCATGATTGCGTCGACGAGTGCGTCGCCCATGCGGGGTGCGTGGACTTTGGCGATCGCGGCGAGTTTGCGGCGGCCCGCTTTGGCGATGCCGGCCGGTCCGCCGCAGCGGGAGAGGAGTTCCAGAACGGCCGGGTGGCTGATCCGTGGTCCGATGGCGCGTTCGAGGGCGGGGTGGATACCGGTGAGCAGACCACGGATCCGGTTGGCGATGCGGGTGGCCTCGCCGGCCAGGTCGTCATCGAACCCGACCAGCACATCCAGCTCGGCCAAGGCGTCGTCGCCGACGTCGACCGGCCGCAGCGTGTGCGGCAGCGAGCGGGCAGCATCGGCGATGACGAACGCGTCCCGGGCATCGGTCTTCGCCCGGCCCGGGTAGAGATCGGCAATGCGGCGCATCGCCAGTCCGGGCAGGTAGGCCACCTGATGCCCTGCCGCGCGTGCGACCGCGACCGGCAGCGCCCCGATCGTGGCCGGCTGGTCGACCACGACCAGCAGCGTTCCGTGCTGGGCGAGCTTGGCGAACAGCGCCCGCAGCTTCGGTTCGGTGTTGGGCAGCGGCCCGTCATGCAGCCGCTTCCCGTCCGGGTCCAGGCCGACCGCGTGGTGGCCACCTTTGCCGACATCCAGGCCGAGGAACACCCCGAAACTGCTGCTCATCCACCATGCCGTTCGTTCGCCGCGACGTGGTCACCGGTCTGGCATCGATGGCCGGCACCCACGTTACGACGAGACCTACCCTGCGGCGGCCGTGTCCCTATCAGCGGTCCCTCGATGCCACCAGGCCCGGTGACACCACCCCCCGGATCATGCCTACGACTGGGGGCGTCAGTCATGCCGAACCCGGCGACCACAACTCCCTGATCGAGAGCCACGAAAAAGGTAACGGGGGGGTGATGTCGGTTCTGGAGAGCGGGCGAATCCGGCGCGCGTGAGTGCCCGTGTTGGCCAGACTGCGGTGGCATGGACACGCTGGGGAAGCTGCGTCTGGAAGTGGAAGCGATCTGGGGCCGCGACGACACCGGCCTCGCGGCGGGCACGGTGTTCGCGGTAATCACGACCTGCGACGGGCGCTCGGAGTTGATCGCCGGGCACGAGGCGCCGGACCGGCCGACGGCCGTGACGGCGGCTCGGAGCTGGCTGCTGCCGGCGGCCGCGGAAGCGCCCGTGGCTCCGGCGGGGCCGACGCTCGTGCGCGAGCGCGGTGACCTGGGCCCGTCCGCGCCGCCCACGCCCGTGGGCGGACTACGCCGGCCTGCGCGCCCGAGCGCTGGACAGCGGGCGGCTGGAAGCTGCTGTTGGCCGGTGAGTGCGGCCCCTGGGCGGCTCTCGCCGACGGAGGCCAGGTCGTGAGCCTGGCTCACTGCGCCCGCCTCACCGCCGAGGCCGCGGAGGTCGGCGTGCAGACGGCGGGGTCGCACCGCGGCCGCGGCCTGGCGGCGGTGGTCGTACGGGTGTGGACGGCGTTGTTCGCGCCAGGGGAGCGGATGCTCTTCTACAGCGCGTTCGAGACCAACGAGTCTTCCCACCGTGTCGCCGCGAATGTGCGGCGCCGAACCGCTTGGGATGCTGACCCGGCTGTTCGTGCTTGACCCTCAAGCGACGTAAGGCGCCATCGTCGGCGGGGACAGGAAACGCGGGGGAGATGGGCTACTGGGTGACCGAAGTCGCCGCGTTCGCGGGGATCACCGTGCCCCACATTGCACCGCTACGACGAGATCGGCCTGCTGTCGCCGAGCTGGCGCACCGCCACCGGCGCTTGAGCGAAGCCGATCTCGACCGGCTGCAGCGCGTGCTGTTCTACCGGGAGCTCGGATTCCTCTTCGAGACGATCGCCACAACGCCGCGCGCTGCTGAGCGTCGTGAGGGGGAGTGCGGCTACGAGACGCAGCAGCGGATGGCAGAGCTCTAGGTGGCCGACCCGGCAGCGAGATCGCCGGCCTCGAGGCGATCTCGCACGCCTCGGCGGAGCCGAGGCAGAAAACACAGTCCGTCTGTCCCGTTACAGTTGAGTCATGCAGACTTGGTCCTCCGTCGACGTGCCCCGGTTGCCGGGCACGCCTCGCCCGCTTCGGCTCCACGACACGTCGACCGGGCAGATCCGCCCGACGGCTCCGGGAGCCACCGCCCGGATGTACGTCTGCGGCATCACGCCCTACGACGCCACGCACCTCGGCCACGCGGCGACCTACCTGGCGTTCGACCTGGTCAACCGGATCTGGCGGGACAACGGGCACGAGGTCCACTACGTGCAGAACGTGACCGACATCGACGACCCGCTGCTGGAGCGCGCCGAGCGTGACTCCGACGACTGGGTGGTGCTCGCGATGCGCGAGACGGCGCTGTTCCGCGAGGACATGGAGGCGCTGCGCGTGCTGCCGCCGCGGCAGTTCGTGAGCGTGGTGGCGGCGATCCCGGAGATCGTGGAGGTCGCAGCGAAGCTGCTGGCCAACGGCAGTGCCTATCGGGTGGACGACGCGGAGTACCCGGACGTGTACTTCGACCACGCGGCGAGCGGCCGGTTCGGGTACGAGTCGCGCTACGACGAGGAGACGATGGCGAAGTTCTTCGCCGAGCGCGGGGGTGACCCCGACCGCGTGGGCAAACGGCACCCGCTCGACGCGCTGCTCTGGCGTGTCGAGCGGGAAGGCGAGCCGTCGTGGGAGTCGGAGCTGGGTGCCGGGCGGCCGGGCTGGCACATCGAGTGCAGCGCGATCTCGGTGAACCGGCTCGGGTTCGGGTTCGACCTGCAGGGTGGTGGTTCGGACCTGCGGTTCCCGCACCACGAGTACAGCGCCGCGCACGCCGAGGCCGTGGCGGGGGAGCACCCGTTCGCGCGCCACTACGTGCACGCCGGGATGATCGGTCTCGACGGCGAGAAGATGTCGAAGTCGCGCGGGAACCTGGTGTTCGTCTCGCGGCTGCGCGCCGACGGCGTGGACACCTCGGCCATCCGGCTCGCGCTGTTCGCCGGCCACTACCGCGAGGACCGGCCGTGGACCGACGCGCTGCTGGTCGAAGCGCAGGAGCGCCTGGCCCGCTGGCGTGAGGCCGTGGCGCTGCCCGCGGGTCCCGACGCGACGGAGACCCTCGCACGCCTGCGCGACCACCTCTCCGACGACCTCGACACCCCCAAGGCCCTGGCTGCCATCGACGCGTGGGCGGACGCGGCCCTTCGCCGCGACGGTAGTGACGCCACCGCGCCCGGCCTGATCCGCATCGCGGTCGACGCCCTCCTCGGCATCGTCTGAATTTTCTGCCCCGGCTTCGCGCGCGATCTCGCGCTGTGGTCGCCGAAGCTGGGGCACCTTGATCCGGGCGTTCGAGCTCGGGGCGCCCCATTAGTGTATAACGACCTATACGGCCGCGGTTTCAACGGCCGCTAGCTCCAGGTGGTCGCCCTGCCAGCGGCGGCGCAGCCACCGATCATGAGAAGCAATGACGACGGCGCCCGGGGCGTCGTCGAGGGCGGCGAAGAGCTCTTCGGCCAGCGTGAGAGAGATGTGGTTGGTCGGCTCGTCGAGCAGGAGCACGTCCGGCGGGTCCGCGAGCAGCACCGCGAGCGCGAGGCGCCGCCGCTGGCCCACGGACAGCTCGCCGACGGGCCGGCCGAGGTCCCGTGAGGACAGCAAACCCAAGCGGGACAACGGCGGCGCGTCATCCCCGAGTTCGGCGCGGTAGACCTCGTGGGCCACGCGCTCCGGATCGGGGAACACCACGTCCTGCTCCAGCAACCCCACACGCAGCCCGGGTCCGAAGTGGACGGCCCCGCTTGCGGGTGCCAGCCGGCCGGCCAGCACTGACAGGAGCGTGGACTTGCCCGCGCCGTTGCCGCCGGTCACGAGCAGCCGCGCCGTGCCGCTGACGTCGAGCCGGTCGAGGGTCAACCGGCCCGGCACGTCCAGGTTCCGCACCGAGATCGCCGGTCCTTCGCCTGACGCGGTGGCCGTGAGCCGCGCCCGGAACCGCAGCGGTGCGGGCGGTTTGCGCACCTGGTCGTGTTCGAGCTCGTCGAGCCGCAGCTGAGCGTTGCGGACGCGGCGGGACACCTGTTTCTGCACCCGCCCTCCCTTGAAGTTGTAGAGGTTCTTGTCTCCGTCGGGCTGCGCGCGGTTGTGCGCGACCCGCCGCGCCGTGATCACGACCGACTCCCGCAGCTCCTTCAGCTCGTCCTGTTCCTCGGCGAAGCGCTGCTCCCAGCGCGCGCGTTCGGCTCGCTTCTGGTCGAGGTAGTCGCTGTAGGTACCGCCGTAGCGCGTCGCCCCGCCGACGAGCCGGTCGGCCGGCGCCGGGTCGAGGTCGACGATGTCGGTGCACACCGCGTCGAGGAACACGCGGTCGTGCGAGGACAGCACGACGATGCCGGAGAGCTCCACGAGGTGGTGCTCCAGGAACTCCATCGCGGTGTCGTCGAGGTGGTTGGTCGGCTCGTCGAGCAACATCGTGGCGGGACGGCGGATCAGCAGTGCCGCCATTCCGAGCCGGGACCGCTGCCCACCCGACATCTCGCCGAGTCGCCGGTCGCGCCCGAGCGCGCCGAGCCCGAGCCCGTCGCACACCAGCTCGGCGCGGCGGTCGGCGTCCCAGAGGTCGTGGGCCTGCGCCCACTCCAGGAGCCTCCCGTACTCGTCGAGCGCGCTCGCGTCGTCGGGCCGGTCGGTCATCGCCGTGGTGAGCGCGTCGAGCCGTGCGGTGGCCGAACGAATGTCGGCCAGCGCGTGGTCGAGGACATCGCCGAAGGTCGCCGACGCCGGGAACGGCAGCTCCTGCACCAGGAAGCCGACGTCGTCGCCGCGGACGATCTCGCCCGAGCGTGGCTGTTCGAGGCCGGCGAGCAGCCGCAGCAGCGTGGACTTGCCGGTGCCGTTCTCGCCGACGAGCCCGAGGCGGCGCCCGGCCGACGCGGTGACGGAGACGCCGTCGAGGACGGTCCTGGCGCCGTAGCCGAACACGACGTCGGTGGCTTTGAGGGACAAAGACATGGGGGATCACCGGCCCTGGTCTGTACAGCGGATTCCCCGACGGGACTCGTGGCTCGCGGGAGCGGGGCTCGACCGGGAGCTGCCTCGGTGCGGGAAAAGGGCTGGGCTCAGCTGTCCATGATGAGGAGAGGTTAACGCAACACCAGTAGGGTTAGTCAACCCCGAATTTCGCGGGGCTGCCGCGCGGCCTTGTCGACCTGCCGCGTGGCCAGGTCGGCCGCCGTCTCGCCCTCGGTCAGGAACGACACCAGCGCGGTGAGCTGACGGCGGTCGAACCCGGCCAGGCGCTCACCGAATCGCTGGGCGAGCGGGGCGTAGAGCTCGGTCAGCTCCGCCATGCGGTCGGGCAGCGCGCGCACGCGCAGCCGCCGGCGGTCCGCCGGGTCGGGCACGCGTTCCACGAGCCGGGCGCGCTCCATCCGGTCGAGCATCCGCGTGAACGCGCCGGTGGTCATCCCGAGCAGCCGAGCCAGCTCCGTCGGGGAGTCGGTGGCGCCGCTGTGCACGAGCTGCAGGCAGTGCAGCTCAGCCGGGGTCACGCCGAGCCGGTCGGCGACCGCGGTGTGGAAGCGGACCGTTGCGCTCACGAACCGGGGGAGCGCCAGTGCGGCGGCGGTGGCGAGTTCTCGCTGGTGGGGCAACAGACCGTCCTCGGCGCGGGAGTGGCTGGCAGAGACAACGACTGCACGACACAGTAACTGTCCGTGATGGTAGCGAAGCCCGTTGACGGCAGGTCGGGCGGCTGCAACTCTGAAAGGATAGTTTCGAAGTAACTGTTTCAGATATTCGGAGGACAGATGGCCGAGCTGCCGCCGCGCAAACGCGTCGACGACGCCGAGCTGCTGCGCGCCCTGGCGCACCCGCTGCGTTCGGCGCTGCTGCACCACCTGATGGCCGTCGGGCCCCGCACGGCCAGCGAATGCGCCGAGGCCGTCGGCTCCACCGCGTCCAACTGCAGCTGGCACCTGCGCCGGCTCGCACAGCACGGCCTCGTGGAGCGCGCCGACGCCACCGACGGGCGCGAGCGGCCCTGGCGCGCCCTGCAGGTCGGCCTCGACCTCGGCGACCTGGGCGACGACCCGGCGCTCAACCGGGCGCAGCTCGCCGTGGTGGGTACGCAGCTCGCGGAGGAACAGGACCTCACGCGGCGCTTCCTCGACTCCCTCGAAACGCTCGACCCGGCTTGGCGCGCCGTCGGTGGCTTCAGCTCGTACACGCTGCAGGTGACGCCGGCGGAGCTCGACCGGCTGCTGCAGGCGGTCGACGGGCTGGTCCGCCCCTACGTCGGTGCCATCCGCGAAGACGCGCCGGAAGGCGCCCTGCCGGTGCACGTCGGCCTGCGCTCATTTCTGCGGCTCGGGCCGGACGGGGAGCCGGTGTCGTGAGACAGCTGCTGGGCGTGCCCACGTTCGTGCGGCTCTGGCTGGCGGCGTTCTTCGGCGAGTCCGCCGAGTGGATGCTGCAGGTCGCGCTGCCGGTGTTCCTCTTCGCGACCACCGGCTCGGCCGCGACGACGGCGCTCAGCGTGGTGCTCGGCCTGCTGCCGGCGGTGCTGCTGAGCCCGGTCGCCGGGGTTGTCGCGGACCGGTGGGACCGCCGGGTCGTGCTCGCCGTGGTGTGTGTCGGCCAGGCGGTGGTCGCATTGCCGCTGCTCGCCGGCGACGGCATCCCCGTCGCGCTCGTGTACCTGGTGATGGCCGCGCAGGCGGGGCTGGCGTCGGTGTTCGAACCGGCGCGCAACGCGCTGGTGCCGGAGCTGGTCGGCGTCGCCGAGGTGACCGGCGCCAACGGCTTGATGAGCGTGAACGGCAGCGTCGCCCGGCTCGCGGGGGGCTGGGCCGGCGGCGTGCTGCTCGGCTGGGGCGGGCTGGACCGCGTGGTGCTCGGGTACCTCGGCGCGCTGGCCGTCGCGGCGGTGCTGCTCGCGCGCCCGTTTCCGGGACCGGTGGCGCCGCGGGTCCGGGAGCCACGCCGGGAACCGGTCGTCACCGCGTGGCTGGCCGGGCTGCGGGAGCTCACGCGGGACCCGCGGCTGCGGGCCACCGGGATCGCGACGGTGCTCGTGTCCGTGGCCCAGGGGATGTTCCTGGTGCTGTTCGTGGTCTTCGTACTGGATGTGCTCCGCGGCAGCGAGGCCGACGCCGGCCTGCTGCGCGGCGTGCAGGCGATCGGCGGGCTCGCGGCGGGCTTCGCCGTGGCGACGCTCGCCCGGCGGGTGGGGGGCGCGACGCTGCTCGCGTGGGGCTCGCTGGCGACCGGGCTGGTGTCGGCGTTGATCTGGAACGCGGCAGCCCTCACGACCGCGCTCGGGGTCTACGTGGGCCTGTTCGCGGCGGCCGGCGGACCCGCGGTGGTCGCAGGCGCCGGGCTGCTGGCCCACGTCCAGAGCGTGGCGGCGCCCGAACGCGCCGGGCGGGTGCTGAGCACGGTGTTCGCCGTGGTCGCGGCGGGGCAGGCCCTCGGGTCGCTGCTCGCCGGGGCGCTGGTGGCCGGGACCGGTCCGGCGGTGCTGCTCGACGTGCAGGCCGGCGTCTACGTCGTGGCCGGACTGGTGCTGCTGGGGTGGCGTAAGGGGCGGTTCTGGCGATCTGCCGGTCGGGAAATGGCTACGGTGGAGGAGTGCCGTCTCTCTTCGCCACCAGCGACCTCCACGTGACCCACGAGGGCAACGGGCCGATCCTCGACCGCGTCGTGCCGGATTCGCCGGAAGACTGGCTGCTCGTGGTCGGTGACGTCGCCGAGCGCTCGTCCGTCATCCGCGACACGCTCGCCACCCTGCGCGAGCGGTTCGCCAAGGTCGTGTGGGTGCCGGGCAACCACGAGCTGTGGACCACGCCGAAGGACGAGTCCCAGCTGCGCGGCCAGGCCCGCTACGAGTTCCTCGTGGAGCAGTGCCGGGAGATCGACGTGCTGACCCCCGAGGACGAGTTCCCCGTGTGGGACCACGGCGCCAAGCCGCTGACGATCGCGCCGCTGTTCGTGCTCTACGACTACAGCTGGCGCACGCCGGCCGCCGAAGGCAAGACGATCGAGGAGGTGCTCGCGCAGGCGCGCGAGGCCGGTGTCGTCTGCACCGACGAGTACTTCCTGCACCCCGACCCGTTCCCGAGCCGCCAGGCCTGGTGCACCGAGCGTCTGAAGGTCAGCACCGACCGTCTCGACGCCATCCCGGCCGAGCACGGCACGATCCTTGTGTCGCACTGGCCGCTGCACCGCCACCCGACCGCGCCGCTGCACTACCCGGACTTCGCGCTGTGGTGCGGCACCACGGAGACCGAGGACTGGCACCTGCGCTATCGCGCCGAGCTCGCCGTGTACGGCCACCTGCACATCCCGCGCACGACGTCGGCCGACGGCGTGCGGTTCGAGGAGGTGTCGCTCGGCTACCCGCGCGAGTGGAGCCGCCGCGCCCGCGGAGCCGTGCCGCTGCGGAAGCTGCTGACCGCGTGACCGGGGAACCCCGGGTCCGCACCGTCCGCGGTGACGTCGCGCCCTCGTCGCTCGAAGTGTGCGACGCGCACGACCACCTGTTCTTCGCCTCCCGGCAGCTCGCCGGGCAGGAGCTCGACGACGCGGCGGCCGCCGGGGCCGAGCTGCGCGCGTTCGCGGCCGCGGGCGGGCGCACGGTGGTCCAGTGGACGCCGTTCGGCCTGAACCGCCGCGCGGCCGACCTGGCCGCGCTTTCGGAGGCGACCGGCGTGCACGTCGTCGCCGCGACGGGCTTCCACCGCGCCGAGCACTACCCGGCCGACGTCCTCGACCGCGTCTCCGACCGGCTGGCCGAGATCTTCGTGGCCGACCTGCTCGACGGCATCCCGGCCGGCGACGACCCGGACGCCGAGCGGACCGGACCCCGGGCGGGCCTGATCAAGGTGGCGGGCGGCTTCCACGTCGTCGACCGGCACGCCCGCTGGACGATGGTCGCCGCCGCGCAGGCCCACCAGGAGACGGGCGCGCCGATCGCCGTGCACCTGGAACTGGGCACCGCGGCCCGGGAGGTCGCCGACCTGCTGTGCGGTGAGCTGGCCGTGCCGCCGTCGCGCGTGATCCTGGGCCACCTCAACCGCAACCCCGACCTGCGCGTGCTGCGCGAGGTCGCCGACACCGGTGTCTTCCTGGGCTTCGACGGCCCGTCGCGCGCCAACCACGCCACCGACTGGCGCGTCACCGACCTGCTGTTCGAGCTCGCGACTTCCGGCCACACCGGCCAGCTGCTCCTCGGCGGCGACACGACCACCGCCGCGGCCCGGCTGTCCTCCGGCGGCGGCCCCGGCATCCCGTACCTGCTCACGACGCTGCGGCCCCGGCTGGTCCGAGCTTTGGGCGAAGACGTGGTGCAGGCGATGCTCGTCTCGAACCCGGCCCGCGCGTTCGCCGCCCGCTGGCGTCGCTGAGCGGAGCCCTGAGACGGGAAAGGCCCCCACCGCGAGTGCGGCAGGGGCCATTCCGGCTGAAAAGCTGGTCAGCGGAGGCCGAAGCCGCCGCCTTCCTGGCCCGGGCGGCGCCGGCGCAGGTAACGCTCGAACTCGGCCGCGATCTTGTCGCCGGACACCTCCTCCATCGTGAAGTCGGTTTCCGCGTCGCCGCGCTCTTCGAGGCTGCGGACGTACTCGCTGATCTCTTCGTCCTCGTCGGCCATCTCGCTGACGGTCCGCTGCCACTCCTCGGCCTGCTCGGGCAGCGCGCCCAGCGGGATCTCGACGTCGAGGACGTCTTCGAGCTTGTGCAGCAGCGCCAGGGTCGCCTTGGGGGACGGCGGGTGCGACACGTAGTGCGGCACGGCCGCCCAGATCGACACGGCGGGGATGCCGGCCTGCACGCAGTAGTCCTGCAGTACGCCCACGATCCCGGTCGGCCCCTGGTAGTTGTTCAGCTCGAGGCGGAACCGGCTCGCGGTGTCCTTGTCGTAGGCGGTCCCGGTGACCGGGACGGGCCGCGTGTGCGCGGTGTCGGCCAGCAAAGCGCCGAGCGCGACGACCGTGTCCACGTCGAGCTGCATGATGTGCTCCAGCAGCTCCGCGCAGAACGCGCGCCAGCGCATGTTCGGCTCGGGACCCTGCACCAGCACCACGTCGCGGTCGAGGCCCTCGGGCCGGCAGATGGACAGGCGCGTGGTCGGCCACTCCACCTGCCTGGTCACGCCGTCGACCATGCTGATGGTCGGCCTGCTGACCTGGAAGTCGTAGTAGTCGTCCGGCTCCAGCTCCGCCAGGGGGGTGGCGTCCCAGTTGAGCTGCAGATGCTCGATCGCGCGGCTGGCCGCGTCACCAGCGTCGTTCCAGCCTTCGAAGGCCACCACCATCAGGGGGCGCTTCGATTCCGGGCGGGCGCGATCCGGGTCTCCGGGTCGCTGGGTCTCGTCGACTGGCTCACTCACCTTCCCAGCCTACGACCCTTCGCCCGTAACCTGTGCAGCATGTCCGACCGCGCGCCGTCACCACCGCCGCCCGCCGGCGGCGTACGGGTCCCGGTGTGCGGGACACGCCGGGGAGCCGCAGCTCAGCGCCTTGTGGACGGCGCGCCGCACCCGCGCCCGTCGGCGCGATGCGGATGGGATACTGGAGACGATCCGGCCCGCCGTCGTGCTCGGTTCCCCCGGTGGACGGTCCGGGGCCGCCGCCGGCGCGACGCAAACCCACCCTTTCGGGGCGGATTCGCGCGGGTGTGCCGCGGCTGTCCGTCCGGCCACCCGCCGACGCACCGACAAGGAGAAAACCGTGACTGCACCGTCCTCTTCGGACGGACTGGGCGCCGTCCTGTGGGACATGGACGGCACGCTCGTCGATTCCGAGAAGCTCTGGGATGTCGCGCTGTACGAGTGCGCGGAAGCGCTCGGCGGCACGCTGTCGGAGGAGCAGCGGATGACGCTCGTGGGGTCCAACATGGACGCCACGGCCACCTACCTGCTGGAGGTCACCGCGCAGGAGGTCACGCCGGAGTCGGTGGCCGAGACCGGTGCGTGGATCCGCCGGCGCACGGCGGGCCTGTTCGACGACGCGCTGCCGTGGCGCCCCGGCGCGCGCGAAGCGCTGGCCGCGGTGAAGGCCGCCGGCATCCCGTCGGCGCTGGTCACGTCGACCGAGCGCGCGCTGACGGAGCTGGCGCTGCAGACGATCGGCCGCGAGTTCTTCGACGTCACGGTGTGCGGTGACGAGGTCGACGGCCTGAACAAGCCGCACCCGAGGCCCTACCTCAAGGCCGCCGAGCTGCTCGGCGTGCCGCCGGAGCGGTGCGTCGCGGTGGAGGACTCGCCGCCGGGTGCGGAGTCGGCCGAGCGCGCCGGCTGCTCGGTGCTCGTGATCCCGAACGACGTGGCGGTCCCGGCGGGGCCGCGGCGGGTGTTCCGCGAGTCGCTCGCGGGCGTCGACGTTGCCACGCTGGCCGCGTTGCTGCCGCGAGTGTGACTCCTGCGGCATCGGGGTCACCCGGGGCAGCGCCCGCCCGTGCGGGATGGAAGGATCTGCAGACCGTGAAGACCTTCGATGAGCTGTTCGCGGAGCTTGCCGAGCGCGCCCGCACCCGTCCCGACGGGTCCGGCACCGTCGTCGCCCTCGACGACGGGGTGCACGCACAGGGCAAGAAGGTGCTGGAAGAAGCCGGCGAGGTGTGGATCGCCGCCGAGCACGAGTCCGACGACCGCCTCGCGGAGGAGATCTCGCAACTGCTGTACCGGGTGCAGGTGCTCATGCTCGGCCGGGGGATCTCGACCGAGGACGTGTACCGCTACCTGTGACGCGTTCGCGCACCGGAGATCGAGGAGAGAACGAAATGCTGCGTGTTGCCGTGCCTAACAAGGGAGCCCTCGCCGCGGCGGCGGCCGAGATGCTTTCCGAGGCGGGCTACCGCAAGCGACATGACTCGAAGGACCTGACCGTGCTGGACACGGTCAACGAGGTCGAGTTCTTCTTCCTGCGCCCCAAGGACATCGCGATCTACGTCGGCTCCGGCGAGCTCGACCTCGGCATCACCGGCCGCGACCTCGCGCTCGACTCGGGCGCGCCGGTCGACGAGATGCTCGCGCTCGGCTTCGGCGGATCCACGTTCCGCTACGCCGCCCCGGCCGGCCAGGACTGGAAGCCGGCCGACCTGCAGGGCAAGCGCCTGGCGACCTCGTACCCGCGGCTCGTGCGCGAGGACCTGGCGCGTCACGGCGTCGAGGCCGACGTGATCCGCCTCGACGGCGCCGTCGAGATCTCGATCCAGCTCGGCGTCGCCGACGCGATCGCCGACGTGGTCGAGTCCGGCCGCTCCCTGCGCCAGCACAACCTGGTGGCCTTCGGCGACCCGATCTGCGTGTCGGAAGCCGTACTGCTGCAGCGCGCGGGCAGCGACTCGGCGAAGGCGAAGAACCAGCTGGCCGCGCGGCTGCGGGGAGTCGTGTTCGCGCAGCAGTACATGATGCTCGACTACGACTGCCGGCGCACGCTGCTGGAGCAGGCCATCGCCATCACCCCGGGCCTGGAGTCGCCGACGGTCGCCCCGCTCGCCGACGAGGACTGGGTCGCCGTGCGCGCCATGGTGCCGCGCAAGAAGGTCAACCAGATCATGGACGAACTCGCCGAGGTCGGCGCCAAGGCGATCCTCGCCTCCGACATCCGCTCCTGCCGGTTGTAGTTCGGTCGTAGCTTCCGCGGTCTGCCCGCCCCGGCTCCGCCAGGGCGGGCAGACCGGTCCGAGCCGACTTCGGTCCGTCCCGTAGCGACTTTGGTCCCGGAGCAAGGCTTTGCAGCCGACCACGCCGCGAGATCGCGCCGGTGTCTCGAATGGACGGTGCGATCGGCCCCGGCCGATCGCACCGTCCATTCGAGACACCGGCTTCGCGGCGATCTCGCCGTCTCGGCGGAGCCGAGACAGAAAACACAGCGCGAGTCGAGGCGGAGCCGAGACCTCAGCGCGGCCGGCTCGGGCGTTTCGGCATTAGGTCGTAGAGTTTTTTGCGGGCGCCGTTGTCGTTGGCATTGCGGGTCATCGCGACCTCGGAGATGAAGTCCTCGAAGACGAACTCGTCGTCGGCCGGGACCTCGGTCGGGCCGGGGTTCTGGGCGAGGTAGCCGTCGAGGGTTTCGGCGATCTCGCGGAACGACAGGGCCTGCAGGGTTTCCGGTGCGTACGTGGTGACGGGCACGCCGTTGGCCGCGGCCTCGTTCATCACGACGCCGAGCGGCACGTGCGAGAGCATCGGGATGCCGAAACTGTACATCTCCTGCAGCGCCGCGGCCGCGTAGTGGGAGATCGGGCGGCGGTAGAGCCCGGGCACGATCCCGTACCACGCGATGGGCGTGCGGCCGGTGGTCTGTTCCACGTAACGCACCTGGTCGCCGAGCAGCCGCAGCGCACGGATGCTCGTTTTGTCCGGCTGCACCGGCACCAGGATCCCGTGCGACGCCGCGAGTGCGTTGTTGGTGAGCACGTCGAGCGCGGGCGGGCAGTCGATGACCACGTGGTCGTAGTTCGCGAACTGGATCACGCGTGCGAGCTGCCAGCCCGGCACGCGGAACGAGTCCAGCCGGCGGATCAGATCGAACATGCCCGGCGACGTCGGGATCACGTCGAACGCGCCGCCGCGGCCGAGGTTGCTGCGCGGGTGCGGCACCGCGAGCTCCTCGATCGGGCCTTTCCAGAGCTTCGTGAGCGCCTTCGCGAGCGTGGGTGCGTCACCGGACGCCTCGGCCAGGCCGAGCATCTCGGTGGTGGCGTGTCCCTGCGGGTCGAGGTCGATCAGCAGCACGCGCCGGCCGCGTTCGGCCAGCGCCGCGGCCGCGCCCACGCTGAGTGAGGTCTTGCCGACCCCGCCTTTCTGGTTGACCACCGAGGTGATCTGCATGCCGGAGCGCTCCCTTGTCGATCGTTCCGCGAAGGCTATTGGATCCGGGGCGCGGGCGCGCGGTTATCCGCCCCCGGCCTGTCGCGGCCGGACGAGCAGAGCCTGCGCACCGGCGCCGACCGGGCCGGAGCCGTCGTGCAGGGTACTCGTGGCGGTGCCGATGCCGTGCGGCCCGACCAGGGTCACTGCGTCGAGCCCGATCCACTCGCCCTCCGGCGCCCGGCGCAGGTGGACCGTGAGCTCCGAGTTGATGAACCACCAGTCGGCGGTGGGCAGGAAGTGGGACACGCCGTTGGCCGAGTCCGCGACCGCGAACAGCCGCTGCAACCCGGTGGGCTCCTCTCCGTCGACGAGCGGGATCCGCTGCCGGCCCCACACGGCGGCCGGGCCCGGCGCCGAGATGCTGCCGCGCACCGCCCGCCACTCGACGGCGTTGAGGTAACCGCCGCGCCAGTCTGCGGGGAACGTGGTCTCCGTGCCCACCTCCGCCGAGGGAAGCAGGGGACCGGCGTCGGTCGCGACGCTCGTCGTGTCGGTGGTCGCGATCCGCCACGCGCTGGCCCGCGCGATCAGCTTGCCGTCCGCGGACAGCTCCGACTGCAGCAGCTCGACCGACCGGCCGGGCCGCTCGATCCACGACCGCTGGTCCAGCTCCGCGACGGGCGCCGGCCCGAGGATCTCGATGGTCACGCGCGCGATGAGCGCCGGGTGCGGCGCTTCGAGCCGCTCCAGCCCGCGCGCGAGCAGCGCCGACGGCGGGCCGAAGTGCTGCGCGCCGGGTGCCCAGGGGCCGCTGGTGTGCTCGGTCGCGGCATACCGCTCGTCACCGAGGGGGACGTAGAACGCGTCGGCCATCAGTCGGCCCGGTCCAGTGCGGTCTCTTCGCCGGCGTCGGGTTCCGGCCAGCCGGGGTATTCCGGTGGGGTGCCGCCGAACTCCGGGCAGTGCGCCTGGTGGTCGCACCACGAGCACAGCTTGCCCGGGTTGGGCCGGAAGTCGCCGGTCTTGCCGGCCTTCAGGATCGCCTGCCAGATGGCTTCCAGGGTGCGCTCGAACCGCACCAGCTCGGCCTCGTCGGGCGTGTAGGCGAGCGACTGGCCGTCGGTGAGGTACATCAGCTTCAGCTGCCGCGGCACGACGCCGCGCAGCCGCCACAGCACCACGGCGTAGAACTTCATCTGGAACATCGCCTTGGCCTCGCCGATCTCACGCGGCGCGGCCCCGGTCTTGTAGTCCACCACGCGGATCTCGCCGGTCGGCGCCACGTCGACGCGGTCGATGTACCCGCGCAGCAGCACCCCCGAGCCCAGCTCGATCTCCACGTGCAGCTCACACGCCTCCGGCTCCAGCCGGCGCGGGTCCTCCAGCTCGAAGTACGCGTCGAGCAGCTTCTCCGCCGAAGCGAGCCATTTGTCGGTTTCGCCCGCCTCGGCATCCGTGAACAGTTCGGTCCACTCCGGACTCGCGGCGGAGAGCTCGGCCCACGTGGGCGCCAGCAGATCCTTCGCCCGTGGCGCCACGCGGTCACCCGCGGGCAGACCGAACAACCGTTCCAGCACGGCGTGCACGAGCGTCCCGCGCACCTGGGCCTTCGTGGGCACCTCGGGCAGCCGGTCGACGGCCCGGAATCGGTAGAGGAGCGGACACTGTTTGAAATCGCTGGCACGTGACGGCGACAGCGCCGGCCGCCTGCGGACGGGCGCGTCACCGGTTCCCGGTGGGGTGGTGACCGTAGCGGTGTCGGGCATGGCCAGAGCGTAACGCTGGGCACCGACAGAATCTTTTGCCCCGGCTCCGCTGTGTCGTCTGCCTCGGCTCCGCCGAGGCGTGCGAGATCGCCTCGAGGCCGGTGTTTCGACTGGGCGGTCGGATCGGCCGGGGGCCGATCGCACCGCCCAGCCGAAACACCGGCGCGATCTCGCTGCCGGGTCGCCTTTGTCTGGTGGCCATGGGAGGGAGGGAGGGTGCGGTCGCGAGGTGGTCGCCGCGCGGTGGAAGTGGTTTGAAGCGATCCGGCTGGCTGTGGGGGCGGCCAAAGGTAGATCCGAGTTCGTAGTGCGTGCCGCTTTCACCCATCAACGAAGCTCGCCATGCGCCGCGACCAACTCCGATGCGCCCGGTCCGGCGACCGAGTCCGCCACGCCGGGCCTCCTGCCGAACCCCGACACGCCCGGGCCGCGTGGCGATCCGACACGCCCGGCCCCAGGATCGAACCCGGTGTGCCCGGCCCGGACCAAGGCTGACTCGGCCGGCCTTGCGACGAAGCGCGCCGTGCTCGGCCTTGCGACGAAGCCTGATGTGCCCGGCCGGACCAAATCCGACCTGCCCGGCCTCGCGACCAACTCCGACACGCCAGACCTCGCGACCGAGTCCGCCCGCTCTTGCGGCCGAGCTCGACATGCCCGGCCTCGCGACCAACTCCGACACGCCAGACCTCGCGACCGAGTCCGCCCGCTCTTGCGGCCGAGCTCGACATGCCCGGTCTCGCGATCGAGGCCGCCGTGCCTGATTTCGCGACCGGGTCCGCTACGCCCGGTCTTGCGACCAAACCTGACATGCCAGCTCTTGCGGCCGAGCCTGCCCGCTCTTGCAGCCGAGTCCGACACGCGCGGTTCTCGCGACCACGGCCGCCATGTCTGCTCTCGTGAACATGTCTGACACGCCCGGTCTCGCGACCGAGCCTGCCCGCTCTTGCAGCCGAGTCCGACACGCGCGGTTCTCGCGACCACGGCCGCCATGTCTGCTCTCGTGAACATGTCCGACACGCCCGGTCTCGCGACCAACTCCGACAAGCCCGACCTCGCGACCAAGCCCACCTCGCCCGGCCCCCGACCAACCGCGCGTTCCCACCCAACTCACCCCGCGAAGGCGACCCACCAGCGAGATCGCGCCGGCTTCCCGATTGTGCGGTGCGATCGGCCCCCGGCCGATCCGACCGCACAATCGGGAAGCCGGCTTCGCGGCGATCTCGCACGCCCCGACGGAGTCGGGGCCAAAGACACAGATCACCCGCTTCCCACACTTCGCCCTTTACTCTTGCGCGCATGGCCGCGACCCGACAGCACGGTGCCGGGCCGTCCCGGCGCGTCACGCCCGGCGACGGCGGGCTGTTGCTGTTCCGGGTGGCCGGGGTGCCGGTGCTGCTGGCGCCGTCGTGGTGGATCGGGTCGTTGATCATCGTGGTGCTGTACGCGCCGCTGGTGGGGCGGTTGCTGCCGGACGCGTCGACGCCGACGTCGTGGCTGCTGGCGGCCGCATTCGCGGTGCTGCTGGGGCTGTCGGTGCTCGCGCACGAGCTGGGGCACTGTCTCGTGGCGCTGCGGTTGGGGATTCCCGTGCGCCGGTTGCGGTTGTTCCTGCTCGGTGGGCTGTCCGAGGTCGCGCGGACGCCGCGCCGGCCCGGACAGGAGGGGTTGGTGGCCGCGGCGGGGCCGGCGGTGTCGCTGGTGCTGGGCGGGTTCTGTGCCCTGCTGATGCTCGCCGTGCCGCCCGACGGGGCCGTGTGGCTGCTGGTCGCGGAGTGCGCCGTGGCGAACTTGGCGGTGGGCGTGTTCAACCTGCTCCCCGGGCTGCCGCTCGACGGCGGCCGCCTCGTGCGCGCGGGCGTCTGGGCCGCGACGGGGATGCGCGCCAAGGGCACGCGCGCGGCCGTGGCCGGGGGCGCGGTGGTGGCGACCGGCCTGATCGTGTGGGCGCTGTGGGGCCTGGCGACCCAGAGCGAGGACCGCTGGCTGCGGCTCGGTGTCTGCGTGGTCACGGCGTGGTTCGTGATCCTGGGTGCCCGCGGAGAGCTCGCGGCCGAGGCCCGGCGCAGCTGGCCCGACGGCCTCGAGCTGACCGAGCTGGTCCGGCCTGTTCTGCAGCTGCCCGCGGAAAGCCCGGTGTCCGACGCGCTCGCCGCGTCGGCCGGCCGCGGGGTGGTCCTCGTGCGGGCCGACGGGGTTGCCGCGGGGCTGCTCGACGAGCAGGCCGCCGAGCAGCTGGCGGGGACGCACCCGAACGCCCCGGCGGAGCTCGCGGCCGAACCGATCCGGGCCGAGACGGTGCTGCTGGCCTCGGAGCCGGGGGAGGAGATCGCCGAACGAGTGCGCGAAACCCCCGCGTGGCAGTTCCTCGTGGTCGACGACGAGGGCCGCCCCGCCGGCGTGCTGCGCCGCGAAGACCTCCGGGCCGCGCTCGTGCGCGGCCGCCGCGCTCACTGAGAGTGCACCCGACCGGCGACCCGCGCGGACGACCTGCGAGGATCTGGCGCCAGCGTTTCGCGTGTGAGGTGGAGGAAGAAGTTGTCGGTCAGCGGACCGTTTCGCGCAGGAGACCGGGTTCAGTTGACGGACTCGAAGGGCCGGCACTACACCCTCACGCTCGCCGAGGGCGGGGAGTACCACACCCACCGCGGCGCGCTCGCGCACGACGAGCTGATCGGGCTCCCCGAGGGCTCCGTGGTGACCTCGGCCGGCGGCAGCAACTACCTCGCGCTGCGCCCCCTGTTGCCGGATTACGTGCTCTCCATGCCGCGTGGCGCCCAGGTGATCTACCCCAAGGACGCGTCGCAGATCGTCATGTGGGGCGACATCTTCCCGGGCGCCCGCGTGCTCGAAGCCGGCGCCGGCTCGGGCGCGCTGACACTCTCGCTGCTGCGCGCCGTCGGCCCCGCCGGGCATGTGTCCTCCTACGAGATCCGCGACGACCACGCGGAACACGCCGAGCGCAACGTCGTGAAGTTCTTCGGCGAGAAGCCGGACAACTGGACGCTCACCGTCGCCGACCTGGCCACGCACACCGGTGAGGTCGACCGGGTCGTGCTCGACATGCTCGCGCCGTGGGACCAGCTGCCGAACGTCGCCGCGCACCTCGTGCCGGGCGGCGTGCTCACGGTGTATGTGGCGACCGTCACACAGCTTTCCCGCGTGACGGAGTCGTTGCGGGACCAGCAGTGCTGGACCGAGCCGGAGTCATGGGAGACGCTGATGCGCCCCTGGCACGTCGTCGGCCTCGCGGTGCGGCCGGACCACCGGATGGTGGCGCACACGGCTTTCCTGCTCACCGCCCGCCGCCTTGCCGACGGAACGGTGTCGCCGCGCGTGTCGCGCCGGCCCGCGAAGGGCAAGGGCTGAGGTCTAGCCCGGCACGCACCACCGGCCGTTTTCCCGGTGCATCGGGAACGGCGTGTCCTTGCGCCCGCCTGCGCCCGCCACCTGCACGGTGACGCCGGCCGAATCGCCGGCGACGGTCGGCGGCCCCGCCAGGGCCACGGTGAGCGGTCCCGCCGCGTCCCACTGGGACTGCAGTTCGGCCAGCGCCTGGGACGTCTGCGGTTCGCACGTGAGCCGGCCGAACTCCGTGGCGTCACCGCCCTTGATGGCGTCGACGATGGCGTTGGCGAGCACGTTCGTCGCGGCGACGTCCGCGTCGCTCGCGGACGAAGAAGCGGTGGGAATGCTCGCCGGCGGCGAAGCCGCGGCGGGCGGTGGCGCCGAGGGCCCGGCGGGTGCGACCAGAACCAGACCGAGCACCGCGCCGGCCACGAGAGCGCCGAGCACGACGAGCCCGGCGGTGAGTCTGCCACTCACCGCCGGGGTCTCACTGCTTGTCCGCCTGGGCGTCGACCAGGCACCAGACGCCGGCCTCGCGCTTGGAGGTCATCGTCCCGTTGGCCGTCCTCGTGCCCTGCGTGGCCTTGTACCGCACGGACGCAGTGTCGCCGTTCTCCTGTGCGGCGCCCGTGAGCTGGATGTCGGTCTTCGGGATGTCCACCGCGCCACCGCTGTAGATACTGCGGCACGCCAGCCCGGCCAGCGCCGAGCCGTCGCCGCTGGTGAAGTCGGTCGCGGCGGCCTGGAACAGCTCCTGCGCGCTTTGCTTCCCGCCGGGCGCGGGGGAGTTGCTGCCCGAGGCCGACCCCGTCGACGGGGTCGAACCGGTGCTCGTGCCGGGCTGGGTCGGCGCGCCGGTGTTCGGCGCGCCGCCACCCTGGCTGGTCACACCCGGCGGCGGCGGGGCCGCGATGTCGGTTTTGTCGTTGTCGTCACCCGAAAGCCCGATCACGAGACCGATCGCGGCACCCACCACGACCACCACGCCGACGGCGATCCCGACGATCAGGCCGGTCTTCTTTTTCCTCGGAGGCTGCTCGTTGTAGCCGCCGAAGGACTGATAACCACCCGGTTGGCCGTACTGATCGCCGAAACCGCCCTGCTGGAAGCCCTCGGACTGCCCGAACTGCTGCGTTCCGCCCTGCTGGTACGGATCTTGCTGTCCGTACTGCTGGGGCCCGTCCTGCTGCCGGTAGGGATCTTGCTGCCCGAACTGCGGCGGCTGGGCGTACGGATCTTGCTGCCCGAAGGGCGGGGGCTGCTGCGCCGGGTAGCCCGGCTGCTGCTGCGGACCGGACTGCGGGTACCCGCCCTGCGGGGGCCAGGTGCCCGGCTGTGGCTGCCCGCCGTAGGGCTGCGCGCCGGGGTAGCCGGGCTGCTGCTGGGGGCCGGACTGGGGCTGACCTGGGCCCTGAGGGGACTGTCCGTAGGGATTCGGCTGCTGCCCGTAGCCTCCGTAGCCACCGCCCTGCTGGCCGTGACCACCGGGCTGCTGCGGCGGGTAGGTCATGTGTGCTGCCCCCTAGCGTTCCTTCGCGTGCTGACCTGGCCACCGGGTGAGGTGAACCCGGGGGGATGCTAGCCAGGCCGCCCGGGATCCGTGCGCTCAGGCCGGAATCCGGCGAAACCAGGGTTGGCGGCAGGGTCCGCGGGGTACCTGCACCGTGCTCGCTTCCGCCTGGTGGAACACGGCGTGACGGCCTCCGGTGTCCGGGCACCGAATCGGCCGCTTGCGCATCCGTGACGACCGTGCTGAGCGGGTACGGAAATCGCGACGCGCCGATCTTGTGATGCGGAAAGGCCTTTTCTTGTCGGTGATCGCCGGTACCGTGGAATGAAAAGCACTCCGAGGAGGTGCCCGATGCATCATGACCTTCCCGGAGGTCGGCGCGAGGAGGCCGACCCTTCAGCAACAGGCGGAGCTGGGCTTACGGCGGAGCAACAAGCCCGGCAGATCCGTTTTCTCGAGGAGGAAGTGGCGCTCTTGCGTCGCAAACTCACCGATTCGCCGCGGCAGAACCGAGTTCTCGAACAGCGCCTCGCCGAGGCGTCCGAACGGGTGAGCCAGCTCACCGAGCGCAACACGAAACTGGTCGAGACCCTGCGCGAGGCGCGTGGTCAGCTGCTTGCCCTGCGCGAGGAGGTCGACAGACTGGCCCAGCCGCCGAGCGGCTACGGGGTCTTCGTCACCTCGTACGAGGACAACACGGTGGACGTCTTCACCGCGGGCCGCAAGATGCGGGTCTCGGTGTCGCCGGCCGTGGAGATCTCGTCGCTGCGCCGTGGTCAGGCGTTGCGTCTCAACGAGGCACTCACCGTTGTCGAAGGCGGCGATTTCGAGCGCACCGGTGAGGTGTGCGCACTGCGTGAGGTGCTCGCACCCGAGGACGAGGGCGGCATTCCCCGTGCCCTCGTGGTGGGGCACGCGGACGAGGAGCGGGTTGTCCTGCTCTCCGAACCGCTGGCCGAGCAGCCGCTCAAGCCGGGCGACTCGCTGCTCGTGGACACGAAGGTCGGGTACGCGTACGAGCGGGTGCCCAAGGCCGAGGTCGAGGACCTGGTGCTGGAGGAGGTGCCCGACGTCCGCTACGAGGACATCGGTGGCCTGAGCAGGCAGATCGAGCAGATCCGCGACGCGGTGGAGCTGCCGTTCCTGCACGCCGATCTCTACCAGGAGTACCAGCTGCGGCCGCCGAAGGGCGTGCTGCTCTACGGGCCTCCGGGCTGCGGGAAGACGCTCATCGCCAAGGCGGTGGCCAACTCCCTGGCCAAGAAGGTCGCGCAGGCACGGGGCGACAAGGCGGACGGGAAGTCCTACTTCCTGAACATCAAGGGCCCCGAGCTGCTCAACAAGTTCGTCGGCGAGACCGAGCGGTCCATCCGCCTGATCTTCCAGCGGGCTCGGGAGAAGGCCTCCGAGGGCACTCCCGTCATCGTGTTCTTCGACGAGATGGACTCCATCTTCCGCACCCGTGGCTCGGGCGTGTCCTCCGACGTGGAGACCACGATCGTGCCGCAGCTGCTGTCGGAGATCGACGGTGTGGAAGGGCTGGAGAACGTCATCGTCATCGGCGCCTCCAACCGTGAGGACATGATCGACCCGGCGATCCTGCGGCCGGGCCGGCTCGACGTGAAGATCAAGATCGAGCGTCCGGACGCCGAAGGCGCGAAGGACATCTTCTCCAAGTACCTGGCCGAAGGCCTGCCGATCCACGCCGACGACCTGGCGGAGTTCGGCGGGGACCAGAAGGCCACGTTCGACGCGATGATCCAGCACACCGTCGAGCGCATGTACGAGGAGAGCGACGAAAACCGGTTCCTCGAGGTGACCTACGCCAACGGGGACAAGGAAGTCCTGTACTTCCGCGACTTCAACTCGGGCGCGATGATCCAGAACATCGTGGACCGGGCGAAGAAGTCGGCGATCAAGTCGGTGCTGGAGACCCAGCAGCCCGGCTTGCGCGTGCAGCACCTGCTGGACGCGATCGTCGACGAGTTCGCGGAGAACGAGGACCTGCCGAACACCACGAACCCGGACGACTGGGCCCGGATCTCCGGCAAGAAGGGTGAGCGGATCGTCTACATCCGCACGCTCGTCACCGGCAAGAACCAGGACTCGGGGCGGGCGATCGACACCGCCACGAACACGGGTCAGTACCTGTAATCGGTTCGAAGCGTGGGGCCGCCGGTTCGCCGGCGGCCCCACGCTTTCTTCTCAGGCCTTCACGACACCGCGACGGGGCGCGAGTTTCCCGTGCGAGGCGAGGATTCAGAGCACCACGAGCGCGGCGCCTGCGGGTTCGTTCCAGTGCATGGGCTCGTTAAGGACGAGGACGCCGAGCACCACGCCGACCACCGGTGTGAGGTAAGTCACCGAAGATGCGTGGGTGGCGCCTCAGGGCGCTACTACGCGTGTGTTCCATACGCAGGCGATCCCCGTTGCCAGCACGCCGAGCGCGAGCATGCTGAAGACAACGGCGGCGCTGAGGCGCATCGGCTGGCTCGCCACCACCGGCGCCAGCAGTAAGAGAGCAGCACCGTCGCGAAGCCGGCCTGCCCGAACGCCACTGTGTTGTCTGCCCCGGCTCCGCCGGGGCGTGCGAGATCGCCTTTGAGCCGGCTTGCCGGCGCGATCTCGCTGATGGGTCGACTCGACAGTGTGAGTGAGGCGGTACCACCCGCGGGGCGCCGATCTGCCATTGTGAGCAATGGCGTGGTCGCGTTGAAGATACTGGCCAGACTGGACGAAATGCGACGCTCACCCTGCTCATCCGCCTGGGGTTCAGCTACTCCACGTGCGAGATCGGCTCGAAGGCGATCTCGCACGCCCTGCCGGAGGCGGGGCAGACAACACCGAACAGGAAGCTCGCGCCCCACACCACTGCCAGTGCGACGAACCGCGCACCGATACCGAGCCTCTCGGCCATGCTCCTCCTTGTCGTCACCGGTGAGTCAACGGTCCGCCACGCCGCGAGGCCAGCGGTTTTCGGCCATGTCACCGAACTCTGGTGTATAACGCCCTATACTTCCGGGCTGTGAGCACCGACGACACACCGCGCCCGCGCGCCCCGATCACCGAGGCCGACGTCCTCACCTGGCTGGAGACGACCGCGGCCGCGGTCCAGGCGGGGGAGCTGAACGCCAACGACCTCATCGACCTGCTGGGGGAGCTGCGCCGCGCCTCCGCCGCCTGCGCCGACGCGTCCGACTGGGCCTTGCTCGCCGCCCGAGAGGAAGGCGCCAGCCTCCGCCAAATCGCCCCCGTCTTCGGCAAAGGCTATGTCCGGGCACCCGCCGCGCGGCTGGAAAAACTCCACCGCCAAGCCCAGAACTCCGGACAATGGCTCGCCATCCTCCGACACAAACAAACTGTATAACGACCTATACAGATGGCCATCCTCCAAAAAATCCATGGTCGGCAGCGCATTCCACTCACCATCCAAAACCCGCACAGACAAGGACACCGAATGGAGCGCATCGCGGTCGGGCTCGCCGCTCTCGGCCGGCCCGCGTACATCAACCTGGGCCGGGAGCTGCCGGGGACGCGGGACGTGCCGGCGATGCGCGCCGCGACCCACGAGGTGCTCGACGCGGCTTACGCGGCGGGGGTGCGCTGGGTCGATGTCGCGCGTTCCTACGGGCTGGCCGAGGACTTCCTCGCGAGCTGGCTCGCGGAGACCGGCCACGCCGACGTGATGGTGTCGAGCAAGTGGGGCTACCGCTACGTCGGCGAGTGGCGGCTCGACGCGCCGGTGCACGAGGTCAAGGAGCACTCGGCGGCGCGGTTCGCCGAGCAGTGGGCCGAGACGCGGGCGTTGCTGGGCGACCACGTGAACCTGTACCAGGTGCATTCGCTCACTGTGGACAGTCCACTGTTCTCCGACGCGGCGCTGATCGACGCGCTCGCGGGGTTGTCCGATCAGGGGGTCGAGATCGGGTTCTCCACGTCCGGGCCGGCGCAGGCGGACGCCGTGCGGCGCGCGTTCGAGCTCGAAGCCGCGGGCCGGCCGGTGTTCTCGTCGGTGCAGTCCACTTGGAACGTCCTGGAGCCGTCGGTCGGCGGGGCGCTCGCCGAGGCGCACGCGGCGGGGAAACGGGTGCTGGTCAAGGAGACGCTGGCCAACGGGCGTCTGGTCGTGGAGGCGCCGGAGCCACTGAGGCGCATCGCCGCCGCGCACGGCGTGGGTCCGGACGCGGTCGCGGTGGCCGCGGTGCTGGCGAACGACTGGGTTTCGGCGGCTCTGGTGGGGCCGTCGAGCACGGTGCAGCTCGCGTCGAACCTGGCCGCCACGCGGGTTTCGCCGGTCGCGGACGAGGTGGCCGAGCTGGCGGGTCTGGCGGAGGAGCCGGAAGAGTACTGGCGGCACCGGTCCCACCTCGGGTGGGACTGAGGGGCTGCACTACCCTCGCTGCAGCGCGGGCCCGGCGGGTGGGCCGCGGTTCTCGGATCTTCCGGAGGGGCGGCAGGTGCGTCATCGGCAGGTGCTCGCGGTGGCGGCGGTCGCGCTGGCAGGGCTCACGACCGCGTGCGGCAACCGGCCCAATGACCTCGAGACGTATTACGACGACCCGACACCCGTGAGCGACGCGGCGTCGTCCGCGCCGGTGACTCCGCCGCATGTCGCGCCGCCGAGCACTTCCGCGTCGCCTTCGCCCGATCCTCGGGTCCTGGCCGCTGCGGCGGCTTCGGCGGCGTTGCTGTCCGATGAGGACGTTGCGGAGGAGGGTGTGGCGCCGGGGCCGGGCAAGGCGTCGGGGTGCCTGTCGGGGCTGGCTCAGGGGGAGCGGCGGTCGGCGAGCTGGGTGTATCCGAGTGGTTCGGGGATCACGCACGAGGTGACGGCGTACGCGGGTGGGTCGGGCGCGGATGTGGTGTCTGCCGCGGACTGTGCCGGTCAGGTGCTCGAGATTCCGCCGCAGCCGGGTGTTTCGCAGCAGCGGGCGTGGTGCGACGGGTCGACCTGCACGGTGCTGCTGGCGACGGGTGAGCTGGTGTCGGCGTTGAGTGTGGCGGCGAGCACGCCGGCGCGGGCGGCGGACGCGGCGAAGCGGTTGCTGCCGAGGATCGTGGCGAAGCTGGTTGCTCAGCCGTAGCGGCGGAACCACTCCTGGATGCCTTCGCGGCCGTCGGGGATGAAGGGGCTTTCGGGATCGTCGACCCAGGCGCGGAGTTCGGTCAGGGAGAGCCAGCGGCCTTCGACGATCTCTTCGGCTTGGTGTTGGATAGGGCCGTCCCAGCGGACTTCGTAGGCGAAGTTGTGGCAGCGGACGGTGTCCTGGTCGTAGATCTTGGTGAACAAGGGTCGCGGTTCCACTCCGTGGACGCCGAGCTCTTCGGCGAGCTCGCGGCGGGCGCAGTCTGCGGGGGTTTCGCCCGCGGCGACGACTCCGCCGGCCCAGCAGTCCCAGGTGGACGGGAAGATGTCCTTGTCCGCGGTGCGGAGGTGGACGTACACGGACTCGCCGTCGCCCGAACGGACGAGCACCACGCCGGCGGCGTGCCACAGTCCTTCGGCGCGGACGCGGGAGCGGGGTGCCTGGCCCACGACGTGGCCGGCGCGGTCATAGAGGGCAACGAGTTCGTCACTGCCTGGCATGGGGGCATCGTCGCACGGCCTTACCCCGTAGGGTGGTGGGTATGCGTCGGATCATGGGAACCGAAGTCGAGTACGGCATCGCCGTGCCCGGGGACGCCACGGCGAACCCGGTGCTCACCTCGACTCAGGTTGTGCTCGCCTACGCGGCGGCTGCTGACATTCCGCGGGCTCGCCGGGCCCGGTGGGACTACGAGGTGGAGTCGCCGTTGCGCGACGCGCGCGGGTTCGACCTGACGGGTCCGGGCGGGCCGGGGCACGACCCGGACGTGGAGGACCTGGGCGCCGCGAACGTCATCCTGACGAACGGTGCGCGCCTGTATGTGGACCACGCGCACCCGGAGTACTCGGCGCCTGAGGTCACGAACGCGCGGGACGCGGTGATCTGGGACAAGGCCGGTGAGCGGGTGATGGAGGAGGCGGCGCTGAAGGCGGCGTCCGTGCCCGGTCAGCCGCCGTTGCAGCTGTACAAGAACAACGTGGACGGCAAGGGTGCGAGCTACGGTACGCACGAGAACTACCTGTGTTCGCGGTCGACGCCGTTCACGGCGATCATCGCCGGGTTGACGCCGTTTTTCGTGTCGCGGCAGGTGGTGACGGGTTCGGGACGCGTGGGAATCGGCCAGCAGAGCGAAGAGGCCGGTTTCCAGCTTTCGCAGCGGTCGGATTACATCGAGGTCGAGGTCGGCCTGGAGACGACGTTGAAGCGCGGGATCATCAACACGCGCGACGAGCCGCACGCGGACGCGGACAAGTACCGGCGGCTGCACGTCATCGTCGGTGACGCGAACCTGTCGGAGTACTCGACCTACCTGAAGGTGGGTACGACGGCGCTGATCCTGGATCTCATCGAGTCGGGGATCCGGTTCGACGAGCTGAAGCTGGACGAGCCGGTGCGGGCGGTGCACAAGATCAGCCACGACCCGACATTGAAGGTGAAGGTCGAGCTGGCGAACGGGAAGAAGTTCTCGGGGCTTGACCTGCAGTTCGCTTACCACGAGATCGCGTCGGCGAACCTCGAGCGCACGGGTGCGGACGAGGCGTCGAAGGAGGTTCTGCGGGTCTGGGGCGAGGTGCTCGACGCGCTGGCGCGGGATCCGCAGGAGTGTGCGGACCGGTTGGACTGGCCGGCGAAGCTGCGGCTGCTGGAGGGGTACCGGGAGCGGGATCAGCTGGCGTGGGGTGCGCCGCGGTTGCGGCTGGTGGACCTGCAGTACTCGGATGTGCGGCTGGCGAAGGGCCTGTACAACCGGCTGGTCACGCGTGGGTCGATGAAGCGGCTGGTCACGGAGGAGGAGGTCCAGGCGGCGATCACGACTCCGCCGTCGGACACGCGGGCGTACTTCCGGGGGCGGGCGTTGGAGAAGTACGCGACGTCGATCGCGGCCGCGTCGTGGGATTCGGTCATCTTCGACGTGGGCAAGGAGTCGTTGGTGCGGATCCCGACGCTGGAGCCGCTGCGGGGCACGAAGGCGCACGTCGGGAAGCTGCTGGACGCGGCGGCGACGGCCGAGGAGCTGGTCGAGGCGATCACCGGTTCGGACTAGTCCGAACCGGCACGGGGCTGATCGGGACCGCGGCGTTGCCCCGAATGTCGGGGCCGCTGGGTAGGCTAGGAATCATCGGCCACACCGGGAGGCGATATGGCGCAGGAGAAGATCGAGAAGCACGGCGGTGGGGACTCCGACGAGGAGTTCGAAGCCACCGGAGCGGCGGGCCAGGAGCGGCGCGAGAAGCTCGGCGAGGACGTCGACACGATCCTCGACGAGATCGACGACGTGCTGGAGGAGAACGCCGAGGACTTCGTTCGCGCCTACGTGCAGAAGGGCGGCGAGTAGTCGTTCGCGGCCGGTAGCCGCCCTCGGGTTTCCGGGGGCGGTTGTCGGTTGGCGTGCCGCTGCACGAGTTCGGCGGTGCGGGGCGACATACTGCGCGGCAGAGTTTGCTACGGCAGAGTTCTGCTCTGGCACGGTTTCGCCTCGGCGCGGTGTCAGCACGCGGCCTCAGCGTTGTTTCTTCAGCCGATACAGATGGGAACCAAGAGCACGTATGGACAACACCTTCCCTCGGGCGGGTTTTTCGGGACCCGGCCTGCCTGCTTCGTACTTCTCGCCGGCTTCGTCGTCGTTCGCGGACTTCGTGCGGGCGCAGGCGCCTGAGCTGTTGCCGGCGCGGCGGGTGCCGTCGTCCGGGGTGGGTGAGCTGGCGGTGCCGCACGGGACGACGATCGTGGCGCTGACGTTCGCCGGGGGTGTGCTGATCGCGGGTGACCGGCGGGCGACGTCGGGGAACCTGATCGCGAGCCGGGACATCGAGAAGGTGCACGTCACGGACGAGTACTCGGCGGTGGGGATCGCGGGTACCGCGGGTCTGGCCGTGGAGATGGTCCGGTTGTACGCGGTGGAGCTGGCGCACTACGAGAAGATCGAGGGTGTGTCGCTGTCGCTGGACGGCAAGACGAACAAGCTGGCCGGGATGGTGAAGGCCAACCTGGACATGGCGATGGCCGGCCTGGCCGTGGTGCCGTTGTTCGTGGGCTACGACCTGGAGGCCGAGGACGCGAAGCGCGCCGGCCGGATCATCTCGTACGACGCCGCCGGTGGGCGCTACGAGGAGAACGCCGGGTATGCGGGTGTCGGTTCGGGTTCGCTGTTCGCGAAGTCGGCGCTGAAGAAGCTGTACGACCCTGACGCGGATGTTGATGCGGCGGTGCGGGCGGCCGTGGAGGCGTTGTACGACGCCGCGGACGACGACACCGCGAGTGGCGGGCCGGACCTGGTGCGGCGCATTTTCCCGAGCGTCGTCACGATCACCGCCGAGACCGGTGCGGTGCAGCTGCCGTCGGAGCAGACGGCGGCGGTGGCGGAGGCCGTGGTGGCCGGCCGCGCCGAGCGCACGCACCACCGGCCGAGCTGATCGCCGGTGACTTTCCCGAACGCTGAACCTTCGACCGCCGGTACACCGGAGAACGTGGAGCCGACACCGTGACGATGCCGTTGTATGCCTCTCCCGAGCAGCTGATGCGGGAGCGTTCCGAGCTGGCGCGCAAGGGCATTGCGCGCGGCCGGAGCGTGGTGGTGCTGAAGTACTCCGGCGGGGTGCTGTTCGTGGCGGAGAACCCGTCGGCGACGTTGCACAAGGTGTCGGAGATCTACGACCGGATCGGGTTCGCCGCGGTGGGCCGGTACTCGGAGTTCGAGAACCTGCGGGTGGCGGGGATCCGGCACGCGGACTTGAAGGGCTACCAATACGACCGGCGTGACGTGAGTGCGCGGGCGCTGGCGAACGCTTACGCGGCGACGCTGGGCAGCATCTTCACCGAGCAGCTGAAGCCGTTCGAGGTGGAGGTGTGTGTCGCCGAGGTCGGGGCGAACCAGTCGGAGGACCAGCTGTACCGGCTGACCTACGACGGGTCGATCTTCGACGAGTCGCCGTTCGTGGTGATGGGTGGGCAGACGGAGCCGATCAGCACGAAGCTGAAGGACACCGTCGACCCGGAGCACGATCTGGCGACGGCGCTGGCGACGGCGATCGAGGGCTTGCGGACGACGGTCGCGGCGTCGGGCAACGGCAACGGGGCGGCGCAGCCGGATCAGATCAAGCTCGAGGTGGCGGTGCTGGACCGGGCGCGGCCGCGGCGGGCGTTCCGCCGGTTGACGGGGGCGGCGCTGGACGCGTTGCTGCCCGAGCCGCCGGCGGAGGACGAGGCCGAGAAGCCGGCCGAGGGTGACTCGGACGGTGGCTCCGCCAAGGAGTGACGTGGTTGTGCGAGTGGGCCGTCCGGGTTTCCGGGCGGCCCACAGTGCTTTTGACGGCACTGCTTTCGGCGCTTCTCAGGAGGTCGGCGTGGGGCTGCGGAAGTTCTGGTCGGCGAAGGCCAGGAGGTAGGGCAGGGTCGCGCGGGCGATGTGCCAGGTGTGGTTGAAGCCGTGTTCGGCGTGGACGACAGCTTCCTGGCCGCGGCGGTGGAGCGCGTCGGCGATGCGGTGGGCCGTGGCGACGTCGGTGGGGGTACCGGCGCCGGCTGCGAGGAGCGCGGAGATCGGTGCGGTGAACGTCATCGTCGGCAGGTAGTGGCGTGGTGTGTTCGCGGCGATGGCGGCGGGGTGGCCGTCGAGGACGCCGACGGAGTCGTTGAGGTCGTCGTACAAACGCACAAAGTCCCTGCCGTGAACGGAAGCGGACAGGGCCGCCCGCACCTGACGTGATCACGCTAGGGACGAGCCGCGGTGGATTCGCTTGTGAACGGGTAAAGCGCAGCTCAAACCCGGTTGTCGGGGTTGCGGTAGATCGTCAGGGCGCTGGGGCGGGCGCGGAAGGTGAACTCGTTGCCGAGTGGCCCGACCTCGCCGTCGGTGGCCACGCGGCGGTTTCCGCCGAGCAGCTTCACGCGCAGTTCCGGTAGGTCCAGCTGCTGGTAGACGTGGCTGGCGTTGAGGCTGTTGGTCACCATCGCGAGCAGGAACCTGGCGCGGGAGTAGGGCAGGTCGGCCCGCAGGTAGCGCACGTCGAGCAGGCCGGTGTCCAGAGCCGGGCGCCGTGACGGCGCGAAGCCCTTGGGGGAGTAGGTGCCGTTGCCGACGAAGATCAGCCAGACCTCGGCGGGCTCGTCGTTGAGTAGGATCGGCAGCGGTTTCGCACGGCGCAGCACACGGGCGAGCGCGAGCGCGGCCGAAGGCCACTTCGGGTGCTTCTGTTGCAGCTTCTCGCGCAGCCGCACCATCTCGGGGTAGCCGCCGAGGCTCGCGGTGTTCACGAACCAGCGGTGCTCCGGCTCGCCGGCGCCGTGGACCTCGACCTCGCCCAGGTCGATGCCGACGGCGTTGCCGGCCTCGGTGGCCGCGTCGGCGTCGGGCATCGACCGCACGCCGACGTCACGCGCGAAGTGGTTGAGCGTGCCCGCGGGGATGAGCGCGAGCGGCAGGCCGCGTTCGGCGGCCACGGACGCGACCGCGGCGACCGTGCCGTCACCACCCGCGACGCCCAGCGCGCGCACGGAGCCGCCGCGGGCGTCGATCTCGGCGGCGAGCTGTTCGCGCAGGTCCTGGTGCGGGTCGGGGTAGAGCAGCGTCGCCTTGGGCCAGGCGTAGCGGACGTCCTCGGTCGGGTCCTGGCCGTCGACGCCGGAGTGCGGGTTGACCAGGGCCAGCATGTCCTCGCCGTCGCGCATCTCCGGTGCTTCGGCCGTGTGCGCGGTGCGGGCGGGCAGGTCGGGGTGCAGCGGCCACCAGTGCCGGGTCAGCGCGGCGACGCCGACGCCGATCACCAGGCCGGCGCCGACGTCGCTGGGCCAGTGGACACCGGTGTGGACCCGTGAGTAGGCCACGGCGCCCGCCAGGGGCGCGACGACGAGCCCGGCCTTCGGTGACTCCATCGCGACGGCCGTGGCGAACGCGGCCGCGGAGGCCGCGTGGCCGGAGGGGAACGAGGAGGACGTGGGCCGCTTGCGCAGCCGCCGGTGCTCGGGCACCTCGTCCTCGGCTGGGCGCCGGCGGGGGAACAGCGGCTTGCCGAGCAGGTTCGCGGCCGCGCTCGCCCCGGCGATGGCGACCATCCCGCGCAGCGCTCCCCGGCGCGTCGCACCCTTGCGGGCGGCCAGCGCGACGGCCACAACCCACCACAGCCGCGACTTGTTCGCGGATTTCGAAAGCCCGCCGAGAACATCGTCGGCCCGGGTCCTCGGCAGGGCCGCGCTACGGCGGATCAGCGCCCGATCGGTGCGCCCCACCTTCCGGAACGGGCGGCTGAGCTGGTGCAACACCGTCGTCGACCTCTTCTCCGTGCGGCGTGGGCTGCGTTGCGCCGTCGCCGGATTCGCGCGATTTCTCACCACCCGCAACGTACCGACCGCGTGTCGCCGCCCGAACGGCGCACCGCTCAAGGGGGTGCAGCGCCTACTCTGGTGAGATGCAGCGGCGGATCTTTGGCATCGAGACCGAGTTCGGGGTCACGTGCACCTTCCACGGTCAGCGCAGGCTCTCGCCCGACGAGGTCGCGCGGTATCTCTTCCGGCGGGTCGTGTCCTGGGGACGCTCGTCGAACGTCTTCCTGTCCAACGGCTCCCGGCTCTACCTCGACGTGGGCTCGCACCCCGAGTACGCGACGGCCGAGTGCGACGACCTCACGCAGCTGGTCACGCACGACAAAGCCGGTGAGCGGATCCTCGAGGACCTGCTGGTCGACGCCGAGCGCCGGCTGGCCGACGAGGGCATCGGCGGCGACATCTTCCTGTTCAAGAACAACACCGACTCCGCGGGCAACTCCTACGGCTGCCACGAGAACTACCTCGTGACGCGCGCCGGTGAGTTCTCCCGGATCGCCGACGTGCTGCTGCCCTTCCTCGTGACCCGCCAGCTCATCTGCGGCGCGGGCAAGGTCCTGCAGACCCCGCGCGGCGCCGTGTACTGCCTCTCGCAGCGCGCGGAGCACATCTGGGAGGGCGTCTCCAGCGCCACCACGCGCTCGCGCCCCATCATCAACACCCGAGACGAGCCCCACGCCGACGCCGAGCGCTACCGGCGCCTGCACGTGATCGTGGGCGACTCGAACATGGCCGAGCCCACCACGATGCTCAAGATCGGGTCGGCGAACCTGGTGCTCGAGATGATCGAGGCGGGCGTGCAGTTCCGCGACTTCACCCTCGACAACCCGATCCGGGCGATCCGCGAGATCAGCCACGATCTCACCGGCCGCCGCCAGGTCCGCCTCGCCGGCGGACGCGAGGCCTCGGCGCTCGACATCCAGCGCGAGTACTACGCCCGCGCGGTGCAGCACCTCAAGGAGAACGGCTCCACCCCCGCCAACGAGCGTGTGGTCGAGCTGTGGGGCCGCGCCCTCGAGGCCGTCGAGCAGCAGGACTTCGCCAAGATCGACACCGAGATCGACTGGGCCATCAAGCACCGCCTGGTCGAGCGCTACCGCGCGAAGCACGACCTGGACCTGTCCAGCCCGCGGATCGCGCAGCTCGACCTCGCCTACCACGACATCCGCCGCGGCCGGGGCATCTTCGACCTGCTGCAGCGCAAGGGCCTGGTCAAGCGGGTCACCGACGACGGCGAGATCGAAGCCGCCAAGGACACCCCGCCCCAGACCACCCGCGCGAAGCTGCGCGGCGACTTCATCGCCGCCGCCCAGGCCGCCGGGCGTGACTTCACCGTCGACTGGGTCCACCTCAAGCTCAACGACCAGGCCCAGCGCACCGTGCTGTGCAAGGACCCGTTCCGCTCGGTGGACGAGCGGGTGGAACGCCTGATCAGCTCGCTGTAAGACGTATCGCCGGAGGGGCCGTCCCACATCGGGACGGCCCCTCCGGTGTTCCCGACGAAAGTCGCCGTCCGGGTGCGGCAAGATCGGCCGCATGCGGGTCGTGCGGGCGTTGGTGGTTCTGCTGGGTGCGGTGCTGCCGCTGGTGGCCGGTGGGGTGGCGGGCGCGGCTCAGCGGCTCCCGTCGTGGCAGCTCGCCCCGGCCGGGGTCACGGCGCAGTTCCGGGGGCTTTCGGCCGTCAGCGGGCGCGTGGCGTGGGTCAGCGGCACGCAGGGGACCGTCTTGCGCACCACGGACGGCGGCCGCACCTGGAGCCCCGTCGGGCCGTCCGGCACGGAGGCGCTCGAGTTCCGCGACATCGAGGCCTTCGACGCCGACCACGCCGTGGTGCTGTCCATCGGCCCGGGCGGGGACTCGCGGGTCTACCGCACCGACGACGCCGGCCGACACTGGCGCCAGACGTTCGCCAACCCCGACCCGGCCGCGTTCTACGACTGCCTCGCCTTCTTCGACCCGTGGCGCGGCCTCGCGATGAGCGACCCCGTCGACGGGAAGTTCCACGTGCAGGCCACCGCGGACGGCGGCCGCACCTGGCGGCAGATCCCCGACAGTGCGTTCCCGCCCGCGCTGCCCGGTGAAGCGGGCTTCGCGGCGAGCGGCCAGTGCGTGGCCACCTCGGGGCCGTTCGACGCGTGGCTCGCGATGGGCGGCGGCGCCCGCGCCCGCGTGCTGCACAGCGGCGACGCCGGGCACCACTGGACCGTCGCCGACACTCCGCTGCCCAGCAGCACGTCCGCCGGGGTGTTCGCACTCGCGTTCCGCACCCCATGGCAAGGCGTCGCGATCGGCGGGGACTTCGCGAACCCCACCGCGCCCGGCCCGGCCGTCGCGCTCAGCGGTGACCGCGGCCGCACCTGGCGCACCCCGGCGCAGTACCCCGCGGGCTACCGCTCCGGGCTCGCGTGGCTCGGCGGCTCGGTGATCGCCGTCGGCCCCGGCGGCAGTGACCTCAGCCCCGACGGCGGCCGCCACTGGACGCGGTTCGACACCGGCAGCTTCGACACCGTCGACTGCACACCGCTGGGCGCCTGCTGGGCCAGTGGCACCGGCGGCCGCGTCGCCCGGCTGCAGCGTTAGAGGACCTGCCCGGTCGGGCGCACCATGATCTCGTTGACGTCCACCGTCGGCGGCTGCTCCAGCGCGTAAAGCACCGCGCGGGCGACGTCGTCGGCCTCGAGCTTCGGCTTGCGCCGCTGCTCGTCGGTGAGGATGTCGGTGTCGGTGATGCCGGGCTGCACCAACGTCACCCGAACCCCGGTTCCCACGGCCTCCTCCCGGATCCCCGCCGCCAGCCCGCTCACCGCCCACTTCGTCGCCGAATACAGGCTCCCCTTGCGCGGGTACCGGCCGGCGATCGAACCGGTCAGCACGAGATGACCGCTCGTGTCCGCCAACGCCGGCAGCACCGCACGCGCCGTGATCGCGGGGCCGTAGACGTTCGTCAGCACCAGATCCCGCCATTGCTCGGGCTCCGCGCCGCCGTCGCCGAAGAACGACACGCCCATGCCGATCCCGGCATTCGCGAAAGCCGCGTCCAGCCGCCCGAACCGCGCCAGCGTCGCCTCGACCGCGCCCGCCACGCTCGGCCAGTCGGTGACGTCCGCGGCCAGCGCCAGTGCGTTTTCCCCGCCCAGCTCGGCCACGAGCGGGGCCACGGCCTCGGCTTTCCGCGCCACGAGCGTCACCCGGAACCCCGCCGCGACCGCGCGCCTGGCCGTCGCCGCCCCGATCCCTCGCGACGCTCCGGTCACCAGCAGTACACGTTCAGCCATGCTTCCAGGCTAGGGCCGCGACGCGTTCGGGCAACCTCACGATCGGGGCGGACGAGGAGAGCTAGGGTTGTACGGGTGTCCACCGCACGCGCCGAACGGCTGGTCAACCTCGTGCTCGCCCTGCTGTCCACCCGGCAGTACCTCACCGCCGAGCGGATCCGTGGAATCGTGCCCGGGTACGCCGACGCGGCCAGCGACGAGGCCTTCTTCCGCACGTTCGAACGCGACAAAACGGAGCTGCGGGAGCTCGGCATTCCGCTGGAGACCGGCCGCAACTCCGCCTTCGACCCCGTCGAGGGCTACCGCATCGCCCGCCGCGACTACGAGCTCGGCGAGATCGACCTGGCCCCCGACGAAGCGGCCGCCGTCGGCCTCGCCGTGCGCCTGTGGGACTCACCCGAGCTGACCGGGCAAGCCCAGGGCGCGCTCGTGAAGCTGCGCGCCGCCGGCGTCGAGGTCGACGACCAGGCACCCACCGTGATCGAGCCCCGCGTGCGCGCCGAACCGGCGTTCGGGCCGCTGCTCGCCGCCGTGCAGAGCGGCCAGGCCGTGCGCTTCGAGTACCGCCGCAGCGGTTCCCCGGAACGCCGCATGCGCGAGCTCGAACCGTGGGGCGTCGTTTCCTGGCGCGCCCGCTGGTACGTCGTCGGGCACGACCGCGACCGCGGCGCCACCCGCTGCTTCCGGCTCTCCCGCGTCACCGGCAAAGTGACCCCGATCGGCGAACCGGGCGCGGTGACGCGGCCCGAGGGCGTGAACCTGCTGCAGCTCGTGTCCGTCACCGGCGGTAGCGAAGAAGCCAGCCCCGTCACCACGGCCCGCCTCTGGGTCGCGGACGGACGCGCCGCCGGCGTGCGACGCCGCGGCGAGATCGTCGGCCGCGACACGATCGACGGCACCGACGGCGATCTCATCGAGATCGGCCTGTACTTCCCCGAGTCCGCCGCCGACTGGATCGCCGCCCAGGGACCCGACGTGCTCGTGCTCGAACCCGACGTGCTCGCCAAATCCGTGCAGCACCGCCTCGAAGCCGTCCTCGCCCGCGCCGAGCGGGGGAGCGGCCGATGAGCGGCTCCACCGAACGCATGCCGCGCCTGCTCGCGCTCGTGCCCTACCTGCTCGCGCGCCCCGGGGTGCGCGTCGACGAGGCCGCCCACGACTTCGACGTCACGCCACGCCAGCTGCGCAAGGACCTCGAACTGTTGTGGATGTGCGGCCTGCCCGGCTACGGCCCCGGCGACCTCATCGACCTGTCCTTCGAAGGCGACACCATCGTCGTCACCCACGACGCCGGCATGAGCCGCCCCCTGCGCCTCACCGGCAGCGAGGCGACCGCCCTGCTCGTGGCCCTGCGCGCGCTCGCGGACACCCCCGGCGTGGTCGACGGCGACGCCGTACGCCGCTCGATCGCCAAGATCGAGGCCGCCGCGGGCCAGGCCCAGCCGGCCGGCGTCGTGGTCGGTGGCGGCGTGCGCGAGGGCAAGCGCGCCGCGAAGACGCGTGAGGAGGTCGCGGCCGCGCTGCAGGCCGGCCGGGCCCTGCGGATGCGCTACTACACCGCGTCCAAGGACCAGATGACCGAACGCACCGTGGACCCGATGCGGCTGCTCATCGTGCAGGCCGTCGGCTACCTCGAAGCCTGGTGCCGCCGCGTCGAGGACGTGCGGCTGTTCCGGCTCGACCGCATCGACGAGCTGACCGTGCTCGACGAACCCGCGGCGCCCCCGGCGCACGCGCGGCCCACCGACCTGTCCGACGGCGTGTTCTCCGCGCGGCCCGACCAGTGCGAGGCCGAGCTCGTGCTCGAACCCGACGCGCGCTGGGTCGCGGAGTACTACCCGTGCGAAGAGCTCGCGGAGCTCGACGGTGGCCGGCTGCGCATCCGGATGCGCTATGCGGACGAGTCCTGGATGGTCCGTTTGGTCCTCGGATTGGCCGGAGACGCGCAGGTGGAGAGCCCGGTCACACTGGCTGACGCGGTTCGACGACGAGCGGCCGACGCGGTGGCCCGATCCCGTCACCTACCGTCAACCTACGGCCGTTAAGGTAACCCACGTGTCGTACCTGCCCACTTACGTAGTGCTCGCGGCGGGCCTGCTCGTCCTGATTCTCCTGGCAGTACGGACGATCAGAGTCTTGCGCCAGTTCCGCCGCACCCTGAGCATGGTGGCTACGAACACCCAGGACCGGACCGGACTCCTCCGCGCCCGGTCCGCAGCACTTCGCGTGGCCGTGGCGCAGCGCCGCGACGCACCGGAAACCAGTAACATCGGCAACGACTAAAGAAACAAGGAGGCCACCGCCATGAACGCGCTGCAGCCGTGGCACATCATCATCCTGGTGCTCGTCGTGGTTCTGCTGTTCGGGGCCAAGAGGCTTCCCGACGCGGCTCGCTCCATCGGCAAGTCCATGAAGATCTTCAAGGCCGAGACCAAGGACCTCACGGGCGAGAAGATCGACGAGGCCGAGCAGGCCGAAACCCGCCAGATCCCGCCGGCCGCCACCCCGGCGCCGCAGGACCCGCAGGTCGCCGACCTTCAGCGCCAGCTCGACGAGCTCAAGAAGCAGCAGGCGGCCGACCAGCCGCAGAAGAACGCCAGCTGAGGCCCTTCACCACCCGGTCCCTGGTCCACGGAGCGCGCTGAACACGCAGCGCGCTCCGGCGGGCTACGACGAGAACGGAACGACCAGTGGCGGAAGCCGCCAACGGCACAGGCGCGGTCCCCGGCAAGCGGGGTAAGCGCAGCCGCCGGAAAAACCCCGACGGCACGATGACGCTTATCGAGCACGTCTACGAGTTCCGGCGCCGGCTCGGGTTCGCCCTGCTGTTCATCGTCATCGGCGGCATCTTCGGCTGGATCTGGTTCGAACAGCACCTCGGCCCGATCCCGTCGCTCGGCAACATCATGAACGGGCCCTACTGCGCGATCCCCCCCTCGCAGCGGTTCGGCGGAGACATGGGCGGCTGCCGGCTCCTGCAGACGCAGCCGTTCGAGATCTTCATGGTCCGCCTGAAGGTCGGTGTCGCCGCGGGCGCCGTGGTGCTCTCCCCGTTCTGGCTCTACCAGTTCTGGGCGTTCATCGCCCCGGGCCTGTACTCGAAGGAACGCAAGTATGCGCTGACCTTCGTCGGCTTCGCCTCGGCCCTGTTCGCCGCCGGCGCCGTGCTCGCCTACTTTCTCGTGCCCCACGCGCTGGCTCTGCTCGCCGGCTTCGGCCAGGACCAGTTCGTCACCGCCCTCACGGCGGACAAGTACATCTCGTTCATCCTGTCGCTGCTGGTCATCTTCGGCGTCAGCTTCGAGCTCCCGCTCATCGTGGTGATGCTCAACCTGGTCGGGGTCGTGAAATACCAGCAGCTCAAACGCTGGCGCCGCGGCATCCTGTTCGCTCTGTTCGTGTTCGCCGCGTTCGCGACCCCGGGCTCGGACCCGTTCTCGATGCTCGGCCTCGCCGCGGCACTCACCGTGCTGTTCGAGATCGCCATCCAGATCACGCGCTTCCACGACCGCAAGCTCGACAAGGTCCGCCAGGACGAGGGCTGGGACAAACTGTCCGACGACGAGGCCGCGCCGTTCGACTACACGCCGAGCACCGTCGAGGAAGACGAGCCCGCGACCGCACCGCGCAGCCACTCGACCGACGACATCACCTAAGCCACCGGATGGGGCTCAACGCGGCACTCGCCGTGCACCCGGCCTCCGGCCACGGAGCCGCCGGCCGGATTGCGGACACGGTGGCCGACCGGCTGCGCCCGGCCGTGGACCGGCTCGACGTCCTCGTCGCCACCAACGTCGACGAGTCCCGCACCCTCATGCGGTCGGCCCACGCCGAGGGCCTCGACGTGCTGATCGTCCTCGGCGGTGACGGCGCGGCCCACCAAGGCGTGCAGTTCTGCGCCGAGCACGAGGTCGCCCTCGGCCTCGTCCCCTCCGGCACCGGAAACGACTTCGCCCGCGCCCTCGGCACCCCACCCGACGCCCTCACCGCGGCCGACACCCTCGCCGAAGCCCTGCGAGCCGGCACCCGCCGCCGCCTCGACCTCGGCCGGGTCGAGAGGGGTGCGGCGGCGGGTGCCTGGTTCGCCACCGTCCTGTGCTCCGGCTTCGACGCCGCCGTCAACGCGCGCGCCAACAACCTCCGCTGGCCCGCCGGACCCCGCCGCTACGACGTGGCGATCCTCGCCGAGCTCGCCGCCTTCCGCCCCCGCCCCGTCAGCCTCCACACCGACGCCGGCACCCTCGAGCTCGACGCCACCCTCGTCGCCGTCGGCAACACCCCCTACTACGGCGGCGGCGTCCCCATCTGCCCCCAGGCGATCCCGGACGACGGGCTCTTCGACGTCACCGTCATCGGCGCCGCGGGCCGCCTGCAGCTGCTGCGCCTGCTACCCGGCCTGCGCACCGGCGCCCACCTCGAGCACCCTGCCGTCCACACCCTGCGCACCCGGAAGCTGAGCATCGAAACCGGCGCGACCTCCGGCTGGCCCGCCTACGCCGACGGCGAATCCCAAGGCACCACCCCCATCTCCGCCACCTGCGTGCCCGGCGCACTCACCGTCGTCGCCCCGTAACCGCACGGCCACACACCGGTCGGCACGCCGCGTGCGGACTGTCGGTGCCGTGTGGAACCCTGGGCACGTGGCCACTAGCCCTTCACCTTCCCCGGCCGAGGCCTATGCGGTCTCACGCCGCCGCGCCAAGTACCCCCAGCTGACGCGTTTCGCCGGCGAGGTGTCGTTCGAGTTCGACGACTTCCAGATCCGCGGCTGCGAGGCCCTCGAAGACGGCCACGGCGTGCTCGTGTGCGCGCCCACCGGCGCCGGCAAGACCGTGGTCGGCGAGTTCGCCGTGCACCTGGCGCTCGCCGAAGGCCGCAAATGCTTCTACACCACGCCCATCAAGGCGCTGTCCAACCAGAAGTACGCCGACCTCGTCGCCCGCTACGGCAACGACGCCGTCGGCCTGCTCACCGGCGACACCTCCATCAACGGCAACGCGCAGGTGGTCGTGATGACCACCGAGGTGCTGCGCAACATGCTCTACGCCGGCAGCTCCGCCATCCCCGAGCTCGGCTACGTCGTGATGGACGAGGTCCACTACCTCGCCGACCGCTTCCGCGGCGCCGTGTGGGAGGAAGTGATCCTCCACCTGCCCGAACACGTCCGCGTCGTCGGGCTGTCCGCGACCGTGAGCAACGCCGAGGAGTTCGGCGAATGGCTCGTCGAGGTCCGCGGCGACACCACCGTCGTCGTCGACGAGCACCGGCCCGTGCCACTGTGGCAGCACATGCTCATCGGCAACCGCCTGATGGACCTGTTCGCCGGCCAGGACGAAGCCGACCCGAACGCCGAGCTCAGCATCAACCCCGGCCTGCTGCGCCGCGCCGAAGAGCTCGGCCGCTTCGCCCCCGCCTCGATGCGCGGCAACCGCGGAGGCCGCCGCGGCGCGCCCCGCCCGCAACGCTTCCGCCCGCCCTCGCGCGTCGACGTCGTCGAACGTCTCGACTCGGCCGGGCTGCTGCCCGCGATCGTGTTCATCTTCTCCCGCGCCGGCTGCGACGCCGCCGTCGCGCAATGCGTGCGCTCCGGCCTGCGACTCAACGGACCCGAGCAGGTCGAGGAGATCCGCCGCATCGTCGCCGAGCGCACTGCCGACCTGCCCGAGGGCGACCTGAGCGTGCTGGGCTACTGGGAGTGGCGCGAAGCGCTCGAACGCGGCTTCGCCGGCCACCACGCGGGCCTGCTGCCCGCGTTCAAGGAGACCGTCGAGGAACTGTTCCTCCGCGGCCTGGTCAAGGCCGTGTTCGCCACCGAGACCCTCGCGCTGGGCATCAACATGCCCGCCCGCACCGTGGTGCTCGAACGGCTGGTCAAGTACAACGGCGAAGCCCACGTCGACCTCACCCCCGGCGAGTACACGCAGCTCACCGGCCGCGCCGGGCGCCGCGGCATCGACGTCGAAGGCCACGCCGTGGTCGCGTGGCAGCCCGGCGTCGACCCCAAGCAGGTCGCAGGCCTCGCCTCCACGCGCACGTATCCGCTGCGCTCGTCGTTCCGGCCCGGCTACAACATGGCCGTGAACCTCGTCGCCCAGGTCGGCGCCGACTCCGCGCGCGAGTTGCTGGAACAGTCGTTCGCCCAGTTCCAGGCCGACCGGTCCGTGGTCGGCACCTCCCGGCGCATCGACCGCAACAAGGAAGCCCTCAAGGGCTACGCGAAGGCCGTCACCGGCGAGTTCGACGAGATGCTCGAATACGTCGAGCTGCGCGCCAAGATCTCCGCCCGCGAGAAGACGCTTTCCCGGCAGAACACCGCCACCCGCCGCGCCGGCACCGCGGAATCGCTGGAGAAGCTGCGCAAGGGCGACGTCATCGCCGTACCCGCCGGACGCCGCGCAGGGCTGGCCGTGGTCGTCGACCCCGGGCTGGACCCGATCCGCGAGCCGCGGCCCGTGGTCGTCACCGAGGACCGCTGGTCCGGGCCCCTGTCGGTCGCCGACTTCCCGGCCCCGGTCGAGCCGCTCGGCCACATCCGCCTGCCCAAGCACCTCGAGCTGCGCTCGCCCAAGACGCGCCGCGACATCGCCTCGGCCTTGCGCGACTCCGGCATCGCCCTGCCCGGGCGCCAGCGCCGCCGCACCAGCCAGGGCGACGACGCCGAGCTCAACGCCCTGCAGCGCGCCCTGCGTGCCCACCCCTGCCACGGCCTGGCCGAACGCGAGGCCAACCTGCGCTGGGTCGAGCGCTACCAGCGCCTGCAGGCCGAAACCGAGCAGCTCGAACGCAAGGTCGCCGCCACCACCCACTCCCTGGCCCGCGCGTTCGACCGGATCCTCGCGCTGCTCGGCGAACGCGGCTACCTCGGCCCCGGCACCGGCGAGGACCGCGTCACCGAACACGGCCACCGCCTCGCCCGCCTCTACAGCGAGTCCGACCTGCTCGCCGCCGAGTGCATCCGCCACGGCGTGTGGGAAGGCCTCGGCGCGGCCGAGCTCGCCGCGGTGGTCTCCACGCTCGTGTTCGAGGCCCGCCGCGACACGGCGGGGGAGCCGCGCCTGCCCGGCGGCGCCGTGCCCAAAGCCTGGGAAGAGACCACGAAGCTGTGGGTCGACCTCACCGAGGACGAACGCCGCCACCACCTCGACCGCACCCGCGAACCCGACGCCGGTTTCGCGTGGCCGGTGTACCGGTGGGCCCGCGGCGAATCGCTCGAGAAGGTCCTCACCGCCGCCGAGACCAACGGCCAGGAACTGTCCGCCGGCGACTTCGTCCGCTGGTCACGCCAGGTGATCGACCTGCTCGACCAGATCCGCGACGTCCTCGGCAAAGCCGACCCGGTCGGCGCCGCCGCCGCGGAAGCCGTGCGCGCCCTGCGCCGCGGCGTCGTCGCGGCCGGTGGGGCGTGACTGAATTGCCTGAAGAGCGTGCCTCGGCCGCAGGGCGTTCACGGGCAGGTCGAGGTCACCGCTCGGACAGGGTGCGCGTGGACGCGTGTGCTCGGCCCCGACCTGTGGTTGGATCGCGCTCGACATCGTGGGCAGCGACCTCTCCCGAGGAGATCACTACCCCAGGCAATCAAGGCGGAGGCGAACGATGAGCACGCCGTATGGCGGCAACGACCCGCAGCAGCAGCCCCAGTACGGGCAGCAGCCGCAATACGGGCAACAGCCGGGCGGCGCCTACCCGCCGAGCGGGCCGCAGGAGCAGCAACAGCAGCCCTACAACCCGCAGCAGTACGGCCAGCAGCCCCAGCAGCCCCAGCAGCCCTACGACTCGCAGCCGACGCAGTGGGTCCAGCCCCAGCAGCAGCCCCAGTACGGCCAGCAGCCCGGCGGCTACCCCCCACAGCAGCAGCCCCCGCAGCAGCCCCAGTCGCCGCAGCAGCCCCAGTGGGGCCAGCAGCCACCCCCGCAGCAGTACGGGCAGCCCTACGACCCGAACCGGCAGCAGCCGCCCCAGCAGTACGGGCAGCAGCCCGGCGGCGGATACCCGCAGAGCGGCCCGCAGCAGCAGCCGCTGTACGGCCAGCCGCAGACCGGCCCGCAGGCCCAGCAGCCCTACGGCCAGCCCGCCGGCAACCAGTACGACTACGGGCAGGCCACCGCCCTCACCCAGACCGTCGGCGACCCCGGTGAAGAACCGAAGTCCAAGCGCGGCCTGTTCATCGGCATCGGTGCGCTCATCGTCGTGGTGGCCGTGGTCGCGATCCTCGGGTTCGTCGCCCCCGGCTTCTTCAAGACCGAGGTCTTCAACAACGCCCAGATGCAGACCGACGTCGCGAAGTTGCTCACCGACACCTACAAGATCGAAGGCGTCACCGGCGTCACCTGCCCGGCCGAGCAGAAGGTCGAGGACGGCACGAAGTTCACGTGCACCGCGACCATCAACGGCAAACCGCAGCAGGTCCCGATCACCGTCAAGGGCAGCGACGGCAACTACGAGGTCTCGCCGCCCGCCGCCCCATGACCGGCGCAGTGACCGTGCGTGAAAAGTGACGCCGCGTAAATCGGTGGCCCGCACCCCGCGGGCCACAGGATGATCCCGGCATGAGCGACCACACCGTACGGCTCCTGTCCTCCGCCGACGAGCAGCGCGGGGCCTGGAACCTGTTCCGGAGCGCGCTGCACGTCAAGGCCGGCAGCGACGAGGAGTGGGAGCGGATCAGCGAGGCTCTGCAGGAGTCGCGCGTGTTCGCCGCGTTCGACCCCGAGCTGATCGGCACCGTGCGCGCCGCCGACCACGAGGTTCTCCTCCCCGGCGGCGCGCGCGTGCCGCTCGCGGCCGTGACCGGCGTCGGTGTCCGCGCCGGCCGCACGCGCCGCGGCGTGCTCAGCGCCCTGCAGACCGCGCAGCTGCAGGACTTTGCCGATCGCGGCGTGGTGCTGGCATCCCTGCACGCCACCGAAGGCGCGATCTACGGCCGCTACGGCTACGGCGTCTCGACCCTGAGCCGCAACCTCGTCGTCGATCGCCGCCACGCGCGGCTACGCCCGGAAGCACCGGCCGGCGGCGAGGTCAGCGTGTTCGGCCTCGAGCAGGCCGTGCTGCACTGGCCCGATCTCTACGGCGCCACCGGCACCGTCCGCCCCGGCATGATCACCCGGCCCGCGCACTACTGGCCCATGAACGAGAACCAGGCCCGCCGCTCCGACAGCCCCGTCGAGACCGCGGTCCACCGCGGCCCGGACGGCGTCGACGGCTACCTCGTCTACCACGTCGAACGCGGCGACGCCGACCGGCAGAAACTCACCGTGTTCGAGTTCCACTACACCAACCCCGCCGCCTTCGCCGGACTGTGGCGGTTCCTGCTGTCGGTGGACCTCGTCGACGACATCTCCGTGATCGTCCGCCCGCTCGACGAACCCGTCGAACTGCTCTTCACCGACCCGCGCGCGGTGAAGGTCAAGGGCGTCGAGGACGAGACGTGGTTGCGGGTGATCGACGTGCCCGCCGCACTCGCCGCCCGCACCTACGGCCCGGGCGAGCCGGTCGTCCTCGAAGTGACCGATCCGCTGCTGCCCGCCAACGACGGCCGCTACCGCGTCGGCCCCGACGGCGCCCACCGCACCGACGCCGCTCCCGCGCTGCGCCTCGACGTCACCTCGCTCGCGATGCTCTACTTCGGAGCGTGGCGCGCCTCGGCCCTGGCCGGCACCGGCCGCGTCGAAGTCCTCGACGACACCGCGGTGTCGCACGTGGACACCTTGTTCGGCACGCGCCGCGCGTCGTGGTGCGGTACTTTCTTCTGACCTTGACCAAGGGCCCTGAACCGGGCATCGGGGGACAGGAGCGGGAATGCGCGCCGTGCTGGTGCTGGGTCTGTGCGGCCTCGGACTGCTGGTCGCCACCGGCTGTTCGACCAAGGCCGACCCGGCCGCGCCCGTCAAGACCGTCACGGTCACACCGTCCACCACGCCTTCGGACACCACGCCTTCCGACAGCTCGGCGGGCAGCTCGGGCGCGACGCCGGCGTCGGCCACCGGGCCCGGTCGGGTGTTCGACGCCAAGGCCATGGACGCCGCCGTCGCCAAGATCCTCGCCGACACCTACAAGATCGACGGCGTCGGCGAGGTCAGCTGCCCCGACCGCCAGGCCGTCACCGACGGCTCCACCTTCCAGTGCGTCGTCGACATCGCGGGCGAGCAGAAACACGTGCCCATCACGGTCACCGGCACCGCGGGCGACTACCGCGTCGACGCCCCGAAGTAGCCCCCGCCCGGACGGCCACTCGCCGTGCCCTCACGAACAGCCAGCGGACGGACGGCACGGGCACCCACTGCACGACCCAGCAGGCCGAAGACAGATTGTCGACCTTCCCCGGCTTCACCGTCGCCGTCGCTTCCCGCGTCGCGCACCACTTCGTCCACCCGCGCTGACCGGGGCGCCGCGGAAGTAAAACGCGTGGCACCCGCGGCGCGGGCTTGGTTGGATCGCGGCATGACCGACTTCGTGGTACGCCCGATCACCGACGACGAGCGCCGGCCCACCTTCGACCTGCTGGGGCAAGCACTGCACAGCCCCCAGCTTTCGGACGAGACGTGGGCGCAGATCGGCGATTCCTGGGCCGCACCCGGCAAGTTCGGCGCGTTCGCCGACGACCGTCCAATCGGGATCACCAGCGGTTTCGCCACCACGATCGCCGTCCCCGGCGGCGCGGTCCTGCCCGCCGCCGCGGTCGACGGGGTCGGCGTGCGCGCCGACTGGACCCGCCGCGGCGTCGTCACGGCACTGATGAGCGCGCAGCTGAACGACCTCGCCGAACGCGGCACCTCGCTGGCCTGCCTGCACGCCAGCGAGGCCGTGATCTACGGCCGCTTCGGCTACGGCATCGCCACCTCCGGAGCCACCGTCCGCATCGACCACCCCGCGCGGCTGCGCGAGGGCGCCGAAGCCGGCGGTGCCGTCCGGCTGCTCGACACCGGCGAGGCCCGCGCGCAGCTTCCCGCGCTGTACCAACGGATCGGCCTGCACCGGCCGGGCATGATCGCCCGCCCCAGCCTCTGGTGGCCCATCGCCCTCAACCGCCGCCTGAGCCGCGAAGGCGGGTACCGGGTGGCCGTCCACACCGGACCGAACGGCGAGGACGACGCGTTCGCGATGTTCAAGAGCGTGGACCAGTCCACCGCCGCCGATCCCGAACGCGGTGTGCTGCTGGAAGTCCGCGACCTGCAGGGCGCGAACCCGGAGGCCATCGCCGCGCTGTGGCGGTTCCTGCTCTCCATCGACCTCGTCGCCACCGTGAGCAGCCGCTTCCGACCGGTCGACGAACCCCTCTCCGTGCTGCTCACCGACCCGCGCCGCGCGCGCACCACCGAAGTCGAGGACGACCTGTGGCTGCGGCTGGTCGACGTCGCCGGCGCCCTCGCCGCCCGCACCTACGGCCCGGGCGAACCCGTCGTGTTCGAAGTGGACGATCGGCTGCTGCCGGCCAACCGCGGGCGCTACCGCGTCGGCCCCGACGGAGCCGGACACACCGACGCCGGCGCGGACCTGCGCCTCGACGCCGACACCCTCGCCATGCTCTACCTCGGCGAGTGGCGTGCCTCGACTCTCGCGCAGGCCGGCCGGATCACCGTGGTCGACCCGGCGGCGCCGGCCCGCGCCGACACCTTGTTCGCCACCGGCACGCGGCCGTGGTGTGGCACGTACTTCTGAGCCGCGCTCACGCCTTCGGCAGCGCCGCCAGCAACCGTTCGACCGAGCGGCCGAGGTTCCACTGCTCGGCGAGCTCCGCGACCCGGTCCGGATCCGCGGGGCTCGCCGGCACGGCGTCCGAACCGGACTGCACCACCGGCGCGTCCACGGCCACCCGCACCACGGTCGGGGCCACGGCGAGGTAGTCGGCGGCGTCCTTGAGGCGCAGCCGCGTCTTCAGCGGCAGCCGCGAGTCGCCCGACTGCGAAGCCACGATCAGCTCCTCCAGCGAGCCGAACTGCGTGATGAGCTTCGCCGCGGTCTTCTCGCCGATCCCGGCCACGCCGGGCAGCCCGTCGGACGGGTCACCCCGCAACGCGGACATGTCGGCGTAGGCGGGGCCCGCATGGTCGGCCGGCACGCCGTAGCGCTCGGCGATCTCGGCCTGCCCCAGCACCTCGGCCTTCGCCCAGCCCTTGCCCACGTACACGACCGACGTCGGTGTCGGCGTCGCGCGCACGAGCTGGAACAGGTCACGGTCGCCGGTGATGACCTCGACCGGCGCGTCCTGCTCGTGGGTGGCCAGCGCGCCGATCACGTCGTCGGCCTCGTAACCCGCCGCCTCGGCCGTGGCGAACCCGAACGCGGCCAGCACGTCGAGGATCACCGGCACCTGCGGCGTGAGCGTGTCGGGCACCTCTTCGACGTCGGCCTCACCCTCGCCGTGTCCCGGCACCGCGACCCGGTGCGCCTTGTAGCTGGGCAGCAGGTCGGTGCGGAACTTCGGCCGCCAGTCCGCGTCCAGGCACGCCACCAGCCGTGCCGGGCGCCGGTCGGTGAGGATGCGCGCCAGCGTGTCGGTGAACCCGCGCACGGCGTTGACCGGCGTCCCGTCGGGCGCGGTCATCGAGTCGGGCAGCGCGTAGTACGAGCGGAAGTAGAGGCTCGCGGAGTCGAGGAGGGCGAGTGGTCCGGTCACGCGCCCAGCCTGCCACGTCCACCCGCGCAGTACCCCGCCTGACGCGCCGCCCGGTTTCCACCGCCGCGTCCCGGGTACCCCTGCCGGAAACGGGGAGAAGGGGAGTGGGGCGTGCGCGTACTCGTCACCGGGGCGTCGGGGTTCGTCGGGAGCCGGCTCGCCGAAGCACTGGCCGAAGGGGGCCATGACGTGCGGGCGATGACCCGCGAGCCGGCCGCCTACCGCGGCGCGGGGAGCGCCGTGCACGGCGACGTCGAGGACACCCGATCCCTGGAAAAGGCCCTCGCGGGTGTCGACGTGGCCTACTACCTGGTGCACGCCCTCGACGCCCGCGACTTCGAACGCCGCGACGCCGCCGCGGCCCGCGCGTTCGCCCTCGCCGCGCGCACCGCCGGCACCGGCCGCATCGTCTACCTCGGCGGCCTCGGGGACGACTCCGACGACCTGTCCGCCCACCTGCGCAGCCGCCGCCAGGTCGAGTACCTGCTCGCCGGCACCGGCGTGCCCGTGACCGTGCTGCGCGCCGGCATCGTGATCGGCCACGGCGGCGTCTCGTGGGAGATCACCCGCCAGCTCGTGGAGCACCTGCCCGCGATGATCACTCCGCGCTGGGCCGCCACCCGCGCCCAGCCGATCGCGATCACCGACGTCGTGCGCTACCTCGTCGGCGTGCTCGACTCGCCGGCCGCGGAAGGCCGCACCTTCGAGATCGGCGGCAGCGAACAGCTGGCCTACCTGGACATGCTCCGCCGGCTGGCCCGTATCGAGGGCCGCAACCCGCTGATCGTGCCCGTGCCGCTGCTCTCGCCGCGGCTGTCGTCCTACTGGCTCGCGCTGGTGACCGACGTCGACGTGGCCACCGGCCGCACGCTCATCGACTCCATGGCCAACGAGGTGGTCGTGCGCGACCCCGCGATCCGCGCCGTCGTACCGTTCGAACCCATGGACTACGACTCCGCGGCTCTGGCGGCACTGGCCGAACGCGCGCGGGCGGCGTGATGCGGCGCGCGCTGCTCGGGCTGGTCACCGCGGCCGGCACCGGCCTGCTGGGCTGGTCGCTCTCGACGCCACCGGGTTCGGCCCGCTTCCACGGGCGCACGGGCGCCGTCGCCGCCGCCTGGGTAGCGGGCGGCCTGGCGGCGGGACCACCGCCGCGGGGCACCTCGCGCCATCCGGTCGCGGGGCCGGTGGCGGTCGCCGCCGGCGCGTTCGGCGCGTTCTACGGCGCCGCGCTCGTCGCCCGGCGCATCCCGCCGTTGTCGCGGGCGATCGCCGGGGTGCTCGCCTACGCCGACCGCGGTTCCGGGCCCGCCGTCTACGCGACGACGCTGATCACCGGCGCCGCCGAGGAGGTCTTCTTCCGCGGCGCCCTGCAAGGCTCCGTGACGCGCGCGCCGGTGGCGACCTCGACGGCGGTCTACGCACTGTCCACCGTGGCCACTCGCAACCCGGCGCTGGTGCTGGCGTCGATCGTGATGGGGACGCTGTTCGGGCTGCAACGGCGCGCCACCGGCGGCATTCAGGCGCCGCTGCTGACCCATGTGGTCTGGTCCGCGTTGATGCTCACGGGGTTGCCGCCGCTGTTCGAAACTCCGGCCCCGCCCGGGTGACGGGCGCCCGCGCGCGCCGGTACTAGGCTCAGCCGCATGTCGCGCCGATCCCTCCACACGCCCGCCCCGGACGCCGCCGCGCTTCGCGCCCGCCTCGACCGCGCAGCGAAAGCGGCCGCCGCCGCGGACACCGACGCCCTGCTCATCGCCCCCGGCTCCGACCTGCGCTACCTGCTCGGCCAGGCGGGTGGCTCGTTCGAGCGCCTCACTACCCTCGTGGTGCCCGCCGACGGCGTGCCCGCGCTCGTCGTGCCCAAGCTGGAGGCCCCCGGCTACGCCGACGTGCCCACCGCCGAGCTCGGCGTCGAGGTCCTCACCTGGGTCGACGGCGACGACGCCTACCGGCTCGTGGCCGACCGGCTCGGCAAGGCCCGCCGCGTCGCCGTCAGCGACTTCACCCCGGCGCTGCACGTGCTCGCCCTGCGCGCCGCGCTCGGCGACGCCGAGCAGACGCTGGCCGGGCCGGTCGTGCGCGAGCTGCGGATGCGCAAGGACGCCGCCGAGATCGCCGCGCTGCGCGCCGCGGGTGCCGCGATCGACCGCGTGCACGCCCGCGTGGGCGAATGGCTGCGCGCCGGCCGCACCGAGGCCGAGGTGGGCGCCGACATCGCCGCCGCGATCGTCGAGGAGGGCCACACGGTGGCCGACTTCGTGATCGTCGGCTCCGGCCCCAACGGTGCCAGCCCCCACCACGACGTCTCCGACCGCGTGATCGCACGCGGCGACGTGGTCGTGGTCGACATCGGCGGCCCGCTGCCCGAGGGCTACAACTCCGACTCCACCCGCACCTATGCCGTCGGCGAACCGCGCGACGCGGACGTGGCCTCGACCTACGCCGTGCTGCAGCAGGCCCAGCAGTCCGCGGTCGACGCCGTGCGCCCCGGCGCCACCGCCGAGTCCATCGACGCCGCCGCGCGCGAGGTGATCGACGCCGCCGGCTTCGGCGAGTTCTTCATCCACCGCACCGGCCACGGCATCGGCCTCGACGTGCACGAGGAGCCCTACATCATCGGCGGCAACACGCTGCCGCTGGAGCCGGGCATGGCGTTCAGCGTCGAGCCGGGCATCTACCAGCCGGGCCGCTGGGGCGCCCGCATCGAAGACATCGTCGTGGTCACCGAGACCGGCGTCGAGGCCGTGAACACGCGGCCGCACGATCTTGTTGTGCTCGACGCATGAGCGGCCCCCTCGAGCCACTCGACCAGGCCATCGTGCAGGAGCTCGCCGCCGACGGCCGGCGCAGCTTCACCGACCTCGCCGAACGCGTCGGGCTGTCCGTGTCGGCCGTGCACCAGCGTGTGCGACGGCTGGAACAGCGCGGTGTGATCCTCGGCTACACCGCCCGCCTCGACGGCGAGCAGATCGGCCTCCCGCTCACCGCGCTGATCTCGCTGACCCCCAACGACCCGGCCGCTCCCGACGACTACCCGCAGCGCATCCAGCACATCACGGAGATCGAGTCCTGCTACTCGGTCGCGGGGGACGAGTCGTACATCCTGCTGGTGCGGGTCGCTTCGCCGCTCGGGCTGGAAGACCTGCTGCGCCGGATCCGGGAAGCGGCGAAGGTGTCGACCCGGACGACGGTGGTGCTGTCGACGCCGTTCGAGGGGCGTTCGCCGACGTTGTAGGGATCGTGGTGGTGCCTTCGTTTCCCGGCGAGGGCACCACCACCTCCCGTCGGTGGCCTGGCCGGGGAGTCACGGCCACTGCCGGCCGGGGCCGAGCGGGAACACCGCGATCGAGTCGAGCATCGTGCGGACGGCCCGGTCCTCGCCGGCCACCGACAGGTCGGTGAACTCGGTCTCGCGGGCCGCGGGCGGGCCGGTGAGGAACTTCGCCAGCGCCGGCCGCGTGGTCGTGACGGTCACGGCCGGGTCTTCGGTCTCGCCGCGGCTCAGCGTCCAGCGCTCACCGTCGAACCCGAGCACGAAGCTCTCCCCGCCGGCGACGCGAACCTGCCAGCGCGCGGGTTCGATGACGGCGCCGACGTCGTCGAGCATGATTCGCAGCGCCCACAGCAGGTGTTCCGGGTGGGTGGGCTCGGCGGGGCCGGGTGGCCGCACCGCGTTGCGCAGGCCCCAGAGCGCGAGCTGCTCCAGTGTCGGGACGAGGTCTCGCCCGGCGGGCGTCAGGCGGTACCAGACCTCACGCCGGCCCGGCTCACGGTCGGCGACGAGGATTCCGCGCTGCTCCAGCTCGCGCAGCCGCCGGGTGAGCGTGGTGGGCGTGATGCCGGCGAGCACGTCCACGAGGTCGGTGAACCGGCGAGGCCCGTGGACCAGGTCGCGTACGACGAGCAGGGTCCACCGATCACCGAGCTGGTCGAGGGTCTGCGCCATGAGGCAGTAGTGCCCGTAGGTCTGGGTTCGGCTTTCGACATCCACAAAAGCTATCTTATAGATACTATCTAGGAGATACCAATGCGTCCCGGGTGAAAGGCGTGCTCATGACCGAAATCGACACCCAGTACTCCACCGGCCTGTCCCGGCCCAATATCGAGCAGGCACTCGTGGCCGCCGGCCAGGACCTCGACCACCTGGCCCCCGCGGACCTCGCCGGGCTCGAGGACTTCCACACCATGGGCCGACTCGCCACGGGCGCCCTCGCCGACCTGGCGGCAGTGACCGCGACCGACACGGTGCTCGACGCGGGCAGCGGCATCGGCGGCACGGCCCGCTTCCTCGCCGACCGCTAAGGCTGCCGGGTCACCGCCGTCGACCTGACCGAGGAGTACTGCCGGACCGCCCAGTGGCTCAACGGGCTCGTCGGCCTGACCGGGATCGACGTGCACCACGGTGACGTCACCCGCCTGCCCTTCCCCGACGCCGCGTTCACCGCGGTGTTCAGCCAGCACGTCCAGATGAACGTCGCCGACAAGCCCGCGCTCTACCACGAAGCCCACCGGGTACTCGCGCCGGGCGGGCGCCTGGCGATCTGGGACATCACCGCGGGCACGCCCGGGCCGCTCGACCACCCCCTGCCGTGGGCCGACCGGCCCGCCCACAGCCACCTGATCAGCGCCGACGACCTGCGCGCCACCGTGGAGTCGGCCGGCTTCACCGTCCGCCGCTGGACCGACCACACCGACACCGCAGCCACCGTCATGCAGGCCTTCCTCGCCCAACCGCCGAACCCGCTCGGCCTGCACACCTTCGTCCCCGCCTTCACTGACGAAGGCGGCCAACCTCGCCCGCGCCCTCGCCGATGGGCGCCTGCGGGCCATCCAGGCGGTCGCGACCGCCTGATCACCCACCGCGGCACGTGATCGCTACGCTGGCCCCTCTTCTCGCGAAAGGCTCCTCGTGACACTCGGCATGGTGCTCGGCGACCGCTCCTCGCGCACTTCGGCGCCGAGGCGATAGCCGGATCCACCCCGCTTTCTCAACCCTCGGCCCGGTCAGGGGTTCTCTCGCTCGTGCACCGAAGTGCTCGTCGTGTACCCGCACGTCCGATCACGAGGAGCCCGAGATGCCCCCGACCCAGCCGCCGTCGCGGCTCGTATCCGCCGACAACCGCTGCACCGCCGCCCTCGCCTGCCGCCACGCCGGCGAGGGCACGGCCCTGCTCTGACGCGGCGACTTCCCTCACGCCCGGCGCCTGCTCACGGCCATGGGCCGTCGCCTCGACCGGCGACCACCGCCCTCCCTCAACGACCCAGCCGAGACCTTCCACCGCCACCGCCAGGCGCGCCGGCACCGCGCCCGCGTGCTGAGCCAGGTGCTCGTCGCTGTGGACGCGGACTACCACCTCGACTTGCGCGCGCTCCGGACATCCGGGAGGCTCGCCGCCAGGCGTACGGGGCCGCAAACGGCCCGGGCGTGCGCGCTGGGCGAGAGCTGCTCGGCGTCCTCGGCGCACACCAGCGGCGCGGCCGCGGCGTTCTCATCCCGGCGCTCGGCGCGCGCATCCACCCCCACTACGGCGTGTTCTCCCCGCCTCGAAGCGAGTACGTCGACCTCGTGGCCCAGGCGCCCCTGCCCGCGCGGACACGCACCGCGTTCGACCTGGGCGCCGGCACCGGCGTTCTCGCCTCCGTGCTCGCCCGCCGCGGCGTCGCCCGTGTCACGGCCACCGACAGCAACCCCCGTGCCCTGATCTGCGCCCGCAGCAACGCCGCGCGGCTGGGCCTCGCCGGCCGGATCGACGTGCCCGGCCCCGGCCTCTACCCCGGAGGGCGAGCGGACCTCGTCGTCTGCAACCCGCCGTGGCTGCCCGGCCGGCCGGTGTCCGACCTGGAGAAAGGCGTCTACGATCCCGGCAGCCCGTATGCTGCGTGACTTCCGCACGGCCTCGCCGGTCACCTCGAACCCGGCGGGGAAGGCTGGCCGCGGAGGTGATTTCGCTGTGGCGCCTGCAAGCCCGAGCGCTGGTACGATAAAAGGTATGGCAACACGTAAGGTCACCCTCTCTCTCGACAGTGGTGCGCTCGAGTTCGCCGAACGAGCTGCGAAAGCGCACGGGATCTCGGTCTCGTCCTGGTTGTCCAAGGCGGCCCGGCGGGAGGCGGTACGCACGGGCTACACGCCGCAGCAGGTGCCGGCCGCGCCGGCGGCCGAGGCGGACGAGGCGGAACGGACGGCGGCGGAAAAGGACATGCGTGCGCAGGGGTGAGGTCTGGACGTACCACCCCCCGACCGAGCCGGCCCGGGAACGCACCGTGGTGCTCCTGTCGTCGGACGGGGTGAACGAGTCCGAGCGGCCCTGGCTGCTCGGCACGGAACTGCTCGACCGCGACCCGCAGGACATCCTGGGCGTCGCGGTCGACGCGCGGTACTGGGTGTCCACGCTCAACCTGACGCGGCTGTACCGGCCGTGGTTCGACGAGCGCATCGCCGAGATAGACCAGGAAGTACAGGAACAGATCGACGTCGCGCTGCGGGCCGCGCTCGACCTCTAGCGCTGCCGGGTCAGCGGTCGGCGACCTCGGGCACGGCGTGGAGCTTGCCGTCGGGCCCGGACAGGCACGCGGCGTTCCCGTCGCGCCCGGCGAGGAACTCCGACAGGCAGTCGGCGATCGCTGCGTGCCCCGCGGCGTTGGGGTGGAACGACTCCTGCAGCGCGTGCTGCGCCCGGTCCGTCTGGCCCAGATCGTTCAGGTGCAGCGTCAGACGCGTGAACCACTCCGAAGCCGGGTTCGCCCCGCCGCTGCAGGCCTCGTGGTGCTCACCCGCGCGCGCCAGGTCGAGGAACCGCGCGCCGGACTGCACGGCGGCCTGCTTGAGGCCCGCCGAGAGCGTGGTGATGCCCGTGGTCGAGATCCACAGCAGGTCGTCGGTGCGGAACGGGCAGCCGTTGAGGTTCTGCAATCCCGGCGGGACGTCCGTGGCGACGGGCGTGGCATAGGACTGCAGCACGAGCTGGTAGTCGGCCGGCACGTAACCCGCCTGCGCCAGCACCTTCTTCACATCGCCGACGGCGTTGACCACCTTCGGCACCATCGCGTCCACTTTGGACTGCCACGTCTTCTGCAGCGCCACGTTGCACGACGGCCCACCCGCGGAGAACCACGCCTTGAAGCACTCGGACACCTGTGCGGAGAACTTCGGGTCGTCGTTGGCGCCGATCGCGATCACCACGGCGGCCACCCGGTGGTTCTTCACGACCGCGGCCAGCTGCTGCGCCTGCGACTGCTCACCCCACTGCTTCACGCCACCCAGCGACACCTGCTCCGCCGGCGCACCCGAACACGCCAGGTTCACCCGCGCCGTGACGTCCGGAATGCGTACCTTCTGCACGAACGCGTTGACCGACCGGTGGCACCAGTCGCCGTTGCGGCCGTCGGTGTCGGGGGTGTAGTCGCCGGCGCCCTCACCGGACACCGTGCTGTCGCCGATCGCCACCACCGTCAGCGGGCCCGTGCCGGGCGGCCCCTTGCGCGGCAGCGGCTGGCCGGGTTTGAGCCCGGGGCCGGAGAACGCGAAGAAGCCCGCGAGCACAGCCACGCAGGCGAGGACCAGGGCTCCCCACCACCACCGGAATCGTCGCATCGCCGCCCGAGTCTAGCGAGCGAGCCCGGCTTTGGGGTTTTCCCCGGTCGCGCACTGGGACATTGGTCACCACCCGGAAGGGAGCGGATGCCATGAACGGGCACGAGAAGGACGGACAGCGGCCGCACGAGGCCTTGACCCGCGACGCGGACAAGCGCGCCCGCTACGCGGCCGACACTACTTCCAGGAGTCGCTCGAGCACCTGCGCGCCCTCACCGGCGACGTCGGACGCTTCGCGAGCGGCCACGGCCTGCTGCTCAAACCCGACGCGATCGCCGCCCGCCGCATCATGTCCACAATGGACTGGCTGGCGGAGAACGGCTTCCGCGTCGTCGGCGCCCGCCGCGCGCGGCTCACCCCGGTGACCCTGCGGGCGCTGTGGTACTTCCAGTGGAACACGGCCACCCCGCAGCTGCGCCGCATCGCCGACCACTGCGCCGGCTGCACCGACTCGCTGCTGCTGGTCGCCGCCCCCGCCGGGGACCAGGGCCCGCTCGCGGACCTGCCCGTGCCGGTCCGGTTGACCGAGCTCGTCGGCCCCGGCGACCCCGCCGTCCGCGAACCGGGCCGCCTGCGCACCGAACTCGGCCGCTACGCGCTGCTCAACGTCCTCCACCCCGCCGGCGACCCCGCCGACGTGGTGCGCGACCTCGGCATCGACTGCACCCCCGACGCCCGCGCCGAGCTCGTCGAACAGGTCCTCGCCGGCGCCGACCGCCAGGCCCTCGTGCGCGACCTCGCCCGCGACGTCTACGCCGACAGCCCCGCCCACGACCTCTCCGTCCCCGCCGCGAAAACCCGCCTGCGCCGCGAAGCCGAACGCCTCCTCGCCGGCCGCACCCTCACACCCGCCGCCGACGCGGCCCTGGCCCCGGCGTTGACGACCGGCGGCGACGAGGCCATCCGCACCATCGTCGAGGCCACCTGGGCCCACCAACTGGCGCTGCCGACGTGGGACATCACGGTCGCGGCGGCCGACCTGTACCCGATGACGGTGCCGGGCGCCCGCCCGCTCGTGGCCCCGATGACGGCGGCGGCCTGGCGCCGAGCCGCCCTGCACGCGGTCCGCCACGCGTAGCGGTCCGCAGGCGTGCTCCCGCCGGACGAAGTGGTCATTCCGGCTCGCGCTGCCGGAGCTCGGCGCTCGGCGCTCCGGCCTCCCTTGTACCTGCGCCGACCACAGTCAGCGTTGGCGGGGCAGTCCGCGGCGGGCTATTCCTCGACGAGGGTGGCTCGCTTGCCTGCCAGCAGGGCTCGTTCGGCGGCGTTCTCCGCGAGCTCCACCGCCCGGTCGTAGGCGGCCACCGCCTCGCCGCGCCGGCCCGCGCGCGCCAGCAGGTCGGCCCGCACAGCGTGCAGCAGGTGGTAGCCGTCCAGATCCACGGAGTCCACCAGCGCCAGCGCCGCCTCCGGCCCGTCGACCTCCGCGACGGCGACCGCGCGGTGCAGCGCCACCACCGGGGTCGGCGTCAAAAGCAGCAAGTGGTCATAGAGTCGCACGATCTGGCGCCAGTCAGTCTCCCCGGCGGTGGCCGCGTCGCTGTGGACGGCGTTGATCGCGGCCTGCAGCTGGTAGGGCCCGGGCCGGTCACGGCGCAGGCAGCGGCGCACGAGGTCCTGCCCCTCGGAAACCAGGGCCCGATCCCACCGGCCCCGGTCCTGGTCGGGCAGCAGCACGACCGCGCCGCCGGGACCCGTGCGAGCCGGACGGCGCGATTCGACCAGCAGCATCAGCGCCAGCAACCCCAGCACCTCAGGCTCGTCGGGCATCAGCGAAGCCAGTACCCGGCCCAGCCGGATCGCCTCGGCCGCGAGGTCGGGGCGGCCCAGCGAGGGACCGGACGTCGCCGTGTGGCCCTCGGTGAAGATCAGGTACACCACGGCCAGCACGGCACCGAGGCGGCCGGGCAGGTCGGCGTCGGCGGGGACGCGGTACGGGATGCCGGCGTCGCGGATCTTGGCTTTCGCGCGGGAGATGCGCTGCGCCATCGTGGGTTCCGGCACGAGGAACGCGTGTGCGATCTCGCCCGTCGTCAGACCGCCGAGCAACCGCAGGGTGAGCGCGACCCGGGCGTGCGGGGCGAGGGCCGGGTGGCAGCAGGTGAAGATGAGGCGGAGCCGTTCGTCACGCACGGGGCCCTCCTCGAGCGGTTCCGGGCCGGCGTGCAGAAGGGCGGCTTGCGCGTGCCGGTCGGCGCGCGAGGCCTCGCGGCGCAGGCGATCCAGTGCCCGGCGACGAGCCGTGGTCACGAGCCAGCCCGCGGGGCTCGGCGGCAGTCCGTCGGCCGGCCAGCGGCTCGCGGCCACCGCGAAGGCCTCCTGCACCGCTTCCTCGGCGACGTCGACGTCCCCGAACACCTTCACCAGCACCGCCACGGTCCGCCCGTACTCCGCGCGGAACACCCGGTCCAGAGCGTCCACAGTGGACACGCTCAGGCCTCGCCCTGGAACGGCCGGACCTCCACCGGCAGCGTGGTGATCTCGGCGATCCGCCCGGCCCAGCCGAGCGCGGCGTCGAGGTCCGGCGCGCGCACGATCGTGAACCCGCCCAGGTGCTCCTTGCCCTCGGTGAACGGGCCGTCGGTCATGAGCACGTCACCGTCCTCGGCCCGCACGACCGTCGCCGAGCCGGGGGCGTGCAGGCCGCCGGAGAACACCCACGCGCCGGCGGCCTTCAACTCGGCGTTGAGCGCGTCCAGCCGATCCACGATCGTGTCGAGCTGTTCGGCCGGCGGCGTGGGTCCGTCGGGCTGGTAGACGCTGAGCAGGTACTGCTTCATGGCTCGATCCTTCCCTCTCGTCACCCGTTACACGAACGGCCGAAGGGCACTTCGACACTCGCACACGAAGAGGGCTCTTCGCCGGAGCGACGCCGGCGAAGAGCCCTCGTTCCCGTCGCGCGCCGCTACGGGTAGCTGACCACGTTCACCGGCACCGTGCCGGACGGAGTCGCCGCGCCGGTCTCGTTGACGACGTGCGTGATGCTGCCCCGGGTGTTCAGCGACACCGTGAGCAGGCTGTGCAACCGCACGCCGGGCGTGTTCGGCACCTCGAACGCGTGGTAGCTCGACACGGCGGGGTTGGGGTCGAAGAAGCAGTAGCTGCCCAGTCCCCACGCCTCGTGCGAGGTCACATTCGCCGCGACCTTGTAGGCCGCGTACCCGGCAACGCCCGAGGGCGCGTTCCACGACGCCTGGTCCGGCACGTCGTAGGGCATCTCGTTCTGGAAGAAGATCGTCCGTCCGCGCTGGCCGTTCCAGATCACCTGGTACTTCTGGTAGTGCTCCACGAACAGGCCGGTCGCGAGCACGTCGTCACCGTTGACCAGCAGGCCGGTGTCGGCGGTGTTGGTGGTCCAGCCGACCGTGCCGGGGTTGCCGTGGTCGGCGCGCCAGGCCCACGTGTGGTCGATGATCGTGTCGTCGCTGTTCACGACCAGGCTCGTGGTGGCCTTGCCCGCGACCTCACCGCCGACGCGGAAGAACACGTCCTGCAGCGTCGTCGGGTCCGCCGCGTGGTCGACGTGCGACCCGGCCGTGCCGACGGTCAGCAACGACTGTGAGTTCGTGGTGCCGGCGTCGAACAGCAGGCCCTTCACCCGCACACCGTTGACGTCCGCGACGTGCATGGCGTCGACCCCGTTGTCGGGGACCAGCGTCGGGTAGCCGATGCCGAGCACGACGGTGTCCGCGCGCGTGACGTTCAGCGTCTGGTCGAGGTGGTACACGCCGGGGGTGAAGAACAGGTTGCAGCCGGCGGCCAGCGAGCTGTTGACCGACGCCGCGGTGTCACCAGGCTTGACCACGCGGAACTGGCTCATCGGCAGCGACGTCCCCGGCGTGGAGCCGCCGGCCCAGCTCGGGCCCGACGCGTTGGTGCGCAGGGCGGGCAGGAACACGCGGTAGTTCGCGCCGTCGAGGTAGAGGTAGGGCACATCGCGCGAGACGGGCGTGGTGGCCAGCGTCGTCTCGGGCGGGTTCGGGAACGTGTTCGCCGGTGCACCGGTGGTGCCCGAGAAGACCATGTTCCACACACCGCCGTCCCAGCTGCCGAACGCCGAATCGCGCGTGTACCACTGCTGCTGCGAGATCGACGCGGTCTGCCCGGACACGCGGGTGTCGGCCATGTAGCCGCCGCTGGCGAAGCCAAAGCTGGCCGGGTAGAGCTGCAGCCCACCGTGGATGTCCATCCGGCGGAACGGCGCGGCCTGCGCCACGGCCCACCGGTCGTTGCCACCCGACGGGTTCACGGCCATGTTCTCGGCCGAGCGCCAGAAGTTCTGCAGCGCCACCCCCTGGTCGGAGGCGTTGAACGCGTCGACGGTGACGTCGCCGTTGATCGTCACGTCGTCGGGGTCGCGCCCGAGGCCGGCGACGGAGGTGTAGAAGCCGACGTCGTCGTGCACCGCATAGGTGCCGGGCTTGAACAGGTGCGCCACGCGGCGGTCGGCGAACTGGGCGGTCTGCGTGTCCTTCTGGGCGTTGAAGTCGGCGTCGAGCTGCGCCTGGATCGACACGGCGGACATGCTCGGGTCGAAGATCCGCACGTTGGGGCCGAAGTCGGGCACGTCGGGCTGCGCCGGGCAGCCGGCCTGCGTGCCGCCACCCTGGGTGAACGTGAAGTGCGGGGTGTCGAACTGAGGCCCGTTCTTCTCGTAGGTGAACCAGTAGTCGAGCACGCTGCCGCTGCCGAGCCCGCCGACGGTGGTGCGCCAGGTGCCGCCGCCCTCGCTCATGCGCACGTTCTGCTGCCCGGCGCCGGGCCCGCCGGTGTAGTGCACGTCGACGTAGCGCGCCGGGCTTACCGGGGTGAAGGTGAGCTGCACCTGCTGTGCACCGGCCGCCGCCACGGCCTGCGTGTAGTCGCCGGCGGCCGAGGCCGGGGGAGCGGCGACCAGCCCGGCTCCCGCCAGCAGCGCGGCGGTGGCGAGCGCCCTGCGCCATCGCGCGCCGTGGGATCGGGGACTGCGGGACCGAAGGCTGGGGGATCGAAGGCTGCGGTCCGAGGTCCGGTTCACGCCGTGACACCTCCGTCGGTGATTCACAGACACAGATTTGTTGTAAGTCACAACAAAGTAGCCGCCGGTCGGCGACCCGCGCGTCACGCCTTGGTAACAGTTGTCTGGACCAATCCTTTAACGCGAGCCATCCGGGAATGGCGGTGTGGAATTTCCCCTTATCCCCCGTCGTCGCGGCGGTGTATGCGCTGGCCGGGAACTCCGCCACGGCCGGCGCGCCCCGATGGCCGGTTCGATGTGACCTCCGGCAGCAACGGCTCGTGTGGGGGTTCGTATCTCTGCACCGCCGGCGGGCTACGACGGCCCGACCGGTCTCGGCACGCCGAACGGCACCGCCGCTTTCTGACCCGGGTGCGCCGTGAAATTCGCGGCGTTGTGACCCGCCGCGCCCAGGGGGAGGGTGAGAGGACCGGTGGCGTCACCGGGGCGCCGCCACGACCGGCGGGAGGTGGATCGTGTTCGCTCGCACCACGACGATCCAGCTGAAGCCGGCGTCGCTGGAGGACGCGGTTGCGCACGTGCGCGACATCGTCATGCCCGCGGCGCTGGCCACCGAGGGCAACGTGGGACTGTCGATGCTCGTAGGCCGCGAGGACAGCCGCACGATCGTGACCACGGCGTGGCGCTCGGCCGAGTTCATGCGCGAGAGCGCGCAGGCCATGACCGTGTTGCGGGAGCAGGTCGCGGAGATGTTCGGTGGGCCGCCGCAGGTGGAGGAGTGGGAGATCGCGCTGCTGCACCGTGATCACCATTCCGGTGCCGGCGCGGCGGTGCGGGGCACGTGGCTGAAGGTGGCGCCCGAGCAGGTGGACGCCGTAATCGACGTGTTCAAGATGACCACGCTGCCAGGGCTGGCCGAGTTCGACGGGTTCTGCAGCGCGAGCCTGCTGGTGGACCGCACGAGCGGCCGGTGCGTGGCCTCGATCGGCTACGACAGCGCCGAGGCGCTCGGCCGCACCGCCGAGAAGGCCAATTCGTTGCGCGCGGCCACCCTGGCCGCAGCGGGCGCCGAACGGCTCGACGTCCGCGAGTTCGACCTCGCCATCGCGCACCTGAACGTGCCCGAGATGGCGTGAGCGGTGTCCGGGCCGCCGGCGCGCGGGGAAGCGCACCGCTGGCCCGGCCCGTAATTCACCGCCGGGGGCGTGGACGCGCGGAATGCGCACCGGGGGAAGAGGGAACGATTCTCCGCCGTGCCGATTTCCGGGCGACGAAGAAACGTTAGGGCCGCGCATTTCCCGCGGTTACCGTGGTGCGATGGTGATCTCCCGGCGCGCGATTCTCGCCCAAGCCACCCTCGCCGCGGCGGGCGGTCCCGTGTGGACAGCCGCCCCCGCCACAGCCACCGGGCGCCCCCGCGTCGAGGACTCGCTGCGCGCGGCGATCCGGCGGCTGCACGAAAGCCCCCACGGACCGCCGGCGGTCGTCGTCGCTATCGGCCGCGGGCCGGGCACTTCCCTCTACACGGCCGGAGTTCCCCAGCTCGGTGCCCGCCGCGACCCACGCGCGGGTGACCGCATGCGGGTCGCGAGCGTGGCCAAGGCGTTCAGCGGCGCGACGGCGCTGTCCCTCGTGAGCAGCGGCCGGCTGTCGCTCGACACCACGGTGGGCCGGACGGCGCGCGGGATGCCCCGCGAGTGGTCGGCCGTGACGTTGCGCCAGCTGCTCGGGCACACCAGCGGCATTCCCGATTTCAGCGGCACCACCGAGTTCCGCGACACGCTGGTCGCGGATCTGCACGATCCGCCGCCGCCGCAGGAATTGCTGTCGTACGCCACCGATCCCGATTTGCTGTTCCGCCCGGGCAGCCGCTACGAGTATTCGAACTCCGACAACATCCTCGTCGCGCTGATGTGCGAGGCCGCCACCGGCCGGCGGTACGAGGACGTGCTCCGGCAGCGCGTGTTGCAGCCGCTGGGCCTGCGCGATACGAGCCTCCCGCGTGGTCCGGACCTGCCCGAACCGGCGCTGCACGGCTACGACACCACCGTCGCGGGCCCGCCCGAAGACGTGACGAGCGCCGTCGCGGCCGGCTGGAGCTGGGCCTCCGGCGGCATGGTGTCCGCCCCGGCCGACCTCGTGCGCTTCATCCGCGGCTACGTCGGCGGCGACCTGATCGACCACAAGACCCGCGACGCCCGGTTCCGGTCCGCCCGGGTGGCTCCGAACCCTCCGGCCCGGGCACGAACGCAGCCGGCCTGGCCCTCTTCCGCTACGACACCCGCTACGGCCGCGTCTACGGCCACACCGGCAACACCCTCGGCTACACCCAGTTTCACCGCCGCCACCCCGGACGGCCGCGGCGGCGTGGCGGTGTCCATCACGGCCCAGATCACCCGACGACCGGGCCGCCGCTGTTCGGGCAGCTGCGGGAGGTCTTCGAGCTGGCCGTCGGAGTGCTGCTGGCGGATCGGTAACGGCCGGACGCGCGCCGGTCGGGTATTCGCTGCCGGCCGGCCTGTTGGTGGTACGGCGGCCAGGTGATGGTCTAGAACAGACGCCATGGCCACGCCCGCGTTCGACGCCTACGGCTACAGCCTCGACGCGCACGGCCCGGGCGTCGACCGGTTCGTGGTGCTCAACGACGCGCCGCTGCGCGAAGGCGACGGCGCCGACCTGCTGGAGACGACCCGGGTCGCGCGCGGCCTCGCCGACCTCATCGTCGCATCGCGCGACGCCGCGCCGTTCGCGCTCGCCGTGGATGCCGCCTGGGGCATGGGCAAGAGCAGCCTGATGCGCGAACTGGAGTCGACGCTGGCCGCCGAGCCGGCGGTAGCGGTGGTGTGGTTCAACGCGTGGACGTCGGGGCAGGCCAGCGCGCTCGAAGGCCTGATCAAGTCCGTGCTACTGCGCTTCGATCGCAACCTCGTGCGGCGGGCCGTGCGGTCGATCCAGCGGCGGACCCACCTGCTGGGGGTGCTGCGTGCGGCCGCGCTGGTGTCGGGCAGCGTGTTCGGCCTCGGCCGGCTGGTCGACGAGATCTGGCGGGCGCTCTCGCTCGATGCCCGGTCCCGCAACCAGATGAAGGGTGTGCTGCGCGACTTGTTCGCGGCCTGGTTGGCCAAGGGTGCGCAAGCGGGCGACCGCCGCCTGTTGGTGGTGTTCGTCGACGACCTCGACCGCTGTGCGGCCGAGCGCATCGTCGAGGTGTGCGAAGCGACCAAGCTGTACCTCGACGTGCCGGGTGTCGTGTTCGTGCTGGCCTGCGACCAGGCGGTGCTGTGGAAGGCCGTGCAAGGCGCGGCGGCCGACGACGAGCCGGCGGGCGCGGTCGAGTACCTGGAGAAGATCATCCAGATCAACTACCGGATTCCGCCGCCGAGCACCGCGTCGGCGCTGCGGCTCGTCGACGGTTACCTGGAGATGTCGCGAACCGCGGGCCTGTTCGACGAGTCGATGAAGAGCGTGATCATCGAACGTTCCGGCGGAACCCGCGGCGGATCAAGCGGCTCATCAACAGTTTCGTGCTGGAGTACCACCTGAACCGGTCGTGGGACGAGCTCGGCGTCGCCAACCTCGTCCGGGTCGTGCTGCTGCAGCACTTCTACCCGGCCTTCTACGGCATTCTGGTCAACCCGCGTGAGGCGGACCCGATCCGGGACTTCCTGCGCTACCACGAGTTCCGCGCGCAGGTCCGGCACGGCGACGCCGAGGATCGCCACGACTGGCGGGAACTGTTCACGGACAAGCGACTCCGGCCGCCCGACCCCGCACAGCGGTCGCTCACGGAGTCGCTTGCCGAGCTGGAACGCGAGCTGCCGGCCCAGTTCCCGTTGCTGGTCGCGGACCGCGACTTCGTCGCGCTGCTCGAAAGCCTCGACGGGCCCGTCAATTCGGACCGGTTCCGGCCGCTCCTGCGCAAGCCGCTGACCGGTGGCCCCGCGCTGTCCCCGCCGGAGCCGGCGTACTTGGCGCCGTGGTCACAACCGCGGCAACCCCTGACGGCGACCGGCGACGACGTCGATCTCGCCGGCTTGCGAGTGCTGTGGATCGACGACAACCCGGTCAGCAACCGCCGGGTGATCGAGCGGCTGTCGAACGCCGGGGCCGCCGTGACGACCGCGACGGACCGCACCTCGGATTTCGCCGCGGCACTGCGTGATGGTGAACCCGACGTCGTCCTCTCCGACTTCACCCGCGACGGCGACCCATTCAGGGGCGTCGACGACCTGGCCTACATCCGCGAGCGCGGCCTCTACCACGGGCCGGTGATCTTCTGCTCCGGTCAGCGGCTCCCGCAACTACTGCGCCGCGTCGAAGAGCCGGGTGCGATCGGCCCGACCAACGACGAGAACGAGATCGTCCGCTGGGTGGCGCGCATCGCGGCGCCGAAGGCCGCGCCACGTCCACCTGGCTAGCCGGTGGGCCACACCAGGTGATGGCGCGGCCCACCGGACCGGGCTGATCATCGGTTACGGCTGACGTCCTGCCGTAGCCGGCGCCGCCAGTTCGGTGAGTCCCGTCAGCGCCACCGGCAACGGGCCGCGGTGCAGGACGCCGAGGCGCTGCGTCGCGCGGGTGAGCGCCACATACAGCTCGGCGGCGCCGCGGGGGCCGTCGTCGAGGATGCGGTCCGGGTCGACGACCAGGACGGAGTCGAACTCCAGCCCCTTCGTCTCCGCGGCCGGCACCGCGCCGGGCACGTCCGCGGGCCCGATGACGACGCTGGTGCCCTCGCGCCCGGCCTCCTCCCGCGCGAACTCCTCCACCGCGGCGGGCAGTTCGGCCTCGGTGACGGGCCGGGACCACGGCTGGACCCCGTTGGCGCGCACCGACTCCGGTGGCCGGATCCCCGGGGCGAACCCGGCGAGCACCGCGGCCGCGACGCTCATGATCTCCGCCGGCGTGCGGTAGTTGACCGTGAGGGAGCGGTACACCCAGCGGTCGCTCACGTAGCGCTCCAGCATCGAGGCCCACGACGTCGCCCCGGCTGCCGAGCGGCGTTGCGCGAGGTCGCCGACGACGGTGAAGGAGCGGCCCGGGCAGCGGCGCATCAGCACGCGCCAGTCCATTTCGGACAGTTCCTGGGCCTCGTCGACCACCACGTGGCGGTAGGTCCAGTCGCGGTCGGCGGCGGCGCGTTCGACGAGGTCGCGGGTGTCGCGTTCGGTGAACCGGTCGGCGAGGTCCTCGGCGTAGAGCAGGTCCTTGGCGAGCAGGCCGACGTCGTCGTTGAGGTCCTCGCGTTCGATGAGCGAGTCGAGCACGTTGGCAGCGTAGGCGGCCTGGGTCCTGCGCTCCCGCTCGGCGGCCTGCTCGGCCCGGGCGTCGGCGGCCTTGTCGCGGCCCAGCAGGTCGACGAGCTCGTCGAGCAGCGGCACGTCCGACACCGTCCAGGCCTCGCCGTCTTCACGCAGCAGCGCCGCGTCGGCGCCGGCCGCGCGCAGCCGCTCCGGTGACTCGTAGAGCGACGCCAGCAGGCCTTGCGGCGTGAGGATGGGCCACAGCTCGTCGACGGCGGCGACGAACCGCGGGTTGCCGGCGAGGTCCTTGACGAGGGTGCGCTTGAGGTCGTCACGTTCCTCGCGGTCGTCGCGGCCCAGCCAGCCGCGGCCGATGCGGTTGATCGCTCGCTCGGTGAGCACGTAGGTGACGATCTCGGTGAACACGTCGCGGGCCTCGTTGTGCGGCAGCCCGCTCGCGCGCGCCTCTTCGACGGCCCACTGCGCGGTCTCGGCGTCGATGCGCACGGTGACGTCGCCGACCGTGATCGGCACCGGCTCCTCCGGCGTCCGCTGCCGGTCGGCGATCGCGGCGGCCAGCACGTCGAGGATCTTCAGCTCACCCTTCAGCCGCGCCGCCTCCGGCCCATCCTCGGCGGTCACGTGCAGGCCGGGCACGAAACCGCCGGTGGTCGTGAACACCACGTCCGTCTCGCCCAGCGACGGCAGCACGCGCCCGATGTGGTTCAGGAACGCCGGGTTCGGCCCGACGACCAGCGCGCCGTGGCGTTCCATCCGCTCGCGCTGCGTGTAGAGCAGGTAGGCGACGCGGTGCAGCGCCACCACGGTCTTCCCGGTGCCCGGGCCGCCCTCGATCACCAGCACGCCGGGATGGTCGAGCCGGATGATCTCGTCCTGCTCGGCCTGGATCGTCGCCACGATGTCGCGCATGCCCTCGCCGCGCGGCGCGTTGACGGCCGCCAGCAGCGCCGCGTCGTCGGCGTCGGCGTCACTGTGCTCGCCGGAGGCAGGCCGGCCGAGCACCTCGTCGGTGAACTCGATGACCCGCCGCCCGCGCGTGTGGAACTGGCGCCGCCGGCGCACGTTCTCCGGGTTCGCCCCGGTCGCGGTGTAGAACGGGCGCGCCGCGGGCGCCCGCCAGTCGAGCAGCACGGGCCGGTACTCGTCCTCCTCGTCGAACAACCCGATGCGGCCGATGTAGGACACGTCGGCGTCGAGCGCGTCCAGGCGGCCGAAGCACAGGCCGTTGTCCACCACGTCCAGCCTTCGCACCTCCCTGCCCAGCGCGCGCACGCGGACGTCGCGCTCCATGGGCGTCCCGCCGTTTTCCCCCAGCGCCGCCTCGTACTCGCCCTTCACCCGCGCCCGTTCCCCGTCGAGCCGCGTGTAAAGCCCGGCGACGTACGCGCGCTCGGACTGCAATTCCTGTTCGTACCCCTCGGCCGACACAGATCCCCTTCACCATTTCTGCCGCGTTTTCGCAGGTCGCAGCTTCAGGATCGCGATTGTGCGGCATGACCCGGGTCTTGCCGCAAGCCCCGGGCTGCGTTATAAGTTGATAGTGGCGGGGGGAGTGTGTTTTCCTTCCCGCCGTCCCCCGGCCTCGAGATCTCACTCGTACAGGTGAGCCGGACCTTCCTCTTCGTGTTCATGCCGTGTTCGCGCACGCGGCGACACCACTTCTTCCCGCGATGATCGGGTGGGTTTGTCACACCCATCTCGGCGATCGCGTCGCCTTCTGGCGTGCTGGTCGCGGCGAACCCAGGAGGACGGATGCGCAGATTCTCGGCGGTGGCGGCGATGGTGGAAACCGCGGTGGCCGTCGTGGCACTGGTGGCCGCGGTCCCGTCGGTGGCCGACGCCGCACCCGCGGGATCGGGCACCCCGATCGTGATCACCGAGCAGGGCTTCGACCAGATCGACATCCTCGACGCGACCGACGCCGCCTTCGGCGCGGCCAAGACGCTGTGGACGTGGAAACCGACGGCGGCCAACGGCTTCGCGGACCTGACCACCGCGTGGGGACTGCCCGACGAGGCCCAGCTGCGCCACCTCGGCACCCAGCAGTACCTGCTCACCACCGACTCCTACGGCCTGGCCGCGGTCGTGTCCTACCCGCAGGGCACCGGCTCCTACTGGGCCGCGAACGTCGGCGCTTCGAACAACCCGCACAGCGCCGAGCTGCTGCCCGACGGGAACGTCGCGGTGACCGCCAGCAACGGCGGTTTCGTCCGCGTCTACACCGCTTCGCAGGGCAACCGCTCCACCACCTACGCCCAGTTCGACCTGCCCGGCGCCCACGGCGTCTACTACGACCCCACCACGCGCCTGCTCTGGGCCGTCGGCAACGGCGACCTCGTCGGACTCGACGTCGCCGGCACCCCGGCGGCCCCGACGCTGGGCAAGGTCGTGGACACGCCCCTGCCCGCCGGCCCCACCTCCTACGGCCACGACGTCTACCCGGTCCGCGGCAACGCCGACCGCCTGTGGGTCACCACCGTCGCTGGCGTGTTCCAGTACTCGCTCTCGGCCCACACGTTCACCAAGGACTTCGCCGGCCAGGCCACCATCGACCGCCCCGACGTCAAGAGCATCGGCGACGCCCCGGTCACCGGGCAGGTCGTGACCTCGGCCATCCAGCCGGGCAACGCCTGCCCCTGGTGCACCGACACGGTGGACCTGTACCGGCCGCAGCACGCTCTGGAGCTGCACGGTGGGCAGATCTACAAGGCGCGGTGGTGGCTGGATCCGCGTCCGTGACCCGAGCCTGACGGGACTCAGAGGTTGTCGGGCGCGCGACGTGCACGCTCGACAACCTCGTCCTCGGTCAGCGGTCCGTCGTGGTGGCTGAGGCAGAGGGGTACGTCGATCCGGACATAAGCGGTTCCCTCGCCAGCGGCGTAGAAGCTGCCGCGGCTGAGGGAACCGGGCTCACCGATGATCGAGTTCCGCGCGGCTGCCATCGCCTTGACGGCCTCCACCTGGGCGGCCGCCGTGACCCTGCCGACGAACTGGTTGGCCGTGTTCCCCAACGCCTGGTTGTGGATTCCCTTCGGCGCTTGGGACGCGAGCACGATTCCCAGACCATACTTCCGGACCTGACGGATCAGGTCCACCGTGCTGTCAGTGCTGGGGTTGGACGCACCGGACGGCACGAAATTCTGCGCCTCGTCGAGAATCAGCAGGCCGCCCAGCGTGCCGCCCGTGGCGGGGTGTGCCTTGAACCACGAGAACAAGGCGGCCTGCAGGCGGTTGACGAACTGTGTCGGTGCGTCGCCCGACAGCCCGGCGAAGCTGATCACCGAAACCCGAGCCCGGTTGCCCGGCGACGGCGTCAGGAGGACACCCGGGTCGACGGACCGGCCCGAGTCGTCGAGGAGCGGGTCCGTGTCGAGCGCGGCTTCGAGGGTGTGTCCGCCATACTGTCGGCCAGCTTGCGGGTCCGCGCGTTCACCATGTCACTCGGCGGTTCGGCAAGCAGTTCCACGAGGCCCCTCAAGTTTCGTCCGCCCTCACGGGCGTAGTGGACGAGGGCGCGGCGCAGGACGCCCCGCTGCTGGGTGGCCCGGGCAGAGGCGCCGCGGATGCCGACGTGCGGTGCGAGGGTGTTCACCGTCGAGGTGAGCAGCCCTCTGAAGTCGTCCGCGTCGTCGAGGACCGGACCGAAGTCGGGCAGGGGGTTGAAGAACAGCGGATGGCCACGGATGAGGCCCGGTGTCCACACGACCACCTCGGTGCTGGAGAAGTACCGCTCCGCTTCGGCAGCCTGGCCTTCGTGCCACGCCGGCGGCGATGTCGGCCAGGGATCGCCGAGCCGGGCGAGATCGTCGTTCGGATCAAGGACGATGCTCGAAACGCCGCGCAGCGCACACTGCTCCACGATCCGCTTCAGCAGCACGGTCTTCCCCGAACCGGCAGCGCCGATCACCACTGTGTGCATCCGGAGCTGCTCCAGAGAAGCGTCGAAGAACCGACCACCTCGCCGGCTCGTGCCGAACGTGATGGTCGGCGCGAAGTCCTCGGCATGCCGAGAAGCTGACTCCTCGAGAGGCTCCTCCGGATTCATTGTGCCGCCGGGATCGCCGAGATACTGGTGCAGTTGGGCGACGAGCGAGGAGAACACCTCGGTCCGGGAGGCGGGCCGTGTCCGTCGCAGCCATCCGCCGAAGCCCGGCATGCCCTCGTCGAGCATCCGCCGCAATGCCGCCAACGTCCGCAGATCGTCACCGCTGATCGGGACGGACCGGCCCCCTCGGGCTTCGAAATCGGCCTTGATTTCCCCGGTCTTGCGGCCCGATGGATAGCGGGTGTTGCGCAACAGCGACAGGTGCCGGCTCACCACACCTGGCTCGAGCCCGGCCTCGGTCATCGCGTTGCGCATCTGCGACTGCGCGGAGAGAGCGTTGCCTGTGGCTACGCCACGGAAGGACCACCGGACGTCGTTCTCGATTGCCTCGTCGAGGACGAGCCGCAACTGTGCGTGCAGCGCGGCCCTGCGCCCGAAGCCGGCCTCGACCACAAACCGGGATTCGTCCACCGCGAATTCGGTCATCAAGCACTTGAGCCCCGCGCTCACCAGGCCAGGCATGAGCCGGTCTTCGGTTGCCTTGTCGAGCGGCATCTCCGGATCCGCCTCGCTCCGCAGCGCCTCGAACCGCTCGGTAAGCGCTTCGTCTCCGGAACGGTCCTCGCTGACCGATGCGATGCTGACCGTAGTGGCGGCCGCCTTCGTGTCACTCAGCGTGGTCAGTTCGACCACGTGCCCGGAATCCAGGCAGGACTTGACGTGCTGGGCCACCCGTTGCAGGAGCCGGCGGACCGTATAGCGCCGCGGCGCTTCCGCGAGTGCGGTCGTGGTGATTGGGAAAGTCGGGCACGGCGGGGTGAACCCAGTCGACGCGTAGGTCTCGCGCAGACGGCTCGCGACGATCGCGGCGGCCGTTGCATTGTCCGGGATCGCCCCGAGTTCCGGAAGGAGATCGAACCGGTCCAGCGCCGAGCCCATGGCCGCTTGAGAGATCTTGTGCCAGGTGTCCGGCTGGCAGGCGACAACCATCAGCGTGCGGCGGGTCTCTTCCCGAAGGTCCATCAGCCCGTCGGCGATGTCCCCGCTCAGGCGCCTGGCGGCCCGGCGCTCGCCCGACGAAGGCGTGGTGAGCGACGAACTCTCGGACACGGCCACGAGGTTGTCGAGCTGGTCAAACGCGAAGACCAACGGGCCGACGAGGGCGAACAGCCGGGTCAGATCGCGCAGCACACGCTGGGCCGGGGTCGCGCCGGAAGGCAAACCCCACACGGCGCGCTGGCCCAGCTCGTCATCGTTGAGCGCAAAGTACGAGGTGCCGGCCGCCACGGCATCGTCCCGTGCGGCAGCGACCAGTGCCAGCGCGCGAGCGGTGTCGCGAGCCTCGTTGCCCACTTGCCGGTCCAGCCGGCGGATCCCACCGATGAAGGTGTCGAGGTCGGCAGGCGTCACGTCGCGTTCGCCAGTGACGGCGCCACACGTCGCGTCATCGAGCCCCGCCGCTCGCGAAAGTTCGCGCAGCAGGTGCAGCAGTTGCTCCTGTCCTCCCTCGTCTTTGCGGTAGAGGCTGTCGACCAGGCTGCCCGTGGCGCTGCGCCAGAAGTCGTGGCCGTTCACGAGCTTGATGTAGAAGAAGAACCCGCCTCGGCTCTGGATCTCCTCACGGGTCCAGCTGAGCAGGTGGGTCTTCCCGGCCCCGGTTTCGCCCTGGATCACGGCCGCGGTCGGAGCGCGATCGTCGCTGACTACGGCCATCGCCGCGAGGAGCCGCCGTGATACGTGGGGGTGGAGGCTTTCGACATGGTATGGCGAGACCGAGTCCCACACCTCGTCCTGCGTCGGCGCCGTGCCGAGGTGCAGCCGGCTGAGGGCTTCCAGCTCCCCGTTCACTCTGCCTCGATCTTCAGCAGGTGACGTGCCTGTCCTCCGATGTCAACCGCTGCGTCGTTCTCCTCGTCGGTCAGCGACTTCCGGTTCAGTTCGGCCATCAGCCGCACGTCGGGCTGCTCGATCATCCGATCGAGCTCGGCATCGACCACCTCCCTTGGGATGTTTTCGAGCCAGGGGCGGACCGTCGATAGCTTGACCCAGCTCCCCGGCGGTCGGCGCACCGTCAGCTCCGTGTACACCGCGCGGATCCAGCCCTCGAGATCGGGCTTGAAGAACTCGCCGAACTTGATGTCCGATCGCGCGAGGAATTGCCCGACGGTCTCCATCGCGGCGTAGAGGGCGCCCGCGGGGAACTTCGCACCGTCCGGGCGGCCGGCCGCGAGCGCCGACTCACACCAGCTTCGGCCCTCTGCCGTGAGCCGATGAGTGTTGACCGCCCCGCGCTTCGTGGTCGAAATGAGTTCGACTTCCTGATTGGCCCGCGCGCGGACGGCCGCGGTGATCTCGAGGCCGGCGAGGTCGCGCAGCTCCCGGTTCGTCACCGGCCGCGCCACCATCATCAGCGTGAACAGCGAAACCTGGTCGCGTACGGTCATCTCGGTTGCCACGGTCGTCCTCCGGATTCGGATCGGTTCAGATCTCGAGGTCCCGGCCGGGTACCAGCTCCACCCGGCCGGTCGTGCTGGACAGTTCGCCGGACACGCTGACCTGGCGGTGCTCGCGATGAGCGGCGATCGCGCGGTCGTAGGTGTTCTGGTCGGGCAGACGGACCCAAACCGATTTCCGGGGTGACTGGCGGTCGTGTTCGGTTCGCAGGGTGCCGGCCACCTTGATGCGCCACCGGTCGCCGCCGGCATCGTCGTCGTGCAGCCCGCTGATGGTCCCGGCGACCGAGGCCGGGCCGGACGCGTTGAGTCCGCGCAACCTGGCTGCCGCCGCCTTCAACAGTGGTTCCGCGTGAGCGGGGAATGCCAGCGCCGACGTCGGTGCGTCGTGAGGCCGAGCGCGAGCCCACCGGAACGTGACTTCGAACGGTTCGCCGCCGGAACCGGACAGGCCGCTCAACGCGGTGCACAGATCGGCTGAGACGCCGGCGGTGACGGCTTCGTCGAAGGCGGCCGGCCGGTCGGTCAGCACGGCGGTCTGGGCCGCCGCGACAGCTTCGTGGAGTTGTACGAGCACCATTCGCCCGTCAAACTGCTCCTCCGGCGTTGCCCGGGCCGTCGCGTTCGCCGCCAACCGGACTTCGATGACGTAGCTGCCCGCCCTGGCAGGCCCGAGTTCCGCGGCCCGCACGAGATCACCGACTGCGGCAGGTGACCGCCCGGCGAACGCAAAGTGCGGTCCCTGCAGCGCTGTCCGGGCCGCCGTCGCGAGAAGGTCACGTACGCCCTTCACCGCCTGAAGACCGGATTCCAGTGAGGTATAACCGGAGTCGTGTTCGGCCGGGAAGGTGCGGAAGAGCTGCTTGTCCAGGTCGGGACGGGAGATTTCCTGCGTGACGTCGGGTATCGGGCGGTCTTCCACCTCCGCCAGGCACCTGAGGATCTCGCGGACCCTGCGTTCGCCGTCGCCCATGCCGTCGCGGATGGGCACTGATACCTCGAAGTCGTCGGGGTGGTGCCAGGTGCTCGTTCCCCGCAGGTCGTGCGGATCCTGTTCTTCCCAGCCCGTCTGGGCGAGGTAGCTGATGATGTCGGCGACGTTCAGCGGCGTTGGCACCTGTGGCTCACCAGACCGATCGAGTCTCGGTGAGCCGGCGCAGCGTGGTGGCGGTCAGCACGTTGGCGGTGGGAACCTTGACCGGGCGTTTCTTGTGCTTGTCGGGGTTCGCGATCGGCTGTTCGGCGTGCAGGGAGACGAAGTAGCCGAGGTGGCGTAACAGCACGCCCTCCGTCAGGGACGCGGCGTAGGAGGCACTGTCGGACGGGACGCAGATCACGAAGAGGAACCGGGGGATCGAGAAGTCGGGTCCGGCGAGCTTGTTGAATTGCCATTCGCTGAGGCCACGGTAGATCAAGTTCCCCGACGATTGCCGCGGGGCCGACCATGTCTTGATCTGTGCCTCGATGGTGGGCGAGAAGACTTTTCCGTACTGCCCGGTGGCACGGAATCCGAGATCGATACCGTCGACGTCGAGATCTTCTTTCAGCACGAGCAACCCGGCGGCCGAGGCGAGCACCCGGACGTAGTCCTCTCCGAACTTGCCCTGGTGCTGCTTGGCATCGAGCATGTCGTTGCCCTCCCCGAGCGTGAACGTGCCGCGTGGGGGAGCGTATTGGCGGTGCCGGGGTCTGTCTGTACGGCAACGTGTTGATTCACCGGTCGGCATTCGTCGCCGTCGATGACGCGCAAGGGCGCAGACGTGTGATTTTTCAGGTGGTTTCCGAGAAACCAGGTGAGTCCCGATTTCGGGCGGTCAGGGCTCACCTGGTTCCGAGAACGTGGAGAACTCAGCCGTTCTGCTCAGCCCACCACTTCCGCCCGCTCTCCGGCAGCGTGGAAATCGGGTCGTAGTACGGATACTGCCGCTGCAACGCTTCCGGGTCCGCGTGCTCGATGCCGGTGCGGTAGTTCTTCGTCCAGTAGGAGATGCCGCGCTCGCGGTCGTAGTCGGCGAGCTGGTGGACCCAGCGCTTGCCGACGTAGGGCACGTCGCACACGATGCGCGGGGTCGCATACCCCGGCAGGTAGCCCATGATCGCGTGCTGCAGTTCCTGGGCTTCCCACACGGCGACGCGCCAGTGTTCGGCGTTGGGGATCATGTCGCACATGTAGAAGTAGTACGGCAGGATGTTCGCCTCGCCCTGCAGGGCGAGGCACAGGTCCAGCAGTGCGGCGGGGGTGGCGTTGACGCCGCGCATGAGCACGCCCTGGTTGCGCACGTCGCGCACGCCGACCTCCAACGCCGTCCGCGCGGCTTCGGCGACCAGGGGCGTCACGGACTGCGCGTGGTTGACGTGCGTGTGGATGGCGAGGTTCACCCCACGCCGCTGGGCGGTGACGGCGACGCGCTCGAGGCCTTCGGTCACCTTCGGCTGCAGCCAGTGCTGCGGCAGCGCCGCGAGTGCCTTGGTGGCGAGGCGGATGTCGCGGACGGTCTCGATGTCCATCAGGCGCATGAGGAACGACTCGAGCTGCGGCCACGGCACGTTGGCCACATCCCCGCCGGAGACCACGACGTCACGCACGCCCGGGGTGCGCTTGAGGTAGTCGATCATCGCGTCCTGGCGGTCGACCGGCTTGAGCGTGAGCTTGTGCTTCTCGACCTGCTCGGTCGAGTTCCCGACGAGGTCCATGCGCGTGCAGTGCCCGCAGTACTGGGGGCACGTCGAGATCATCTCCGCGAGCACCTTGGTCGGGTACCGGTGCGTGAGGCCCTCGGCGACCCACATCTCCGCCTCGTGCAGCGAGTCGCGCTCCGAGTGCGGGTGGCTGGGCCACGCGAGGTCGCGGTCGCTGCGCACGGGCAGCATGTAGCGGCGGATCGGGTCGGCGTAGAACGCCTCGGTGACCTTCACCGGGTCGCTGCCGGCGGAGGCGGCCATCGTGTTGAGCATCTGCGGGGGCAGCAGCATCGACATCGTGGCCATTTCCCGCTGGTCGGCGAGCAGGTCCTCGTAGAACCGCTCCTCGAGCAGATCACCCATCAGCGCGCGCAGCTGCTTGACATTGCGCACGCAATGCACCCGCTGCCACTGGGCGTCGCGCCACTCCGCGTCGGTCACGTCGTGCCAGCCGGGGAAGCGGCGCCAGTCCGGTTCCACCAGCTCGGTGCGGGCGTACTCGTACGGCTGGTCGTGGGCGGCAGGCGGCACAGGTTCCTGGATCGCAGTCATCTGTACTCCAGTCATTCGTGCTTCAATTCGTCGGGAACGCGTTAAATTATCCTGCCATAACGTTCTCACGACGTAAATCTTCTTGCACGGTGACTGTTCGTGCCGCAGCGGTCGAGGCCGCTGCGGCACGCGTTCTCAGGCGGCCGGACGGATGTTGTGGTTCACGCGGAACAGGTTGCCCGGGTCGTAGACGTGCTTCACCGCGGCGAGCCGGTCGTAGCGCTCCGGCCCGTAGATCGCGCGCACCGCGGCGGCCGACGAGCCCTCGTCGACCGAGAGGAAGTTCGGCGACTGCCGCTCGGCCGACCACGGCTCCAGCGCACCGACAACGTTGTCGAGGGCCACGCGCAGCTGCCCGGCGCGTTCGGGGCCGCCGACGCCGAGCGCGAACAGCAGAAACGGCACCCCGCGCACGGGCACCGCGTTCGGCGCCGCGGGCTCGCGGTCCAGCGCGCCGCCCAGGGCACGCAGCTCGACACCCAGCAGCGGACAGTCCGAGTCCGGTCCGGTGAGCTCGACGAGCGTGTCGATCGTCTCGGCGGTGACCTCGCGCAGGCTGGTGGTGCGGTCGTAGTACGGGAGCGGGTCGGCCGGGTCGAGGTGGATCTCGCCGATCGCGCTGAACGGCTTGTCCTCCACCAGGTCCAGCAGCACCGGGGCGACGTCGCGCAGTGGCGCGAGGAGCCGTTCGGCGTCGGCGGGCGAGCCGAGGTGGGCGAAGCGCAGGTGCACCACGAACGCGCCGCGCAGCACGTCGGGTAGTTCGGGTACCGGCGGCAGCCGCTGCACCATCACCGACGTCGTGGCCTCCTCCGGCAGCAGCGGCACCCACTGGCGCCACGCGTGCAGCACCGCGGCGAGGTCCTCGCCCGCGTAGTAGAGGCCGCCGCCGTAGAAGCGGGTCACGGGGAACAGGTCGAATTCGAGCGCGGTGACCACGCCGAAGTTGCCCTTGCCGCCGCGCAGCGCCCAGAACAGGTCGCGCTCGGTCTCGGCCGTCACGGTCCGGTGCGCGCCGTCGGCGGTCACGACTTCGATGAGCCGCACGTGGTCGGCGGCGTAGCCGCGGGTCCGCCCGATCACGGGGCTGAGGCCGCCGCCGAGCGTGTAGCCGACGACGCCGACGCCCGGCGCGGACCCGGCCAGCGGTGCCAGCCCGTGCTCGGCGGCGGCGTCGAGGACCTGCTGCCAGCGGGCACCGGCCTCGACGCGGGCGGTGCGCCGGCGCGGGTCGACGGTCACGCCGGTCATTCCGCTCGTGGTGATCAGCACCGCGCCGTGCGCCGGAACCGCGACCTGGTGAGCCGTGGCCTTGATCGCTACGGGCAGTGATCGGCGCCGCGCGAACCGGACGGCGTTCTGCACGTCGGCTGCCGACGCCGCGGCGACGACGAGCGCGGGTTCGAGCGGGTTGTTGAAGTTGAAGGCGGCGCACTCGGCGGCGTACCCGTGCTCGCCCGGCAGCAGCACCTCGCCTTCGGTCACGGCGACGAGGTCGGTGATGTCTTCGGCCTGGATGAGCCCGGTCACCGGGCTCGCGACGATCTGGTGCATCGAAGTCCCCTGTCTCCCGCCCGGCCGGTCACCCGCACCGCGCGTCCCCTTCGGCGGCCACCTGGCGGCGGCGCTCCCTCACGGACCAAGCACGTGCCGATCCGCCTGCCCGTTCAGGTGACCTGGCTCATAGGGGCGAAATCGTGTTCACGCGGAGTGAGGAAAACCGACCCCGGGCGGTCGGCGGACGGGACGCGGGGGAGACTCGACACCGTGACGAACGACAGCACGACGCTCCTGCTCGGCGGCAGGATCTACACCCCGTCTTCCCCCGACGCGACGGCGCTCGCCGTCTCCGGCGGCACCGTGGTCTGGGTGGGCCAGGACGCCCCCGCCCGCGCGCTGCACCCGGACGCGATGGTGGTCGACCTCGACGGCGCGTTCGTCGCCCCCGCGTTCGTCGACGCCCACGTGCACGCCACCGCCACCGGCCTGCACCTGACCGGTCTCGACCTCACACGCGTGCGCGGCGCCGGCGAGCTGCTGGCCGCCGTCCGCACCACCGTCGCCACCGCCCCGGGCCGGGTGCTGCTCGCGCACGGCTGGGACGAGTCGGCCTGGACCGACCCGCGCCTGCCCAGCCGCGCCGAGCTCGACGCCGCCGCCGGCCCGACGCCGGTGTACCTCAGCCGCGTCGACGTGCACTCCGCGCTCGTGTCCACCGCGTTGATCGACCTCGCCCCCGAAGCCCGCGTCGGCGAAGGCTTCTCCGCCGACGGACCGCTCACCCGCGACGCCCACCACAAGGTCCGCGCGGCCGCGCGCGCCGCGATCACCCCGCAGCAGCGCACCGCAGCGCAGCGCGCGTTCCTCGCCGAGGCCGCCGCGCGCGGGATCGTCGGCGTGCACGAGTGCGGCGGCCCGGACATCGCCGGCCAGGACGACTTCACGGGACTGCTCACCCTCGCCGCCGAACCCGGCCTGCCCGAGGTCGTCGGCTACTGGGGCGAGCTCGGCGGCCTCGACACCGCCCGCACCCTCGGTGCGCACGGCGTGGCCGGCGACCTGTTCGTCGACGGCGCGCTCGGCTCCCACACCGCCGCGCTGAGCAGCCCGTACGCCGACGAGCCGGGCACCTCCGGCGCCCTCTACGCCGACGCCGCCGGCATCGGCGAGCACCTCGCCGCGTGCACCGAGGCCGGGCTGCAGGCCGGGTTCCACGTGATCGGCGACGCGGCCGTCGCGGAGGTCGTCGAAGGCTTCCGGCTCGCCGAGAAGGAGGTGGGCCAGCGCGCGCTCGCCGCCCGCCACCACCGGCTCGAGCACCTGGAGATGGTCACCGCCGACCAAGCCCGCGCCCTCGCCGGCTGGGGAGTGGTCGCCTCGGCGCAGCCGCTGTTCGACGACGCCTGGGGCGGCGACGCGGGCATGTACGCCGAGCGCCTCGGCACCGACCGCGCCGCCGGGCTCAACCCGTTCGCCGCCCTGGCCGCCGAGGGGGTGGTGCTCGCCTTCGGCTCCGACTCCCCGGTGACGGCACTCGACCCGTGGGCCGCCGTCCGCGCGGCCGTGCACCACCACACTCCGGCCGCCCGGCTCTCGGCGCGCGCCGCCTTCACCGCCCACACCCGTGCGGGCCATCGCGCCGCCGGCGTCAACGACGGGGTGACCGGCAGCCTCGTGCCCGGTGCGCCGGCGCACTACGCGATCTGGGACGCGACCGACCTCGTCGTCGCCACGGCCGACAGCCGCGTGCAGCGCTGGTCCACCGATCCGCGCTCCGGGGTGCCGCCGCTGCCGCGCCTCGACCCGGGCGCGCCGCTGCCGAAGTGCCTGCGGACGGTGCGCGGGGGCACGGTCATCTACGACCAGTTCACCTCCGCCTCCTAGAGTTCGGGGCGTGGCAGTGACTGTCGCGGACCCCGAACCGGGCGCTCCGCACGAAACGACCTCCAAGCGGCGGAAACGACCGCGGTTCTCCCGCGCGTGGCTGGTCCGGCTCGTCGCCGCCGGCGCCACGGGCTACCTGTACTACCTCAGCTTCGCGCCGAGACCGCTGTGGTGGCTCGCGCCGATCGCGTTCGCCGGCTTCGCGCTCGTCCTTCGTGGACGGTCGCTGCGCGGCGCGTTCGGCTACGGCTTCGTCTACGGCGTGGCGTTCTTCCTCGCGTTGCTGGTGTGGCTGCAGGACTTCCTCGGCCGCGAGTTCGGGCCGTGGCCGTGGCTGGGCCTGTCGTGCGCGCTGTCGCTCTACTTCGGACTCGCCGGGGTCTTGATCCGCGTCGTGTCCCGGCTGCCGCTCGCGCCGCTGTGGGGGGCGCTGGTGTTCGTCGCGCTGGAGACGCCGCGGGCGTGGTTCCCGCTCGGCGGCTTCCCGTGGGGCCGCGTCGCGTTCAGCCAGCCCGAAGGTGCGTACCTGTCGCTGGCCTCGGTGGGCGGCGCGCCGCTCGTCGGGCTCGCCGTGGTGCTCAGCGGCTTCGGACTCGCCGCCCTGGCCGCCCGCTGGTGGGAACAGCGCAAGCTGCGTGACCGCCGGCTCATCGCGCCCCTGGTGCTCACGTTCCTGCCGGTCGTCGCCGGGCTCGCCGTGTGGCCGACGGTCGCCACCGGCGCACAGGACGGCTCGCTGACCGTTGCCGCCGTGCAGGGCAACGCGCCCGACATCGGCATCGCGCTCGAAGGGCAGCGGGACGTGCTGCGCCAGAACCACCTCGCCGAGAGCGCGAAGCTGCTCGGGCAGATCCAAGCGGGCAAGGTGCCCAAGCCCGACCTGCTCGTGTGGCCCGAGACCGCCACCGCGGTCGACGGCGACGACCCGGCCGTGGACCAGATGGTGAACTCCTACGGGGTGCCCGCCATCATCGGCGCGCTCTACCGGCTGCCCGACGGCACCGCCCAGAACTCCGCGATCGTGTGGGACCCGAAGACCGGGCAGGGCCAGCGCTACGCCAAGCAGCAGCTCGTGCCCTTCGGCGAGTACGTGCCCGCCCGCGACATCGCGCGGCTGGTCACCCCGTTCGTCGACGACACCGCCGACATGCGCACGGGCGACGGCAGCAACGCGGCCCTGTCGGTCGCGGGCACCAAGGTCGGCGTGTTCATCTGCTACGAGACCGCGTTCGACTACCCCGCGCGCGAAGCGACCGCCGACGGCGGCGAACTGCTCGTCGTGCCCACCAACAACGCGTGGTACGGGCCGGGGGAGATGAGCTACCAGCAGCTGGCGATGTCGCGGCTGCGCGCGGTCGAGCACAGCCGGGCTGTTGTGGTCTCCGCGACGTCCGGCGTGAGCGCCCTGGTGGCCCCGGACGGGACGATCACCAGCTCAACCGGCCTTTTCACCGCAGACGCCCTGGTCGGCCGCATGCCGTTGCGGACGCAGACTACGCTGTCGGATCGACTCGGTGCGTGGACGGAGTACGGACTGCTGGCACTGGCGATCGCCGGTGTCGCCGGCGGGTTCGTACTCCGTTTTCGCACTCGGCGCGCGAGCGCCGGCACGACATCAGGGGACGCGGCGGGCTGAACCGCCGGATTCGGAGGAGACGGATGGCGCAGGCGCCGCGGGGGGCCGAAGGAATCGAGCCGGTGCTGGTGGTGATCCCGACCTACAACGAGCGGGAGAACCTGGGCCCGGTTCTGGACCGGCTCCACAAGGCACTCCCGGACGTCCACGCGCTCGTCGTCGACGACGGCAGCCCGGACGGCACTGGTGAGCTCGCCGACGAGCGGGCCGCCGCCGACGAGCGCGTCCACGTGCTCCACCGCAGGGAGAAGGCCGGGCTGGGCAAGGCCTACATCGCCGGGTTCCGCTGGGGCCTGGCGCAGGGCTACGCCACGTTCGTCGAGATGGACGCCGACGGCTCGCACGCCCCGGAGGACCTGCCGCGGATCCTGGACGCCGTCGCGGACACCGACCTGTCCATCGGCTCGCGCTACGTACCCGGCGGCAGCACAGTCAACTGGCCGCTGAGCCGGCAGCTGCTCTCGCGCGGCGCGAACCTGTACTCGCGCATCGCGCTGGGCCTCAAGGTCTCCGACATGACGGCCGGCTTCCGCGCCTACCGCCGCCCGGTGCTGGAGAAGCTCGAGCTCGACGAGATCGCCTCCCACGGCTACTGCTTCCAGATCGACCTCACCCGCCGCACCGCCGACGCGGGCTTCGACATCGTCGAGGTCCCCATCACCTTCACCGACCGCGAGATCGGCCAGTCGAAGATGAGCGGCGACATCATGCGCGAGGCCTTCTTCCGTGTCGCGGAGTGGGGCGTGAAGCGGCGGCTCGAGCAGGTCAAGCGTCTGCTCGGCCGCCACTGACCTGCGCCAGTACCCGGGAAGCCCGATGATCGCGCAGAACATCGGGTGAGGGTTCAGCGCGCGCCTGGCCTGGGGATGTGGACGCCGGCGGCGAGGAGTCGGGCTTCGAGGAGCGCCGTCAGCCGGGCCGCTGCCGATTCGCGCTGTTCGCGGTGGTGGGCGACCAGCCGGTACCGGGTCGCGGCTTCGGTGCGCGCTTGCAGGCCGGTCACGATACTCAGCTGCGCTCGGTTGGCGAGGTAGTGCTCGGCGAGGTCGGCAGCCAGTTCGGCGACGCGAGGGTCGTCGGGCTCCCAGCCGGCCAGCTCGACGGTGCGCCTGGTCAGTTCGACGAAGCGCGGGTCTTGCAGAGCGTGTTCGATGTCGGTGAGGTGTTCGTCGAAACCTTCGGGGACCAGGGCCTTGGCGAGCACGAAGGACTCCCGGCGGTCTGCACATCGTAGGGGGTGAAGCCGAGGGTGGGCATTCCCTCCAGCATGGCCACGGCGCGGTCGGGCAGCAGGGTCCGGTCGCCGGAGGCGAGCCGGTGGAGCGTGTCCCGGCGCTCGGTCAGCTCGGCGATCCGCTCGGTGAGGTGCTGCTCGACGTCGACGAGGGCGGCGGCGAACGACGCGGCGTCGGAGTCGAGCAGCGGGCCGATGTCGGCCAGCGGCATCCCGGCGGCGGCCAACGTCCGGACCTGCACCAGCCGCAACAGCTCGGCCGAGCCGTATCGCCGGTAGCCCGAGCTGTCGCGCGCGGGCTCGTCGACCAGGCCGACCTTGTGGTAGTGCCGCATCGTTTTGATCGTGATGCCGGCGAACGCGGCTGCCTGGCCGATGGTCACCCCGTCCGTCATCGCCTCAGCGCACCTGGTGACCGTGCGCGTCGGCGGTCTCCCGCACGGCGGCGGCGACCGCCCGGAAGTCCTTGCGCAGGATCTGCGTGTGGTTGCTCCCGACCTTCGCGCTGACCCGCAGATTCGGGTTCCGGTTGGGGACCGGATCGAGAGAGGCCCGCATCTCCTCCGCGCCGCCACCGAGGTTCGCGCCCGTGGCGAGAACGTAGCGCACCGGACAGGTCAGCCGGTCCAGGACCGGTTCGAGGGCCGCGCAGACTTCGTTGATCTCAATGTTGACCTCGGCGTGCTGAGCGGCACTCATCGACGCGGCCAGCCCGAACGGACGCGCGAGCGGCAGATCCGGCGCATCTTGCGGAAGATGCGCCGGATCTGCTCCCGGCCTTCCTCCCCGGTGTGCCCCCACGGCACTGCGCCGTCGAGCGAGACCGCGCCGGCGACCCGGTCCGGGTGACGATCGGCCCAGTGCACTGCGAGCGCGGCGCCGTAGGACAGCCGACCAGGAGAGGCCGGTCGACCCCGGTCGCCTCGACAACCGCGTCGACGTCGCGAAGACACCCCTCGAAGGAGTAGTCCGCCGAGCGCTTCGACCGGCCGCGCGCCCGTTCGTCGTAGGTGATGCGCCGCCAGCCGGGGCCGAGCTCGGCGATCACGCGCCGCCACGACCGCTGGGCGGCGAAAGAGCCATTGAGGAAAACAACAGGACGACCGGGGCCGCGGGTATCGGTCACGAACAGTGCGGTGTCGTCGACGGGCACCATGCCCGACCACGGTGAAGTGTGCGAAAGGGTCATCAGGGCACCATCCGCCTTGACCTCGGGACAAGGCGGATGGTGCCCGGGAGTAACCGCCCCCGGACATGCGAAAGGCCCCCGTGGAGGGAGGTCACGGGGGCCGATCGATCGGGGGATGGGTGGTAGCCAGCTACTGGCCGAGACTCACGCGGACCGGCTGGTCCGGCGTCCCTTGAGCTCGGCGAGACGTTCGTTCAGCAGGTCCTCGAGCTCGGGAATGGAGCGGCGCTCCAGAAGCATGTCCCAGTGCGTCCTGGGGGGCTTGGTCTTCTTCTGCTCGGGCTGCCCGCCGTCGACGATCTCACTCTCGCTGCCGTGCAAGCGGCATTCCCAGACGGTCGGGATCTCGGCGTCGTCGGAGAACGGCACCTCGAACTCGTGGTTCTTGGGGCACGCGTAGCGCACGGTGCGGCGTGGAGCGAGGTCGTGATTGCGGTCGGTCTCGTAGCTGACCGCTCCCAGCCGGCTTCCACGGAGAACACGGTCGGCCATGATGGGGTCCTTTCAGTCAGCTCCGGGTGGAGCCAGGGTGTTGCTCACCCTATGCAACGAACGCGGCGTCCGGGGGATTCCCCGGTAACCATGTCGTTGCTCACGATGAGCTGTGTCACCCTTCGGCATCAGCTTCCTCTACTGGGACAGGTTTCGCGCTCCGGCGTGACGCAGACACCGCCTTCCAAGTGCGGATATCCCCCAGTTGGGCTACTGGCGCTCCGTTCACGACAACCGTAACTGACCGTGGTGGGCCGTGGCGGGGCCCAAGTCACCCAACCGGAAGTGTCGGCGGCACAATACCTGATAACGGACCGTAGTGGATTCAGCATCGGAACGTGCCGAAGCTGAAGATTCAACTACAGACTGTTCGGTATCTGCTACTACAACGGTGTCACCCTCACGGAGTATTTCGTCGTCCCGCACGCGCGCGTTGAACCGGCCCGGCAGGCCGCACCAGCACAGCACCTCGACCTGCACCGGCTGCAGCTCGTCGGCCAGTTCGAACAGCCGGCCCGCACCCGGGAACAGGCGGCTGCGGAAGTCGGTGGCGATACCGAAGCAGTACACGTCGATGCCGGCCTCGTCGGCCAGTTCCGCCAGCTGGTCGACCTGCGCGGGGGAGAGGAACTGCGCCTCGTCGACGATGATGTAGTCCACGTGCTGCCCGGCGGCCCAGCGCTCGCGCACCAGGTCCCGCACGTCCGTGCGCGTGCCGACCTCCGTGGCGCGGCGCGTGATCCCGATCCGGCTGCTGATCTGGGGCGCCCCGGACCGGTCGTGGCGCACCAGCACCAGCCCGCGCCGGCCCTGCCGCGCGTGGTTGTGGTCGATCTGCAGCGCCAGCGTCGACTTCCCGCAGTCCATCGGGCCGTAGCAGAACTTCAGGCGGCCGCCCCGGGCGCGCGCGGCGGGGACCGGGGACAGCGCGTCGGTGGGATCGTCGGGAACGGCTTCTTCGAGGGCAGTCACGACGATCGACCCTATCCGGCCCCGGCCCGCCCGCTCACAGCACGGCGGGCGGACGGTTCCCGGCCGCCACGATCGCCCGCCGCACCGGCACCAGCGCCACGAAGACGAACCCGAGGACGAAGAAGATCACCAGCGCGACGATCGCCAGCCGGAACGAGCCCGTCGCCTGCCCGACGGCCGCGAACACCAGCGGACCCAGCCACGACGTGCCCTTCTCGCCCACGACGTAGAGGGAGTAGTACTGCGCGTCCTTCCCGGCCGGGATCATCTGGCTGAACAGCGACCGCGACAACGCGTTCGTGCCGCCCAGCACCAGCCCGATCCCCACCGCGACCGCGTAGAACTGCAGCGGCTGCTGCGGCTGGATGAAGTACGCGCCCGCCAGCACCACGACCCACAGCACCAGGCTGCCCAGGATCGTCCGCTTCGCACCCAGCCGGCGCGCCACGAGCCCGTGCAGCACCCCGCCCACGTAGGCGAGGAACTGGATCACCAGCACCGTGACGATCAGCACCTCGTCGGAGAAGCGCAGCTCGTCCTTCCCGTACTGCGCCGACACCGCCACCACCGTGGAGATCCCGTCGGCGAAGATCAGGTAGCTGCCCAGGAACGCCAGCGTCAGCGGGAACGCCTTCGCCTCCGCGACCGTCCGCCGCAGCTCCCGGAACCCGGCCCGCAGCACCGACACGCCACGCTCCACCGCCACCGGCGTGTGGACGCGGGGGAGCGCCCGCAGCACCGGGATGGTGAAGACCGTCCACCACAGGCCCGAGGTCAGGAAGCAGATCCGCACCGCGGTACCCGTGTCCACGCCCAGCGCGTCGCGGCTGAGGTAGAACGCCAGCTGCAACGCGAGCGCGAGCCCGCCGCCCAGGTAACCGAACGCCCAGCCCTTCGCGGACACGTCGTCACGCTCGTCGGGCTCGGCGATGTCGACCAGGAACGAGTAGTACACGACCAGCGAACCGCCGTAGCCGATGTTCGCGACGATGAACAGCGCCGCACCCAGCTGCCAATTCGAGCCGGCCATGAAGAACATCAGCGCCGACGCCAGCGCGCCCAGGCACGCGAACCAGCCCAGGATCCGCCGCTTGTTCCGGCTGCGGTCCGCCACCGCGCCCGCGATCGGCAGCACCAGCACCTGCACCACCGTCGCCACCGACAGCAGGTAACCCCACGTCGAACCGGCCGGGAAATGCAGCCCGAACAACGACACGTCGCAGTTGTGGAGCTTGTCGTCCACACCGGACGCGTCGACGCACGCCTTGTCCCCGTTAAGGGTGATGTTCTGCTTCGCGTCCGCCGCCGCGACAGTGCTCATGTAGAGCGCGCCGAACACGGTCGTCACCGACGAATAGAAGGGCGAGTTGGCCCAGTCGTAGAAGTACCAGCCCCACCGTTCCCGCTTCTTGTCACGGGTCTCGGCCAGCGTCATCCACGGCTCCTCCGCGGTCGCGAATCTCCAGGTCAGGCGGCACACTACTGGTGCGGCCGCGCGCGACACCGCCGAACGGGTAAACCGTGTCCGGTTTGTCGCCCGCCGATCATCCGCACTGGGCCGAACGGCTCTCGAAACGGCGCGCGAAGCGTGTCGCTCACGTGATTCTTTACCGCTTTGTGTGAGACTCGTGAGCGTGGTGTGACTCTTGTGGTCAATGGGTCGCGTGCTTACTGTGCACCCATGACCAACCGCGTTCGCACTGCTCACCGCGGTGCCGTGAGGATCGTGCTCCTCGCGGCCGCCGTCCTGGGGCTGCAGCTCGCCGTCGCCGGCGCCGCGTCCGCGGACCCCACGTCCAGCTCCTGGGCCAAGCTCCGCATGTGCGAGGCCAGCGGCCGCTACACGATCAACACCGGCAACGGCTACTACGGCGCCTACCAGTTCGACCTGCCCACCTGGCGCAGCGTCGGCGGCCAAGGGCGCCCCGACCAGGCCAGCCCGCGCGAACAGGACTACCGCGCGCTCTACCTCTACCGGATGCGCGGCTGGCAGCCCTGGCAGTGCGCCGGGATGCTCAAGCTCACCGGCGACGCCGACGCCCGCAGCAAGCGCATCCCGTCCTACGACGAATCCGCCTACATGGGCGGCACCGGCCTGCCCGCCCCGCCGCCCCCGAAGCCCCAGCCCACCCCACCCGCGCCCCCCGGCGCCATGCCCGCCTGGCCCGGCGTCGTCTACGCCTACGGGGACTGCGCACCCGCCCTCAAGACGTTCCAGCTCCGCATGAACGCCTTCGGCTACGGCTTCACCGGCACCGGCTGCTACTACGACAAAACCAAAACCGCCGTGCTCGGCCTGCAACGCGCCAACGGCATCAAGGACTCCGGCCGCCTCGGCCCCCTCACGTGGAAGGCCGCGTGGCAGGGTAAACGCCCCAGGTAAAACCGCGGCTCAGCCGGCCTGCTGCCACGCACCCCGCTCGACGAGCACGTCGCGCAGCAGGTCCGGCCGGTCCGTCACCAGCCCGTGCACACCCAGGTCCAGCAGCTCCCGCATCTGCGCCGGTTCATCGATCGTCCACACGTGGACCTCGAACCCCGCGCGCTCCGCCGCCTTCACGAACGAGCGGTCCACCACCGTCAACGGCCCCTGCTTCACCGGCACCTGAGCCAGAAACCCACCCGCCAACCGGCTCAGCGGCAACGGCGGCACCCAGCCATTGGCCCACACCATCAGCACCGACCGCGGCCCCATCGCCGTGCACAGCTTGGGCCCCGCCAACCGCCGCAGCCGCGCCAGCCGCGAGTCCGAAAAGGACGCCGCCGCCACCCGGTCGAACGCACCCGTGCGCTCCAGCACCCGCACGAACGGCTCCACCGCGCTGTTCGCCTTCACATCCACGTTGAACCGCGCCAGCGGCAGCTCCTCCAGCACGTCCTCCAGCCGCGACAACGTCGCCCGCCCGCCGACCTTGACCCCCTTCAGCTGCTCCCACGTCTGCGCCGCGATCGACCCGCCACCGTCGGTCGTCCGGTCCAGCGTGTCGTCGTGGTGCACCACCACCACACCGTCCGACGTCGCGTGCACATCCGTCTCGACGTACCGGTACCCCTCCTCGACCGCACGCTTGAACGCCGGCAGCGAGTTCTCCATCCCCGCCAGCTCGTCGAGATGCCACCCACGGTGGGCGAACGCACGGGGGAGCGGATCGGCCAGGTACGGAAACGGTGGGCGCATCCCCACAGTGTGCTCCACCGGCATGGCCTCGGCATGAGAACACGATGGCCAGCTAGGGTCTGGCGGGTGAGGGAACTGGCCGAGCACCCGATGACCGGCGACGAACTGGTCGTACCACGCCGCAACAACGCACCCAAGCACTGCGGCTGGTGCGGCCGCCGCCTGCCCGAAGGCGGCAACGTCGGCCGGCGCCGCCGCTACTGCGGCCAGTCCTGCCGCCAGCGCGCCTACGAACGCCGCACCGCCCTGCAACGCAGCGGCCTGCCCGAAGACGCCGTCGTGCTCTCCGACACCGAGATCGCCGCCCTGCAGGACCGCCTCTTCCAGCTGCGCTGCGCCGCCGAGGACATCGCCACCGCCACCCACGACGGCGCCGACGCCGACGAACTGCGCCGCCTCGCCGAAGAAATCGTGCACGCCGCGAAGGACCTCGAACAGCTCCGCTGAGAATTCAAGCCGGCCCACCGAGATTTCACGCACCTGCCCTGTGAATCAAGTGGCTCCGCCGTGAATTCAAGCCGCTCCGCCGGCCCGCCGGGCGGACTAGAGTCCGGAATGTCCCCGGGGGACTGCCGGCAGCGAAGCCGCGCGCCGGCCGAGCGAGGGAGACGCCCGTGACGAAGGCCGCGTTCACACCCGCCACCGAACTCCACGCCGTCCGCGAACTCACCGTCGGCGACCTGCTCCGCGAAGCCGCCCACCAAGCCCCAGACGCACCCGCCCTCGTCGAAGGCCTGCCCGACCCCGCAGCACGCCGCCGCTGGACCTACGGCGAGCTCCTCGGCGAAGCCGAAGACGCCGCCCGCGCCCTGCTCGGCCGCTTCGAACCCGGCGAACGCGTGGCCGCCTGGGCCAACAACATCCCCGAATGGGTCCTGCTCGAAATGGCCACCGCCCTCGCCGGCCTGACACTCGTCACCGTCAACCCCGCCCTGCGAGAAGCCGAACTCCGCCACGTCCTCGGCCAATCCGGCGCCTCCGGCGTGTTCCTCGTCGGCGAATACCGCGGCACCCCCATGGCCGCCATCCTCGACCACGTCCGCCCCGACCTGCCCCACCTGCGCGAGACCATCCGGTTCGAAGACTGGCGCGCCTTCCGCGCCTCCGGGCTGCCCACCCAGGCCCTGCCCACCGTCGAACCCGGCGACCCCGCCCAGATCCAGTACACCTCCGGCACCACCGGCACCCCCAAAGGCGCCGTGCTGCACCACCGCGGCATCACCAACAACGCCCGGCTCTCCTACGCCCGCACGCTGGAAATGCGACCCGGCGAGAACTTCGTCAACCCCATGCCCCTGTTCCACACCGCCGGCTGCGTGCTCGCCACCCTCGCCCCGATCGCCACCCTCGGCACCCAGGTCCTCATGCCCTGGTTCGACCCCGCGCTGCAGCTCGCCCTCCTCGAACAGGAGAGGGGAGTGGTCTTCGGCGGCGTGCCCACCATGCTGCTCGCCCTGCTCGGCCACCCCGATTTCCCCAAGACCGACCTCAGCTCCGTCCGCTACGCCCTCAGCGGCGGCGCCACCGTGCCACCCGCCCTCGTCCGCCGCATCGAAACCACCCTCGGCGTGCCGATGTCCATCATCTACGCCCAGACCGAAGCCTCGCCCGGCATCACCATGACCACCCCCGCCGACAGCGCCGACGACCGCGCCGAAACCCTCGGCCGCGCCCTGCCCGCCTGCGCCGTGAAGATCGTCGACCCCCTCACCGGCGAAACCGCCGCCACCGGGGAGACCGGCGAGCTCTGCACCCGCGGCTACCACGTGATGACCGGCTACCACGCCATGCCCGAAGAAACCGCCGCCGCCATCGACCCCGAAGGCTGGCTCCACACCGGCGACCTCGCCCGCATGGACGACCGCGGCTACCTCACCATCGAAGGCCGCGTCAAAGAGATGATCATCCGCGGGGGAGAGAACATCTACCCCCGCGAGATCGAACACGTCCTGCTCGACCACCCCGCCGTCGCCGACGTCGCCGTGGTCGGCATCCCCGACCCGGAATGGGGAGAACAAGTCGGCGCCTTCGTGCTCCTGCGCCCCGGCGCCGACGCCGGCGAGGAAGAGCTGTTCGCCCACGTCCGCAAACACCTCGCGCCGCACAAGACACCCAAGGTGTGGCAGTTCGTCACCGAGTTCCCCCTCACCGGCTCCGGCAAGATCCGCAAACACGTGCTCCGCGAGCAGTACATGGCCACCCACTGAACCCTCAGCCCGCCTCGCCCGCGCCCAGCCCGTCCAGCGCGCGGTACGTCCGGTTGCTCGCCGCCGCGGCCCGCTGCTCCCGCCCCGTCGCCTCGATGTAGTTCTGGCTCGTGGCCAGGCTCGCGTGCCCCAGCAACGTCATGATCTCCGACGCCGTGGCCCCGTCCTCCGCCAAGCGTGTCGCGAACGTATGCCGCAACGCGTGCAGGTTCGCCCCCACCGGTACCCGGTCGTGCAACCCCGCCCACCGGTAACACGACTTCACCAGATACTCCAGCGCCCCACGCCCGATCGGCTCACCCGCCCGATCGCGCAGCAACGGCTCCGCCGCCGGGAATCGCAGCTGCGGAAACCGCCGCCGGCACGACTTCCCGTAGTCCTCGATCAGCTTCGCCAGCACCGGCTGCACCGGGATCGACCGGTCCCGGCTGCCCTTGCCCGACACGTGCAACCGCAGCTCACCGTCACGGCCCACCACCGAACGCGGCGTCAGCGCCCGCATCTCCGCCGCCCGCAACCCCGCCACCAGCCCGAGCGCCAGCACCAGCACGTCGCGCTCCGGCCACGGATCCCGCGCGCGCCGCGCACCGTCGGCCGCCGCCGCGAGCAACCGCTCCGGAGTTTCCTCACCCCGCAACGGTTTCGGCACCAGCGGGGGAGTCTTGGGCCGGGCGACCGCGCCCATCGGGTTGCCCGCCAGCAGCCCGTCGGATACGCAGAAGGTGAGGAACTGGTTCCACGTCGACCACGCCCGCAGCACCGAGCTCTTCGCGTGCCCGTCGGCGAACGCGCCGAACGCCGTCCGCAGCGCGGGCGCTGTCAGATGTCCGACGTCCAGCTCCTCGGGCGCGCACCCGAGCTCCTGGAGCAGGAGAGTGGTGATCCCGGCCAGGTCACGACGATAGGCGGCAGTGGTGTGCGGCGAGTCCTTGCGCGGCCGCCGTGCCGCGAAGAACGCTTGCTGTGCCTCGGAAACCAGCATCTGGATCTTGTACAGCACAGCACCGACAGTTCTGGCATCCGGATACTGGTCCGGTATGCTGCATAATGGCGATTATGCATGAAACGTGGGTGCGGAGGGGCTGAATCCCCTTGGGGGACAACGGTTCCCTCGGTTTCGTGCCCTCGGCTCGTATGGCCGGTTTGGCGAGTTTCTGGCTGTGCTGTGCGGTGTTGGCGAGGGATCGTTCATCTGTTCGAGTGGTTGCCCGTGGCTGCCCGGGGCGGCTTGCCGAGGGCCGAGCTGCCGTTGATTGCTCCAGTGCGCTTGTTGGTTGCGCGCTTTCGATGTCCTGCCAGTCGCGTTCAATTCGTCACGGTGACGAATTAGAGGGCGTATCGGGGCAGCCTTGAAGCCTTGAACTCGGGGATCTCTCTGCCGAAGCCTCTGGATCTCCTGATGACGCCCTGGAGGCTTGCTCGGGAGCTGTCCCGCGATGGGCGATTGAGTCGGGCGCGGATCGGTGACCCTGGCAGGCTTCCCGGGACGCTCTCTCGTCTGCGGTGCTCAAGCCGCTCGAATCCGCCTCCTGGAGCCCCTCTCCGAGCTTCCTTCTGCAGGTCGGCCTAGTGCCGATAATGTACATTATGTCAAGTAAGGTGGATCGGCACTGCTCCCCACACCATTCAGGTGCGCGTATCGGAGATTCCGGCCAGTGGCCGAACGCGCTCGTAATGGACCGGATGTAACTCGTGTTGCTTCGATTCGCCGCGGATGCCGTTCGGTGGGGTGAAGAACTTCGGGTTCCGGCGCGAGCTGTCGGACATCGGTGAGTTCCTCGACCACAAGCTGTCCGGGTGCCTGAGCCACTCCCCTGTGCCCGGGCCGCAAGGCTCAGCCGGTGGCGAGCATTTCGAGGTAGTGCGGGTTGGACATGATGCCGAGGACGTTGCCGAACGGGTCGACGACCGAGGCGGTGACGAAGCCGTGGCCGCGCTCGCGGATGCCGTCGTGTTCCTTGGCACCGAGGGCCAGGAGGCGATCGAGGGCGCCGGTGAGGTCGTCGACGTGCCAGTACAGGACGGCGCCGGCGGGGCCCTCGGGGGCCGGGGGCAGGTAGTTGCGGTCGATGATGCCGAGCTCGGCTTCGCGGTCGCCGAGGCGGAACTCGATGTAGCCGGGGCGGGCGAAGTAGGGCTCGGTGCCGAGGATGTCGGTGTACCAGGCCTGGGCGGCCTGCAGGTCGTCGGCGGAGAAGTTCAGGGTGGCCATTCCTCGCAGCATGAGCTGGTCCCTTTCGCGATGTCCGGTTTGTCGGGGTCCCAGCCAAGCACGGATGAGTGGTCATCCGCTGAGCACTTTTTTGCGAGGACCGGGCCGTGCGAGCCGATCGGCTGGTGGCGGCTCTCCTGGCGTTGCAGGCGCGGGGCTGCACGACGGGGTCAGCGCTCATCGAGAAGCCGTGAGCTGGGTGAACGCTGCGGTTGACTGAAGTAATGAATCAATGGTTCACTTCTTGCCGTGCCCTACCGCAGGACTCCGAAGGTGCAGGAGCGGCTCGACGCGTTGCGCGACTCGATCGTCGCCGCGGCGGTGGAGCAGCTGGCCGAGCACGGTTACGCGGGCTGTTCCGTGGCGGCCGTCGCGGAGCGGGCCGGGGTTGCCGTCGGCACGGTGTACCGCCACTTCCCCACCAAGGCCCAGCTGGTCGTGCGGGTGTTCCGCCAGGTCGTGACGCGGGAGGTCGAGGCGGTGCGGGAGGCGTCGGCGGGGCCGGGTGAGCCGGCGGAGCGGGTGGCGGCGGTGTTCGAGACGTTCGCGGCGCGCGCGTTGAAGGCGCCGCGGCTGGCGTACGCGCTGTTGGCCGAGCCGGTGGACGCGCTCATCGACGCGGAGCGCCTGGAGTTCCGGCGCGCTTTCCGGGATGTGGTGGCCGAGCACGTGGCCGCCGGGGTGACCTCGGGTGCGTTGCCCGCGCAGGATTCAGTGTTGACCGCGGCGGCGCTAGTGGGTGCCGCGGCGGAGGTGTTGATCGGGCCGCTGCGAGGCGGTGCGGTGAGTGATGTCGTCGAGTTGCGGACGTTTGTCGTCCGGTCTTTGGGAGGTTCCGATGTCCGCCACGCATGAGGTCACCAACCAGGTGCCGCCGTTGGTCTACGACGTCGCGCAGGATCCGGCGCTGCTCGAGGCGCTCGACCGCGCGGACGCGGGCTGGGCGGCCGAGGAGGTCCACGAGCTGGGCCGGCTCGCCGGGAGTGAGCAGGCCCAGGAGTGGGGCCGGATCGTCAACGAGAACGAGCCGGTGCTTCGCACGCACGACCGGTACGGGAACCGCATCGACGAGGTCGAGTACCACCCGTACTGGCACGAGCTGATGAGCGTCGCCGTGTCGCACGGGGTGCAGGCCGCGCCGTGGCGCGACGAGCGGGCCGGGGCGCACGCGGCGCGGGCGGCGAAGCTGTTTGTGTGGGGTCAGGTGGAGGCCGGGCACACGTGCCCGATTTCGATGACCTACGCGGCGGTTCCGGCGTTGCGGGCCAATCCGGAGCTGGCGGCGGTGTATGAGCCGCTGCTGGCGGCGACGGAGTACGACTTCGGGCTGCGGGAGCCGAGCACGAAGCGCGGGCTGATCGCGGGCATGTCGATGACGGAGAAGCAGGGCGGCTCCGACGTGCGGGCCAACACCACGACCGCGCGCCCGGTCGCCGACGGTTCCTACCGGCTGATGGGCCACAAGTGGTTCACCTCCGCGCCGATGTCGGACCTGTTCCTCACGCTGGCGCAGGCGCCGGGCGGGCTGTCGTGTTTCCTGCTCCCCCGCGCGCTGCCCGACGGCAGCCGAAACCCGATCCGGCTGCAGCGGCTGAAGGACAAGCTGGGCAACCGGTCGAACGCGTCGTCGGAGATCGAGTACGAGGACGCGGTGGGCTGGCTCGTCGGTGAGGAGGGGCGCGGGGTCCGCACGATCATCGAGATGGTGAACAACACGCGGCTCGACTGCGCGCTCGGCAGTGCGTCGGGGATGCGGCTGGGTGCGGTGCGGGCGGTGCACCACGCGACGCATCGGCACGCGTTCGGCAAGGCGCTGGTGGATCAGCCGTTGATGGCGAACGTGCTGGCCGATCTCGTGGTGGAGTCGGACGCGGCCGCGACGGTGGCGATGCGGCTCGCGGCGGCGGGCGACCGGCCGGACGACGCGCAGGAGCAGGCGTTCCGGCGGCTCGGGCTGGCGGTCACGAAGTACTGGGTGTGCAAGCGGGCGCCGATGCACGCGGCTGAGGCGCTGGAGTGCTTCGGTGGCAACGGGTACGTCGAGGAATCCGGGATGCCGCGGCTCTACCGCGAGGCCCCGCTGATGTCCATCTGGGAGGGTTCGGGGAACGTGGCGGCGCTCGACGCGTTGCGCGCCATGGGCCGTCAGCCGGAGTCGGTGGCGGCGTTCTTCACCGAGGTCGAGCAGGCCGCGGGTGCCGACGCGCGGCTGGACGACGCCGTGGGCCGGCTGAAGAAGGACCTGTCCGATCTGGACGACGTGGAGTTCCGCGCGCGGCGTGTGGTGGAGTCGATGGCGTTGGTGCTGCAGGGTTCCTTGCTGGTGCGCCATGGTGACCAGGCGGTGGCCGACGCGTTCTGCGCGTCGCGGTTCGCCGGTGACTGGGGTCTCGCGTTCGGCACGTTGCCGGCGGGTACGGACACCTCGGCCATCATCGACCGCGCGCGGGTGTAGGCGGCGCCGGGTTTGGTGGACATACGGCGGACACGGGGCCGGTCGGCGCGCTAGCGTCCACGGTCATGACCGCCTCCGAAACCGACTTCGTGTCCGCCACCCGCACCGCCTACGACATCGTCGCGGTGTCCTACGCCGACCTGTTGAAGGACGATCTCGCCGCGAGCCCGTGGGACCGCGCGATGCTCGACACCTTCGCCGAGCTCGTCGGCGTCGGCGCGCGCGTCGGGGATCTGGGGTGCGGTCCGGGCCGGATCACGGGGTACCTGGCGGGGCGGGGGCTGGCTGCGTTCGGGATCGACCTGTCCCCCGGCATGGTCGAGGTCGCGCGCGAGGCGCATCCGGGGCTGGAGTTCGAGGTCGGGTCGATGGCCGCGCTGCCGCTGGCCGACGCGTCGCTGGCGGGTGCGCTCGCGTGGTACTCGCTGATTCACACGCCGCCCGAAAAGCTGCCGGTGCTGGTCGCGGAGCTGGCCCGCGTGGTCGAGCCGGGCGGGCGGCTGCTGACCGCGTTCCAGGTCGGCGCCGAGCGCCGGCACCTCACCCACAGCTACGGTCACGACATCTCCCTCTACGCCTACCGGCTCGACCCGGACTTCATCGCCGGGCTGCTCACCGACGCTGGTTTCACGGTGGAGGCGCGGCTGGTCCGCGAGATGGGGCCGCGGGAGAAGACGCCGCAGGCTTATCTGCTGGCGCGCAAGGAAAGCTGAGTCATTCGCGCAGCCGGGCCAGGACCGCGTCGAGGGCGTGGCGCACCGAGCCGGGCACGTCGTCGTGGCGCAACGCGGTCATCAGCTGCTCGTTGATCCCGCCCGGTGTGGTGTGTTTCGCGGTCAGCTCGGTGAGTGACGCGGTGCCCAGCGACTGGCCCAGTTGTGCGAACAAGTGCGTCACGTAGGCGTCGGCGACGCCGGGTTCGACGCCGTGGCCGGCGAGCCAGCCCGCGATGGTGGCCAGGTAGTCCAGGTGCGCGGCGAAGGTGGCGGTCGCGGTGCTGAAGGCGTCGAGCGTCGGCTCGTCGGGCGGGACGCTCACCCCGCCGAGCGGCTCGAACAGGTCCCGGGCGACGGGGTGGTCCGGGAACAGCGCGGTGCGGCTCTGCCGGCGGGCTGCCTGTGGCAGTGGAATGGTCCGCACGACGCGCGCGGCCGGTGCGGTCCACTCCCGCAGCGTCGCCAGCGGCACGCCCGCCACGGCGCTGAGCACCACGTGGTCCGGCCGGAACTCCAGCTCTGCCACCACTTCCCGGGCCGCGGCGGGCCGGACCGCGAGGACGATCGCCGAAGCCGCGTCGAGCACGTCCTGGTTGCTCGCGCAGACAGCCACGTTCGGGAACCGCGTCGCCAGCTCCTGCCCGACCTGCCGGCCGCGCGGCGACAGGAACACCGCAGGCGCGTCACCGCTGAGCCCTTCACCGCTGAGTCCTTCGACGATCGCTGCCGTGATCTCCCCGGCTCCCACAAACCCGTACGCCGGCATGCCCCGTCCTCCTAGTGTGGACTTCGACGATCGGAGGTCACCCGTGCACGCCATGCACTACGAGATCACCCTGCCCGCCGACTACGGCATGCAGATCATCCACCGCAGGGTGCGTGAGCGCGGGCCGTTGCTGGACGAGTTCCGCGGGCTGGGGCTCAAGGCGTACGGGGTGCGTGAGCGCGGCGTCGACGGCTCGGTGCTGAACCAGTACTCCCCCTTCTACCTTTGGCACGACCCGGCCGGCATGCACGTCTTCCTGTGGGAAGGCGGGTTCCGCGGGATCGTCGACGACTTCGGCCGGCCGCCCGTGCCGCACTGGACCGTGCTCGCGTTCGAGGAAGGGCCGGCGTTCGGCACGACTCCTCGCGCGGCCGGCAAACGCACGGAAACCCTGCCACGCGAGGTCCTTCCGGGTGATGTGATCACGCCGGCGCTGGCCGACCTGTCGGAGCACTCGCAGCGCGACGGCGTCCATTCCGCCGCACTCGTGATCGACCCGCGTGGCTGGGAGCTGGTGCGCTACACCCTGTGGGCCGAGGACGCACCGGACGAAGACCCCGTGCGGTACCGGATCGGGCACGTGTCGATGCCGGAACTGGCGAAATTGCGCCGTGGCAGGCAGTGGTGAACTCGGTACCGTAACGGCGAGATCGCGCCGGTTTCCGGACAGAGCGGTGCGATCGGCCCCCCGGCCGGTCCGACCGCTTTGTCCGGAAACCGGCTCAAAGGCGATCGCGCACGCTTCGGCGCAGCCGAAGCCAACACTACGGAGCAAGATGACTCGCTTGCACGGTCGCCGGATCCTCGTGACGGGTGCCGGTTCCGGCATCGGCCGCGCCACGACGTTGCGTCTGCTGGAGGAGGGGGCGCGGGTGGTGGCCACCGACGTGTCCGCGGAGACCATCGCGGGCACCGCCGAGCTGGCCGGCGACCCGCGCCTCGAGACGTTCGTGATGGATGTCGGCGACGAGCAGTCGGTGGTGAAGGGCACCGCGGCCGCGGTCGAGCACCTCGGCGGGCTCGACGTGCTCGTCAACGCCGCCGGGATCCTGCAGGCCTCCCACACGCATGAGACGTCGCTGGAGTTCTGGAACCGGATCGTCGCGGTGAACCTCACCGGTACGTTCCTGGTCACGCGCGAGGCGCTGCCTGCGTTGATCGCCACGGGGAAGAGCGTGGTGATCAACTTCAGTTCCACCTCCGCGGCGTTCGCCCACCCCTACATGGCGGCGTATGCGGCGAGCAAGGGCGGGATCCAGGCGTTCACGCACTCACTGGCGCTGGAGTACAGCAAGCAGGGCGTGCGCGCGGTCAGCGTCGCGCCGGGCAGCGTGAAGAGCGGCATCACCGACAACGCGGGCACCTGGATGCCGCAGGACGTCGACTGGGCACTGTTCGGCAAGCTCCTGCCGATCCTGCCGACGGATCTCGCGACGCCCGTCGGCAACCCGGTCGGGCGCCCGGAGTCGGTCGCGGGCGTCGTGGCGATGCTGGCGTCCGACGACGGCGAGTTCATCACCGGCACGGAGATCCGCATCGACGGCGGCACCCACGCCTAACGCGGCACGGGAGTGAAGTCGGCCAGATCCGGCACGGGCGGCACCACCCGCGCGTATGCGTCGGCGGCCAGGATGCCCTCGGAGGGGCGGGTGGTGCGATGGCCGAGCTCGTCGAGGACCTCGCGTTCGGTGCGGCCGCGGGCGAGCAGCAGCACGAACGGGTCGGCGTCGAGCAGCCACGACACCTGGAACGACAGCGCGGCCGCGTGCCGGCACGGCAGCTCGAAGCCGGGGCAGTCGCACTCCGGGTCGAGATCGCCGATGCCCGGCAGCAGCGGCACGTCGTCGGCCAGCTCGGGCGGCAGGTGCCGGTCGAGCAGCGCGGCGAGGTTCCCGGCCCGGTCGGCGGCTCGGCCGAGCAGCCGGTCCCAGTCTGCTGTGGACAGTTCCGCCAGGTGCACGCTCGTGCGGAACGGGCCGCCGTCGGTGTCGTCCACCGTCGCGGCGATCCGGCCGGGGCTCACGGTGATCGGCCCGACCAGGCCCGCGACCGCGTACCGGCGGCCGCGCCGCAGCTGCCGCAGATCCAGGGCGGTGTCCTCCATCGCCCGCAGCCACGCGCGGCCCCACCACGTGCGCGCGAACGGACCGCGGCCTTCGCGCGCGGGGAACGCCGGGAACCCCTGGACCCGGTCGGTCATGCCGGTCTCCTCAGCTGCACGAGCTCCGCGAGCTCGGTGTCCGTCAGCTCGGTGAACGCCGCTTCCCCACCGGCGAGCACGGCGTCGGCGAGCGCGCGTTTCTCTCGCAGCAGCGCGGCGATCCGGTCCTCGACCGTGCCCTCGGCAACGAGCCGGTGCACCTGCACCGGACGCCTCTGCCCGATCCGGTAGGCGCGGTCGGTCGCCTGGTCCTCGACGGCCGGGTTCCACCAGCGGTCGTAGTGCACCACGTGGTCGGCGCGGGTGAGCGTGAGGCCCGTCCCGGCCGCCTTCAGCGACAGCAGGAACACCGGCACGGCGCCGTCCTGGAATCGGCGGACCAGCTCTTCACGCCGGGGAACGGGGGTGCCGCCGTGCAGGAACTGGCTGGGGATTTTACGACCCGCGAGGTGGCGTTGCAGCAGCCTCGCCATCACCACGTACTGGGTGAACACGAGCACCGCGCCGTCTTCGGCGAGGATCGTGTCGAGCAGCTCGTCCAGCAGCTCCAGCTTGCCGGACCGGCCGGACAGCGGCGCGTCGTCGCCTTCGGCCAGGTAGTGGGCGGGGTGGTTGCAGATCTGCTTGAGCGTGGTGAGCAGCTTGACGATGCGGCCGCGGCGCGCCATCCCGTCGCTCGCGCCGACCTCGGCCAGCAGTTCCCGCACGGCCGCCTCGTACAGCGCGGCCTGCTCGGCGGTCAGCGCCACGGGCCGGTCGGTTTCGGTCTTCGCGGGCAGCTCGGGCGCGATCCCCGGGTCGGATTTGCGCCGCCGTAGCAGGAACGGTCGCAGCAGCCGGGAAAGCCGCTCGGCCGCGGCGGGATCGGCACCGGATTCGACGGGTTTCGCCCAGCGGGCACGGAAGTCCGTGAGCGTGCCGAGCAGGCCCGGCGTGGTCCAGTCCAGGATCGCCCACAGCTCGGACAGCGTGTTCTCCACCGGGGTGCCCGTGAGCGCCACCCGGGCGGATGAGCGCAACGTGCGCAGCGTTTTCGCCGTGCCGGAACGGTGGTTCTTCACGTGCTGGGCCTCGTCGGCCACCACCAGGTCCCACGCCACGGCGGCCAGCCGCGCCGGATCCGCGCGCAGCGTGCCGTAGGTGGTGAGCACGAAGCCGTCGAGGTCGTCGAGCGAGCGGGCGCCGCCGTGGAACCGCCGGACGGCGACGCCCGGGGCGAAGCGGTGGATCTCGGCCTCCCACGTGCCCAGCAGCGACGCCGGACACACCACCAGCGTCGGGCCGGTGGCGCGGTGCAGGTGCAGGGCGATGAGGGTGAGCGTCTTGCCCAGGCCCATGTCGTCGGCGAGGCAGCCGCCCAGGCCCAGGGAGGTGACGGTGTCGAGCCAGTGCAGGCCGCGCAGCTGGTAGTCGCGCAGGTTCGCCGTCAACCCTGCCGGAGGCGGCATCGGGCCCGGTAGCTCGGCGAGCCGCGACCGCAGCGTGGCGAGCCAGCCGCCGGTGACGAGCTCGACCTCGGCACCGTCCACTTCGGTCGTGCCGGCCAGAGCGGCGGCCAGCGCGTCGACGGGCGCGAGGGGTTTCAGCGCCCGCTCCCGGGCGCGGCTCGCCGACGCCGGGTCGAGCAGCACCCACCGGTCCCGCAGCCGTACGACGGGCCGGTGCGCCTCCGCGAGCACGTCCAGCTCGGCCGCCGAGAGCTGGGTGCCACCGAGGGCGAGCTGCCAGTCGAGCTCCAACGCGCGGCCGCCGCCGAAGAAGGCCGGCACGTCGTCCGGCGCGGCACCAGGACGGACGACCGCGCGAGCCGTGAGCCCGGCCAGGTCGGCGGGCCAGTGGACGGCGACGCCCAGGTCGGCCAGCCGGCCGGCGGCGGCACCGAGCAGCTCGCGGATGTCGTCGTCGAGCAGCGCCACCTCCGCGGGCACGGGCGCGGCCAGCAGCGGGGCGAGCGGCGGCCACACTTCGGCGCAGCGCCGCAACACGAGCAGCACCTCGTGGCGGACCGCCTCGGCGCCCGTCCGCCACAGTTCGTCGGCGTCGACGACGGTGTCGCGGTGCACCTGCACCACAGCGCGGAACCGGCCGCCGTCGAGGTCGTCCGATTCGAGCCGCAGCGACAGCCGCGTGGCGGCGGCGAGGCCGGCGACGTCACGCAGGAACCGCAGTAGCACGGGAAACGGCTCGGGCAACCGGGCCGGGTCACCGGGCAGCGGGGTGGCGTGGGCGTGCGGCGGCATCGCGTCGGCGAGCCGGCGCAGCCACTGTTCTTCCTCGGGCGCCAGCGGCCCCGTCCACCCGGCCCCGGCCAGGCGCATCCCCGCCTGCGCGGCGACCGACCAGAACTCCGCCGACGCGTCGCCGGAAACCTCGGGCAGCAGCTCGACAGCGTCGGCGACCGGGACCCGCCGCGCCGGAACCGTGCGCAGACCGTCTCGCAGCACCACGTCGAGCGAACCGAGCTCGCCCGGTCCCGCCGGTGTGGTGCCGTCCGGGTGCCAGAACACGACGAAACCCGGCTCGACCACGACGGCCTCCCCCGGCGATGCGCTCCCCACGACTCCCCTTCCCGTCGGTCTCGTCCGCCGTCCGCCGACATTACCAGAACTCTGTACGACGTACGAGGAAATGCAGGGCAGAATGACGCGGATGAGCACGGAGTACACCGGCGGCGGCGACCCGCGGCGGACGATCGAGCTGCTCTGGGGCGTCCCCGGACCCCCACGGCGCGGGCCGAAGCCCAAGCTCACCGTGGCCGACGTCGTCGCGACCGCGACGCGGCTGGCCGACGCCGACGGGCTCGAGGCGGTGACCATGCGCCGCGTCGCCGACGAGCTCGGGGTCGCCCCGATGTCGCTCTACACCTACGTGCCCGGACACGCCGAGCTGATCGACCTGATGCTCGACGGCGCCCACGGCGAGCTCACCGCGGAACTGCCCTCGACCGGTTGGCGCGACGCGCTCACCGCCGTGGCCGAGGACCTGTGGCGCCTCTACCACCGCCACCCCTGGCTGCTGCAGATCACCACCGGCCGCCCGCCGCTCGGGCCCAACACCTTCGCCAAGTACGAACGCGAACTCAGCGCGCTCGACGGCCTCGATCTCGACGAACTGGAGCTCGACGCCGTCGTCGGCCTCGTCATCGGGCTCGTGCAGGGCACCGCGCGCGGCTCGATCGACGCCGTCCGGCTCGCGCGCCGCACCGGCCTGACCGACGCCGAGTGGTGGGAACGCAGCGCGCCCGTCCTCGCCGAAATCCCCGCCGCCGACGGCGCGAACTTCCCGCGCGCGAGCCGCGTCGGCACCGCCGCCGGGCAGGCGCACGACGCCGCGTCCAACCCCGAGCACCACTTCCGCTTCGGCCTCGCCCGCATCCTCGACGGGGTGACGCTGCTCGTCGAGCGCCGCTGAAGGCCTGGAGACTGTCGGTCCCCCGGATTAGGTTCGCACCCGGGTGTCGGTTTCGCTCATGCCCGCTCGTCGAGCGGATACGAGCCGGCACCGGAGGGAGCACGGGTGGAGGAGCACGGGCGGGACGCCGCGGTGGAGGCCGCCGTCGCGCAGGCGTTCCGGGAAGAGTGGTCGCTGGTCGTGGCCACCCTCATCCGGGTCACCGGCGACTGGGACCTCGCCGAGGAGTGCGCCCAGGACGCCTTCACCCTCGCCGTGCGCACCTGGCCGCGCGACGGCATCCCAACCCGACCCGGGGCCTGGCTCACCACCGCCGCCCGCAACCGAGCCGTCGACCGGATCCGCCGCGACGCCGTAGGAGCGGGCAAGCTCCGGGAGGCCGCGCGCATGATCGTCCCCGACGAACCACCGACCGACGACGGAACCGTGCCCGACGATCGCCTCCGCCTCATCTTCACCTGCTGCCACCCGGCGCTCGCCGTCGAAGCACAGGTCGCGCTCGCGTTGCGCACCCTGGCCGGGCTCAGCACCGCCGAGATCGCCCGCGCGTTCCTCGTGCCCGAGGCCACGATGTCGCAGCGGCTCGTGCGGGTGAAACGCAAGATCCGCAGCGCCGGCATCCCGTACCGCGTGCCGCCCGCGCACCTGCTGCCCGAACGCACCGCGGCCGTGCTCGGCGTGCTGTACCTGCTGTTCAACGAGGGCTACACCGCCAGCGCCGGACCCGACCTGCAACGGCCCGACCTCGCCGCCGAAGCGATCCGCCTCGCCCGCGTGCTCGCGCACCTGATGCCCGACGAACCCGAGGCCAGCGGCCTGCTCGCGCTCCTGCTGCTGCAGCACGCCCGCCGCGCCACCCGCGTCGCCGGCAACGGGGAGCTGGTGCCTCTGGAGGAACAGGATCGCGGCCGCTGGGACGCCGCCGCGATCACCGAGGGCACCACCCTGCTGGAAGCCGCGTTGCGCCGCCACAACCCCGGGCCCTACCAGGTGCAGGCCGCGATCGCCGCGTGCCACGCCACGGCCGCGCGTGCCGCCGACACGGACTGGGCCCAGATCGCCGGCCTCTACCGCGAGCTGCGCCGCCACCTGCCCACCCCCGTCGTGGAGCTGAACCACGCGGTCGCCGCGGGGATGGCGTTCGGGCCCGGAACCGGCCTCGCACTCGCCGACGAGCTCACCGCCCGCGGCACGCTGGCCGGCTACCACCTGCTGCCCGCCACCCGCGCCGACTTCCTGCGCCGCCTCGGCCGCACCGCCGAAGCCCACACCGCGTACACCGAGGCGCTCGACCTCGCGCGCACCGACGCCGAGCGCGGCTACCTGCGGCGCAGGCTCGCCGAAATTTCCGGCGCGGAGGTGTCGGTCCCGGCGCCGCCCGTTCGTCGGCTGGACAAACCGACCCGTGAACCGGAAGGACCGCGATGATCACCAAGACCCTGCGTGTACCCGGCGCCGAGCTGACCTACGACGTCGACGGCGACGGCCCCGTGCTGCTGCTCGTGCCCGGCGGCCCTGCCGACGCCACGGCGTTCACCGGCCTGCGCCCGCACCTGACCGGCCGCTACACCGTGGTCACCTTCGACCCGCGCGGCCTCTCTCGCAGCCCGATCGCCGGCGAAGCCGGCGACGACATCGTCGGTGAGCACGCCGGCGACGTGCACCGCCTGCTCACCGAGCTCGGCGGCGGGCCCGCGCACGTGTTCGCCAACAGCGGCGGAGCGATCACCATGCTGGAGCACGCCCGGCGGCACCCGGGCGAGGTGACGACCCTGGTCGCGCACGAGCCGCCGATCAGCCGCTACCTCGGCGAGATGCTGGCCGACTTCCCCGACGTCCCGGCGCTCTACCGCGAGCAGGGCGTCGAGGCCGCGCTCGGCGCGTTCATGGCGGCGTCCGGCTTCGACGTGCCGCCGCCACCGGCGAACCCGTCGGCCGAGGAAATCGAACAGGGCAAACGGATGCAGGGCAACTTCGCGTTCTTCTTCGGCCACCTCATGGCCGCCATCGGCGCCTGGGAACCCGACCTCGACGCCCTGCGCGCCACCGGCACCCACCTCATCGTCGCCGTCGGCAAGGCCGCGGCCGGCACTCCCGCCCACACCTCCGGGCTCGAGCTGGCCCGCGCGCTCGGGCAGGAAGCCGTGGAGTTCCCCGGAGACCACGGCGGGTTCGCCGGCGAACCCGGCCCCTTCGCCACCCGCCTGACCGAAGTCCTCACCCACGCCTAGGAGACCGCTCATGCGTTACCTGCTCATGATCGCCGGAGAAGAGCCCACCGAGGAGCAGAAGATCGCCGGCTGCGGCGGCTGGTCCGACGACCTGCTCGCCCGCGGCATCCTCGTCGGCGGCGGAGGCCTGCACCCGCCCGCCACCGCCACCACCGTCCGGGTGCGCGGCGGCGACGTCCTGCTGACCGACGGCCCGTTCGCCGAGAGCAAGGAACAGATCGGCGGCTTCGTCATGATCGACTGCGCCGACCTCGACGAGGCCGTCGAGATCGCCTCCAGCCATCCCGCCGCCGCGTACGGCACCATCGAAGTCCGCCCGATGCTGGGCTGACCCGGACACGAGGAGAACCCCATGCCGTCCCTTGTGGAGCGCGAAGACCAGCCCTACGTCGGCTACCGCGCGACTGTCGGCTTCGACGGGCTGCGCGAGGTCGCGCACCGCATCGCCGCCATCGTCGGTGCCCTCGCCGAACGCGGGGTCGCGCCGGCGGGCGCGCCGTTCTTCCGCTACCTCGTGCTCGGGCCGGACATGGCCAGCCTGACAGTGGAAGCCGGCGTGCCGGTCGCCGCGCCGGTCGAGCTGGGCGAGGAGTACCTCAACGACGTCGTGCCCGGCGGGAAGTACGTGATGGCCACCCACCACGGCGCGCCCGACGGACTCGCCGCCGCCACCGCCGAAGTCCTCGGCTGGGGTACGGCCGAAGGCGTGCGCTGGGACCGCACCCAGGGCGCCGACGGCGAGCACTGGACCGGGCGCCTCGAGGTCTACCGCACCGACCCGCGCGTGGAACCCGACGCCACGAAGTGGGAGACCGACCTGTACTTCCGCCTCGCCGACTGACCAGCGCGGGACCGGTTTGGGCAGCGCGTCAGCCGGTCCCGCGCGCCAGCCACCCCCCGAGCAGGCACGCAAACCCGGCCGCCGAGACGAAGGCGCGCACCAGGTTCCACCGCACCCAGCTCGTCTCGAACCGCGCCCGCAGCTCGGCGAGCGCCGAGGTGCCACGGTCCAGCGCGTTGTTCATCGGAATGTTCTTCACGGCCGTGATCACGATCATCGCCAGCAGCAGCACGAACCCGGCGATCAGCCACGGCAGCGCCCCGCGCCCTCCGGCCACCAGGTCCAGCACCACTGCGGCCGCCGCCAGCAGGGGCGCGCCGAGGAACGTGAGCAGGAACCAGCCGTTGACGATCGCGATGTTGATCTCGCGCATCGCCGTCACGAACGTGTGGTCGTCCGCGCGCGCCAGGCCCGGCATCACCGACACCGCGTAGGAGTAGAACAACCCCGCGATCAATCCCGCCGCGACGATCGCGACCACCAGCACCACTCCGGACACCGTGAACATCACGTGCTCCCTTCCCCCGCCGGCGCGGTCCACCGCGCCCAGCCACCCGTCGCCGCCGTCGAGCGCGCGTACTTCACGCGCCTCGATCGGACGCGAGCCACCCGCTATCGTCCGCCGAAACCGGACGATAGCGGACATCACGCCCGATCGAGGTGGAGATTTCCCAGGCCACGTCGCCGAAGGTCACCAGCCGCGGGCCGGCCGGTTTCAGCACGGGGCCGTCGAGCGCACCCGTGGTCGACGACCCCGGCCGCGTCACCGGAGATTCGGGGTCTCCGCCGTCGCGAAGTGGGCGACGGTCCCGGCGATCGCGTCGAGGTAATGGCTGAGCACCACCCGGTTGACGTTGTCGAGGCGATCGCAGCTCTGGTGGTAGCACGGGTCGTACCGCTCGTCGGCCGACCCGCCCCAACCCTGGGCCTGCGCATCGGACTTCCGTTTGCGGTCACCGTTTTCCGCGCCACCCGACGGGATGCCGGCTTCGACGAACGCCGATTCGTCGTCGCCGACGAACTCGATGAGCTCCGGCTCCACCCCCGTCTGCTGAAGCTGGCCGGCGAGGACCCCGGCGACGGTGGCCGAACCGGGCGGGCCCGACGCGGACGGGTCGTCACCCACCCCGCCCTGTGCGAAGTAACCGCCGTTCGGCGAAGCGATCATGTCCACGTTGAGGTAGAGCATGATCTTGCCGAGGCCCTCGGTGGAAAGCCCGTTCACGTAAGCCTTCGAGCCTTGGGAACCGTCCTCTTCGGAGCCGAAGAACGCGAACCGGACCGTGTTGCGCAACGCCGCCGAAGGACCCAGGCGCTTGGCGATCTCCAGCAGCGCCGCGACGCCGGAACCGTTGTCGACGATGCCCGGACCGTCCTGCACCGAATCCAGATGAGCCCCGACCATCACCACATGGTCGGGGCTGCCGGTGCGGGTCTGGGCAATGACGTTGCGCATCGTGCCCCGCCCGGACCCCTCGTAAAAGGGAGTGGCCACCTGGTAACCGGCAGCACGCAGGACACCGGCCACGTAGTCGACGCTCGCGTCGTAACCCGGGCCCGGCGACGCCCGGTTGCCGCCGTTCTCGTCGGCGATCCGCTGCAACGCCTGGAGGTGGACGACCGCTCCGGCGTCACTCACCGAATCCTTCAGCTGCTGGGCCACCGGACCGTCGGTCGCCGGGACGCTCGCCGGCTTCCCCGCCGGGGCCGAACAGCCCGCGACGACCACGCCCGCGATCAGCGCGAGCACGAACCGTCTACGACACGAGACTCGTTTCGACGACCGCATCACCAAGGTGCTCCTCCCCGAGCCGTGCCACAAGGCGACCGGACGGGCCCGTGCCCGCTCCGGTCACCATCGTCACCGCGCGCCCGGGGCGTGACACCACACGGCAAGGGTGATACCGGCGGCGGTCCACACCGCTCAGGCGGTGGCGACCCGCTCCGCGCCCACGATGTGGTCCACGAACCCGTAGGCCAGCGCTTCCTCGGCGTCGAACCACCGGTCGCGGTCGGCGTCGGCGGTGATGCGCTCCACCGGCTGCCCCGTCTGGGCCGCGGTCAGCTCCGCGATCCGCCGCTTCATCTTCCCGAACACCTCGGCCTGGATCGCGATGTCCGTCGCCGCCCCCGAGATCCCCGCCGACGGCTGGTGCATCACGATCCGCGTGTTCGGCAGCAGGTGCCGCTTGCCCGGCGTGCCCGACGAGAGCAGGAACTGCCCCATCGACGCCACGAATCCCAGCCCCCACGTGGCCACGTCCGGCTTCACCAGCTGCATCGTGTCGTAGATCGCCATCCCCGCCGTGACCGAACCCCCTGGCGAGTTGAGGTAGAAGGTGATGTCCTTTTCGGAGTCGTCCGCGGCGAGCAGCAACAGCTGCGCCGTGATCCGGTTCGCCACCTCGTCGGTCACCTCCGTGCCCAGGAACACGATCCGGTCGCGCAGCAACTGCTCGTACACCGACTCGTTCGCCTGCTGCCCCGCCGCGTGCATCGCGGGAACCACCGTCAGCGTCATCGTCTTCTCCTCACTCGGCGCGAGATCCTGTCCGCACCGAACGTAGGAGCGCGGGCGAGGTCGTGGGGGCGCCGTTCGCTCACGGCGTGCGCGGTTCGCTCCCGGCGATCACCCCGGCCCGAAGCCGCTCAGCGCAGCACGGCCGCCAGTAGGTCGGCCCCCAGCGTCCTCAGGTCGGGCAGGTTGAGGGTGTAGCGGACGTAACGACCGTGCCTGCGGGTCGTGAGCAGGCCCGCGCGGCGCAGGACGGCGAGGTGGCGGGAAACCTCGGGGGGTGAAAGTTCCCAGGCGTGGGCCAGTTCGCCGGTGGTGTGCGGGCCACGGGCCAGGGTGCGCAGCAACCGCAGCCGCACCGGATGCGCGAGTGCTTCGAGCCGCAGCGTGACCGTTGCCGGCGAGACCGGCTCCGCTGACTTCGCCTCGGCGACGAGGTATTGCACCACCGGCTGCCACCCGGCGCGTGGACCGCCACCAGGTGCGGCCGGCCGAAGACGCTGGGGAGGAAGGTGATCCCGGTGTCGCGGGCAGCGGTCGCGTTGTCCTGCAGTTTGTCCACGATGATGCAGCTGCCGTCCGGGGCCAGGGTGACGGCGCTGGAGACCGACGCGAGTGCCGCCCCGAGGCCCTGGCGCTTCAACAGGTCGCTCTTCAGGCGCAGGTCGGTGGCGAGTTGCCCGGCGACGTCTCTCCAGGCGGCGTCGAAGAAGGCCTCGGCGCACTGTTCGCGGGTGTGGCGCACCCGCGCCCGCACGGCTGCGGGGTCCGCGAGCAGGCGTTCCGCGAAGGCCTCTTGGAGCGCGCCGCGGGCCTGGGCCAGCTCCAGCGCCCGCTCGCGCGCCGTCGCGTCGGCGAGCGGTGACGGCGCGGAGAAATGGACCCGGTTGCTGCCGCACGTGGTGACGAGCGCGGCGGTCACATAGGTTTCATCCTCGATCCGGTCCACCTCGTCCAGCTCCTCGGCGAGGGTCGGCCGCGGCCGCGCGGGGACCAGGAAGTCGGCCCGTGAGGAACGCCCAGAGGAACTCCGCCGCCCTGAGCCGCTCGGCCAGCTCCGGCCGCAGCCCGGCCCAGACGTCGCCCGCCCAGCCGGCGAGCTGCGGGTGATGCCCGGGTTCGGCCAGCACGTGCAGCATCGCGGTCAGCTCGGCGAGCGGGGAGGCAGCGAACCGCAGTCGCCCGGACGGCAGGGCGCCGATGCCGATCCTCAACGTATCCCCTCATTCTCACTGGTCGGACGGCCGGCGACCGCGTCGGTTGACGGTGTCCGTCAACCGACGCGGCGATCCCGATGGCCGAACGCACCGGTGGTGCCATGGTTACCACCACCAAGATCCAGCCGGGCTCCCTCGTCCGTGCCTCCGGAGGTCCGCGCTGCGCGGTCGCCCTGGCCGTGGACGCGCTCGGCACCGGCTTGCTGCGGCCCTTTCTGCTGCTCTACGGCGTGACGGTGCTTCGGCTCTCCCCGCCGGTCACCGGCATCGCCATGACGGTCGGCGCCGTCGCGGGTCTGGTGTACCTGCCCGCCGTCGGCCGATGGCTGGACCGGGGCGCGCGCAGCACAGTCGTGGCGGCGTCGATGCTGGTGCGAGTGCTGGGAGTGGCGCTGCTGCTGGCCGCCCCCGCGGGGTCTGGCTGTTCGTGACGGCGGCGCTCTTCCTCGGCATCGGCGACCAGGCCTGGCCGGCCGCCCACGCCGCCCTCGTGGCCACGGTCTCCCACGGCCGGGAGCGGGACGCGGCGCTCGCGGGCGGCCGCGCGCTGCGCAACGCCGGCGAGGGCGCGGGCGCACTTCTCGCCACCGCATGCCTGACGGGCGGCACCACCGCGTTGCAGGCGCTGGCAGCCGTCACCGGGCTCGCCTATTTCGCCGCGGCGGCCTTGGCCTGGTCGGTCCACGTCCGCGCGCAGCCGGCCGCCACCCCGACCGAGGCCCGGGCCGAGCGGCCCGGGCCTCGGATGCGCGTGCTGCTCGCCGCCAACGTGGTCTACGTCTTCTGCCTCAACGTCCCCGAAATCGCGCTTCCCCTGGTCCTGGTGACACAGCTGCACGCATCCCCGGTTTGGTCGGCGGCCATCTTCGTGGCCAACACCGTGCTGGTGGTCACCCTCCAGGTTCCGCTCACCGTCCTGCTGTCCCGCTTCTCCCGGCGGACCGTGCTCGCTCTCGCCGGCGTGGTACTCGCCGCGTCCTACCTCTGGGTTTCTGGCGGCCACGGTGTCCGTGGTCTGCACGCTCGGCGAGATCATCTACGCCGGCAGCGCGACCGCGCTCGTCGCCGCCCTCACCCCGGCCCCGTCCTCGGCCGCGCCCTCGCCCGCTTCCAGCTCTCCACGGGCTTCGGCCTCGCCGTCTCCCCCGGCGGTCATCACCGCCCTCGCCTCCCACGGCTCGGGCGCCCTCTGGAGCAGCCTCCCGCTGCGACGCTCCTCTCCGCTTCCGGCGTTGCCACCGATAAGGATCACGGACACGGACTCGTGAGCTCGGCGGCACCAGATGATCGTGGGTGCAACCAACGATCCTTGTTACGCTTCCACCATGGACACTCCGGCGGACGACCGTGTCCCCACCCTGTTGCGCAGCCGGCCCAGCTGGCTCGTCACCCAGCTCGCCACGCAGGTCACGCGGCTGGTGGGCGAGGCGTTCGACGCCGCCGGGTACCGCCGCTACCACTACGCGCTGCTCGCCGCGCTCGACGAGTTCGGCCCCGCGAGCCAGGCCACGCTCGGACGGCGCTGCCGCATCGACCGCAGCTACGTCGTCGAAGCCGTCGGCGAGCTCGAGGTCGCCGGCCGGGTGCTGCGCGCGCCCGACCCGGCCGACCGGCGCCGCAACGTCGTCACGCTCACCGGCGAAGGGCGTACCCACCTCGCCGCGATGACCCGGACCCTCGACGACGTGCAGGACGAGCTCACCGCGCCCCTGCCCGCGACCGAGCGCGAGCAGTTCGTCCACCAGCTCGGGCGCGTCCTCGACCACGTGCGAGAGCCCCGCGTCACCGGTAAGGCCCCGGAATCTCGTGATCTCGATCATGGCGTTGAACGGGACTAGCGTGGCGTACGTGTGAGCCGCCGCATGCGAAGGATCCGCCCCCATGACCAACCAGCCCTTCCGCTTCGGGGTCTCCCTGCTCAACGTCGGCTCCCGCACGGACTGGCGGGCCCGAGCCCGTGAGGTGCAGGACCGCGGCTACGACGTGCTCCAGGTTCCCGACCACCTCGGCCTGGCCTCGCCGTTCCCCGCGCTGGTCGCGGCAGCCGATGTCACGAGCATCCGCCTGGGCACCTACGTGCTCAACGCCGGTGTCCTCAGCCCCGCCTACCTCGCGCGCGACGTCGCCGACGTGCAGCGCCTCACCGACGGGCGGCTCGAGCTCGGCCTCGGCACCGGCTACATGCCGAACGAGTTCGAGGCCGCCGGCGTACCGATGGGCTCCGGCGGCGAGCGCATCCGCAAGCTGGAGTCCACGCTCAAGGCCACGCGCGAACTGCTCGCCGCAGAAACGGGTGCGCCCGTGCCGCCGATCATGCTGTCCGGCTCGGGCGACCGCATGGTGGCGCTCGGCGGCCGCGAAGCCGACATCTTCAGCTTCTCGATCATGGCCGGCGTCACCCCCGGCACCGCTCCGGAAGACGCGTTCGCCCACCGCGTGCAGGTGCTGCGTGACGCCGCGGGCGACCGCTTCGGCGACATCGAGCTGAACCTGTTCGTCGCGGCCGTCGGCGACAGCGTCGAGGAGCTCGACCTCGGCATCACCCGCCAGGCCAGCGGCCTGCCCGACGAGCAGCTCGCCCAGCTGCCCGGCGTGCTCACCGGCTCGCCGCGCGAGATCGCCGAGCGGCTCGAGCGCTACCGCGAAACCTTCGGCACCACCTACATCAGCGTGCTCGAACCGCACCTCGCCGCGTTCGCCGAGGTCATCAAGCACCTGAGCTGACACGTCCACGGCGCCCAGGGACCGCATCAGCTCCAGCACCCCCTGGGCGCCGCGCGGCGACAGGAACTTCTCCAGGTTCGCCGCAGAGTCCCGCGCCTCCTCGGCGGCGCGGGCGAACATCTCCTCCTCGAAACCGCGCACGTCTTGTCCCGACGCGAGCGCCAAGGCGAGCCGGGCGCCGTCGAGCATCGCCAGGTTCGCGGCCGCACCGGCAAACGGCGGCATCAGGTGCGCCGCGTCGCCCAGCAGTGTCAAGCCCGGGACCGGATTCCACCTCAGGCCCGCGGGCAGCGCCGCGATCGGCAGCCGCGTGATCGGGCCTTCAGCCGCGGCGACCAGCTCCAGGAACTCCGGGGCCCAGCCCGCGTAGAGGTCCTGCAGCTGTTTCCTGGCCGTCGCCGGGGCGTCGAACGCGACGCCTGAGGTCGTGAACCAGTCCTCGGCTCCGCGCATCGTCAGGTGCACCCGAGCCCAGCACCGGCCGTCGCGCGGGCCTGCGGGCACTCGCCCACGCGGTCCGCACGGCGGCACACCGGCACGAATGGTTCGCCGACCTGCTCGGCGGCCGCTCGGGGCTCGGCCCGAACGCGCTGGCCTACCTCGAAGCGTCGCTCGCCGCCGCGGACGAAGGCGACATCGACGACGCGCTCGTCGCGGTACACGCCGTGCACTCCTATGTGACCGGCGCCGTGCGCAGCGAGATCACCGAGCTGCGCCGCGAACGCGAGTCCGGTCAGGACGAAGCGCAGTGGCAACGCGCGTCCGCCCCCTACCTGCGGCGCATGCTGGCCACCGGCCGCTACCCCACCCTCGCCCGCGCGGTCGACCTCGGCTCCCACCCCGACCCGGACACCGCGTTCGACGCCGGTCTCGCCCGCGTCCTCGACGGCCTCGGTGGCCCGATTACCGCTTAAGCGGCAAGATCGCGGCGTGACCCCCGAGCTCGGCCCGACGACCCGCGTCATGCACGCGATGGAACAGCTGTGGGTGGAAATCCGCCGCCGCCACCCCGACGTGCCCGAAGCCATCCTCGTCCTGGCGTCCGGCACGATGGGCACCACCACCGAGATCCACGGTCACTTCGCCCGCTCCCGCTGGCACGTCGGCCCCGGCGAGGATCCGCGCGCCGAGTTCTTCCTCGGTGCGGAAGGCCTGCGCCGCCCCGCCGCGGACATCCTGGCCACCACGTTGCACGAAGCCGCGCACGGCCTGGCCGCGACCCGGGACATCGTGGACGTGAGCGACGGGCGCTACCACAACAAGCGGTTCGCGGCGCTCGCCCACGAGCTGGGTGTGCGGGCCGAGCAGGCGGACCGGATCGGCTGGTCGGCCACCACCGCCTTGCCCGCGACGATCGCCGCTTACGCGGATTCGCTGCGCGTTCTCGAACGGGCGCTGACGGTGTGGCGGCACACGGAGCAGGAGGTCGCGGTCCGAGCTCACGCTCCGGAGCCACTGCCCACGGATCCCGACCAGCCCGATGTCGTCGTGCCGACCCCGGCACCGGTCGTGATCGCACCGGTGGACGGCCGCGGTGCTCACCGCGGTGGGCCGAACTACGTGGCCGCGGTGTGCAGCTGCGACAAGCCGCGCCGCATCCGCGCGGCCCGGTCGATCCTCGAGCTGGGGCCGATCACCTGCAGTCTCTGCAACGCCCCCTTCACGGAAACCGCCGGCTGACCAAGCCGGGCGGTCGCGGGCTCCGGTCAGCGGAAACAGTACGAGTCCGACGAGGCGTCGCCGCCCGACAACCGGACCTGGTGCGGGCGCAGGCCCCGGAAGTCGTCACCGTGCAGGAAGCACTTCCCATCGACGCGCAGGCCCCCGCCGGCGGCCGGATCGGTCTCGAGCTTCGCCATCCAGGCCCCGACGCCGTCGGGGTAGAACTGGTCGTCCCAGGAGCCGTAGAGCGAGTTGGTCACGTAGATCCGGCGACCGTCGCGGCTGACCTCGACCATTTGCGGACCGCCCCCCAGCCGCAGCGACGGCGCGGCCGGATGCGGAACCCGCCCGGTGATGCCACCGAGGCGCACCGAGCCGGTTTCACGGGGCCGAGCGGGGTCGCTGACGTCGAACTGCTTGAGCTCGCCGGTGCCCCAGCACGACACGTACAGGAACTGATCGTCCACGCTGAGGCCGATGTCGGAGATCAGCGGCGGTACGGCGCCGAACGGCCGCAGCGCCGGCGGCAGGTCCGCGGCATCCGCAGGCTCGGCGGGCACGGTGATCACCTTGTCCACCACCCAGGTGTCGCCCTCGAGGTGCCAGCGCCACACCGATGCCGACAGGTCCTCAGTGGACACCGCCACGCCGGCGAACCCCCACGTGGCCTCGGGATCGTGTGACGGGCGCAGCTCGAGCACGATCTGGTACTGCTCGCCGAGGTCGACGCGCTGGCGGTGCCGGCCCTCGGCCAGGTCCCAGAAGTGCAGCGCGTGCCCGTACTTCTGGGCCAGCAGCAGCTCGGGATTGAGCCCGTCCTCGATCATCGAGGGCGTGCCCCACTCGCTTGTGATCAGGGTGTTGCGGTTGAGGTGCCACCACGCGTCGTAGGCCAGGTACTGCGGCCCCCGATCGGTCTCCCACGCGCGGACCACGTCGAACGTGTCGTGGTCGAGCAGCGCGATGCCGCCCGGGCCGCCCGAGCCTTCCCCAGCGCCGAGGCACGACAGGTACACCCCGTCGGGCCCGCAGTGGGAGGTGTGCGGACGGGAGTACCCGGCCTTCTCGGCCAGCTCCGCCGCGGTCACCGTCTTGTGCAGCACGGGTTGCCGCGGGTCGGGCTCGGTGTCGAACACGTGGATGTTCGAGGAACGCAGCCCGGGCAGCAGCAGGAACCGGCGGCGCAGGCCATCGGTGTCGTGTCCGGTGTGCGCGAACGCGCTGCTGCACGCGTTCCACCCGAAGTGGTGCAGCTCGTCGCCGGTGGTCGGCAGCTCCGACCAGCCGACGACGCTGCCGTAGGTACCCGAGTCGGGATCCACATCGACCGTCGCCAGGGCATCCGGTTTGGCGGCCGTCCGGTCGAACGCCACGACATACGCGAGCTTCTCCGGCGGCGCCGCGATCGCGTCACCGGGGCTGCGGTAGAAGGTCGGATCGGTCTGTGACTGTGCTGACGGTCCGGTCATCACGTTCTCCCTGCCGTGTCCGATTCCCCGCGGCCAATGTCCCGCGCGCGTCGTCGCGGCCGCAAGGCACGAACGCGCACGTCAGGAGACCTCGGCGAGGACTTCGCCGGGTCTTCCGGGCGGCTGCTTCCGCGGTGCGGGACTGGCGTGCGGCTCGCGTTTTCCCTTGGCCGCTCAAGGGAAACCGGCTGTCCAACGCCGTCAGCCACCACGCCGGCACACCGGAACCCCACCGTGGGCGAGCAGCGCGTGGGTGAAACTTCACGGTCGCGGTTGAGGGGTTTCTCCGGGCAGATCGAGTAGTTCCGCGAGCAGATCCGCGCGCAGGTCGGTGTTCTCGGTGGGAGTCGCCAGCGCGAGCCGGTGCACGCGTTCGAGCCGGGACCGCAGGCCGGCGTGGTGCTCCGCGGCCCGGGTCAGCTGCTCCTGAGCCGCGTCCAGCCGGCTGGCCAGGACGGCCGACCGGCGGCGTTCCTCGGCGAGGGTTTCGGCCGACGCGGCCGATTCCGTGCGCTGGCGCTGATGGGCAGCGTCCACACGTTGCTCCAGGTCCCCGACGGTGGCCCGGGTGGTGGTGAGCGCCTCGGTGGCCTGGTCCAGCCGGCCGGTGAGGTCCCGCCGGACCTCCTCTTCGCGTGCGCGGGCCTGAGCCAGGCCGGTGAGCGCGGCGTCGCGTTCGGTGGTGCGGACGGCGAGCTGCTCGGAGCGTTGAGCGAGCTCCGCAGCCATGGCGTCGGCGCGGATGCGTTCAGTACGGGTGTCGGTGGTGGCCTGGTCGGCGCGTTCGGCCGCGGCGGTGGCGGCGGCTTCCGCGCGGGCCTGGTCGAGCTCGGCCGTCTTGCGGGCCTTCACCGCTGCCGCGGCCGTTTCCTGGGCGGCTTTCGCCAGGTCGGCCTGTTCCTGGGCGTGGGCCTGAGCGGCGGCGGTGGTTTGTTCGGCTTCCAGCGCGCGGGCGTCGGCGGCTTGGCGCAGGCCGTCGGCTTCGGTGGCGCGGGCTTCGGCGCTTTCGGCGCGGGTGAGAGCGGAGGTCACCTCGTCCTGTGCGCGGGCGGCGACGCTGTCGAGGGCGTTGCGCAGCGTCTGCAGCGGCCCGCCCAGTTCCGTTGCGGCGCGGACGAACTCCGCGGCCGCGTCCGTCAGGCCGGCGTGTGAGACCGAGTCGCCCAGCGCTTCCCGCAGCGCCTGATCGGCGGCGGCGAGCTGCTTGCACGTGCGATCCCCGGGCCAGCGGCGGTCCGGGCAGAACTCGAACGGCCGGCCCCCGCGCGGTCCCGGCGGCGGCAACGGTGCCCGGCACTGCCGGAACCCGCACAGCGCGGTCGTCCGGTCCTCGATTGCAGCTCCTTCAGTCACCACTGAAGCCTATCCGATGAGTTATCTAACCCATAACTGATGTTGTAGTTATCTAACTCAATATCTAGGTCAGCTACAGAACAGAGCTTTTGTTGCTAAGCTGCTCGAGACGATGATCGGTCGACGGAGAGTGACGGAACCAGCAGCTGTGAGTGAGATCGTGAGCCTCGAAACCGGCTCGAAAACTGGGTACCCCCTCCCGCCCGCCCACGACGTCTGGCCGGGCGTCGAAGACCCCGCCGCGCTGCTCGACGCGATCGCGGAGTGGCTCGCCGGCTACGGCAACCAGGCCACCCGCCGCACCTACGCTGAAGGACTCGGCCTCCCTGTCACCGCGGCCGACCTCGCCGAGTGGGCCGAACCGGGACGGCACCTCGACGCCTGGCGAACCGCCGTCCTCCACTACGCCGACGCACTCCGGCTCACCCCGAGCCCCGCGTCGGTCACCGCTCCCCCGCCCGCACCCCGCGGCCGCCTGCGCGCGCACCACTGGTTCCGCTGGTGCGCCACCCGCGGCCTCGACCCGATGGGCGCCACCTCGGCCGACGTCAAGAGCTGGCTCGACACCCTCGCCACCGCCGACGCCGCCCCCGCGACGCGTGACCGGATGCTCGCCACCGTCAAGGCGCTCTACGGCTACCTCGCAGACACCGGCCTCGTCACCGGAAATCCCGCCGCGCTCAACCGCCGCCGGCTCGGCCTCGCCACAGCCGCGAGCAGCACGTCCGGCACCGTCACGCTCACCACGCGCCAGGTCCGCGCCCTCTACACCGCCGCCGGCACACCCCGGCGCGGGGCCGGCCCGCTGGACACGGCGCGCGCGGTGGCCGTGGTGGCGCTGTTCACGCTCGGGCTGCGCGTGAGCGAACTGTGCGGGCTGGACCGCTCCGACCTGCACGTCACCCGAGGCCGCCGCGCACTGCGCGTGCTCGGCAAGGGTGGCAAGACGCGCGTGGTCTACCTCAGCGTCCCGGCGGAGAACGCGCTCATGAGCTACCTCTCCGCCCGCGACACCGCAGCGGCTTCACGCGACACCACGGTCGAACGCCGCACCCAGGCGCGCCACGCCCCGCCGTCGCCCTTGCTGCAGACCCGCACCGGCAACCGCTACCAACGCCAGGCAATCTGGCAGCTGCTCCGCCGCATCACCGCCACGGGCGGCACCGACCTCGAACCCATCGCCGGCGCCATGCACCCGCACGCGCTGCGCCACTTCTACGTCACCACCGCCGTCGAAGCGGGCGCCCAGCTGGTTCACGTCCAGGCCGACGTCGGCCACAGCAGCATCGACACCACCCAGCAGACCTACGACCACGCCGCCCGCGCCCCGGAACGCAGTGCCGTCGACCTCGTCGCCGCCAGCTGGTTCCCCGACGACACCAGCGCTGACTGACGTGCGGCCGGGGCGCTGCGACCACCCGGCCCTGTCCCAGCCGCTGTTCTCCCGGCGGCGCCGGGTTTCGAGCCGTCGGCGTGGGCGTATTGCCCCAGCTTGGCTGTGCAGGAGCTGACCACGCGGGCGTTCGCCACTGCCGTCGGCCGCCAGGAGCTGCACGCGGCGGCCGCGGCGGGCCGCAACGCCCGCCTGGTCGAACCGGCCCTCGACATGGTCGCCGCCTACTTCCCCGGATAAACCGGCCGGCCGGGCGCCCTGACGGCAGGGGCGGCCGCCGAATCGTGGATAGTTCTGGCCGGCGTATCAGGAGACGGGGGTTGTCCAGTGAGCGAGGTTCGCCGGGTCGCACTTGATCCCTCGCGGGTCAGTCCGGGATCGACGTTGAGGCCGATCGCGCGTTTTGTGGTGGAGCGCGACGGTGTGGAACAGGCGTCGGCGGTGTTGGGGCGGGCGGAGATCTTCGAGCGCGAGCCCCTCGAGTACGCGGTGGCTCGGCTGTCCTGGGCAGAGGGCGGGTTGGGTGCCGCGCGGGCCGCGGTGACCGCGGCGGTGGACTCGGCCCCGCGGGGAGTCTCGGTCTACCTGCCGGTCAACGCTGCGGTGAGCTCCGACCACGCCGCTCGCCGTGACGTTGCGCAGGCGTGCGGGTTCGAGGTGTTCCAGGAGAAGGAGGGCTTCCGGTGGGCCGATACCGGCCAAGCGCTGTTCGAGCCCGTCGGACTGCGACTGGAGCCGATGTCGAGGATCGGGCGGGAGGCGTTCGTATCCGTGATCGGGCGGTGTGTGGCCCAGACCCTGGACCGGACCGACGCCCTGGTGTTCGGCCGGCACCAGCCCCAGCAGTGGGCCACCACGTTCCTGGATCACAGCGCTTCCGCCGCGGACGCCCAGTCGTGGCTGTACGCCGAGACGACCGGGGGTGTCCCGGTCGGGTTCGTGGGCCTGGCCCAACGGGACGGTGATCCAGGGGCGGGCACGATCGTGCTCATCGGTGTCCTGCCGGAGCAGCGTGGTCACCGCTACGTGGACCAACTCCTGCTGGCGGCTTACCGCGCCGCCCGCGTGCGCGGCTTCGCGGAGGTGCTGTCCCTGGTCGATGTGGACAACCACCCGATGATGGCGGCGGTGGTCCGCTCCGGCGCGGACCCCGACGCCGATCCCTGGCACAAATGGCTCTACACCACCTCGCCGCCGCGGCGAGCGGGAAGTGCGGCGCCGATACGCTGGTGAGGAACCCCGCCGGCCAGGAGAACACTTGCCCCACCACGATTCGCTCACCGCCGACTGCGGCAGCTGCTTCGGGCTGTGCTGCGTCGCCCTCACCTTCACTCGTTCCGCGGACTTCGCGATGGACAAGGCGGCCGGGGACCCGTGCCCGAACCTCGAGCCGGAGTTCGGCTGTGGCATCCACGACCGCTTGCGCGACAAGGGGTTCTCCGGCTGCACCGTCTACGACTGCTTCGGCGCCGGGCAGAAGATCTCGCAGATCACCTTCGCCGGGCGCGACTGGCGCAGCGAACCGGGTGGCGCGAAGCAGATGTTCGCCGCACTGCCCGTGATGCGGCAGCTGCACGAGCTGCTCTGGTACCTCACCGAAGCCCGGTCGCTCGACGTCACGCAAGAGCTGCACGCCGACCTTGACACCGCGCTCGCCGAGACCGGACAGCTGACGCTGACCGATCCGGACACCCTGCTCACAGTGGACGTCGCCGAGCAGCGCACCCGCGTGGACGTGCTGCTGCAGGCCACGAGCCGGCTCGTGCGCGCCGGGGTGCGGGGCAAGAAGAAGGACCGCCGCGGCGCCGATCTCATGGGCGCCAAGCTCGCGAACGCGGACCTGCGGGGCGCGAACCTGCGCGGCGCCTACCTCATCGCGGCGGACCTGCGCCGCGCCGATCTGCGCCAGGCCGACCTGATCGGGGCGGACCTGCGCGATGCCGACGTCCGCGGCGCGGACCTCACCGCGTGCCTGTTCCTCACGCAGTCGCAGGTCAACGCCGCCCGCGGCGACGCCACGACCCGACTCGCCGAGCGCCTCAGCCGGCCCGCCCACTGGTAGCCGGCCGTGTCGAGCCGACCACCACGCCATCGAGCCGCGCGACCCAGCTGCCGCACAGGCAGCGGACGTAGTCGGCCCGGCTGCCGCGCGAGGCGGGCACGACGGCGGACGGGGGCAGTTCGGCCAGCGGCCAGCCACAACGCGGGCAACGGTTCTCATCCATACCCCGATCGTGCTGTAATGAGTCAGTGCACTTCAACCCTTACGGCGGCTCCGGCGCTCAGGTGGCCGCGGCGCTGGCCACGCTGGTCCAGGACGACAGTGTCTCGGCGGACGACGTGCTGGACACCTGCCGCGCCCACGGCATGACACTGACCGGGCTCACCGACGACGAAGGCGCCCGGATCCTCGGCTGGGGCCGGCGGCTGCGTGAAGTCTTCGCGGCCGGCAACGGCGACCAGGTGGAGCTGGTGAACCGGCTGCTCGCCACCGCGGCTGTGCGCCCGCACATCTCCGGCCACGACGGCAAACCGCCGCACCTGCACTACGCGAGTGAAGACGCGGGCGCGGTGGAACGCGTGCAGGCGCACTCGGCCGGCGGGCTCGCCCACCTCGTGTGCGAAGCACCCGACCGCTTCGGCCTGTGCGCGCGGGAAGGGTGCGGGATCGCGTTCGTGGACACCTCGCGCAACGGCCGTCGCCGCTTCTGCTCGACGCGGTGCGGCACGCGGGTCAACGTCGCCGATCACCGGGCCCGGCAGCTCAGCGCCTGACTCAGCTCATCTGCTCGTGGATCCAGTCGAGGATCGTGTCCACGCGCGCGGTGGTCTCCACGCCGGGCTGGGGACAGTCCGGACCGTTGTCCTCGACCGCCACGAGCCGGCCCTTCTGGTCGCCCTCGGGGATGAAAAACGGTGAGCCCGAATCGTCGTGACACGGGCTGTTCTCGACGGTGCGCGCCTCCCGGGGGCTCATGTCGAGCTCGGTGTGGCGGATCTCGCTGACCTCGAAGTGGCCGCGTTTCATGTGGTCGGCCGGTGCGACGACGGTGGCCGAGAGCGAACCCCAGCCCACGAAGTCGACGTCCTCGCCGACCTTCGGCGGACCGGTCGGCAGCGTCAGCGGCGCGATGTCGGTGATCGGGGCGCTGAGCTTGACCAGCGCGAGGTCGTTGACCGGCGACTGGCGCACGTCCACGGCCTGCACCACGTGCCCGCGCGGGTCCTCGTCGTTGATCTTCCCGACCGCCACCGTCATGTGGTAGTGCGGCGCGCCGCCGGCGCGGGTGCCGTCGAGGTCGTGGAAACAGTGCCCGGCCGTGATGATCCAGTCCGGCGCGATCAGCGAACCGCTGCAGCCCCCGCTGCGCACGCCGCCGCCCTCGACGGGGATGTCTTTCGACGTGAGCTTCGCGTTGAACGGCATCACGCTCGGCGGCAGCGCCGGCGCGGTGCTGCTGGGCGCCGGGTTCGGCTGGGCAGACGAGCCCTGACCGGCGGCGCCCGCCCGCGTGTGCGCGACTTCGGCCGCGTCGGCGTGCCCCTCGGCGGACGCTGTCGAACCCTTCTGGACGGTGACGTAGCCGCCGGCGAGGCCTGCACCAGCGACGATGGCGAGTGCCAGCGCGCCGTGCCGGGAGCGACGGTGACCTGATCGTGACTTCACACTCGCAACAACGGACGGAGACCCCGAGAAGTTCATCCATCCGTGGAGAAATCTCAGCGAATCTCGTCACTCTGTGACACCGGAGCCGATCAAGGGACGTTTCGGGCTGCATTAGGGTTTCCCGTTATGACCAACCGCTTGGTATCCCTGGGCGATTCCTTCACCGAAGGTGTCGGCGACGATGATCCCGCCGCGCCGAACGGCGTGCGCGGCTGGGCCGACCGCGTCGCCGAGGTGCTGGGCGGCCGTGAGCCGGACTTCCGCTACGCCAACCTCGCCATTCGGGGGAAGCTGCTGTCCCAGGTCCTCGCCGAGCAGGTCGAGCCGGCGATCGCGATGGAACCGGACCTGGTCACGCTCTACGCGGGCGGAAACGACCTGATGCGCCCGAAGGTCGACATCGACGCGCTGACCGACTCCTACGAGCTCGCCGTCGCCCGGCTGCGCGGGACCGGTGCGCGGGTGTTGCTGTTCACCGGCGTCGACGGGGTCGAGGACGCGCTGTTCCGGCAGATGCGCGGGCGCGTCGCGATCTACAACGAGAACGTGCGCGGCATCGCCGCCCGCCACGGCACGCTGCTGGTGGACATGTGGTCGATGCGGCAGCTGCGCGACCGGCGGCTCTGGGCACCCGACCGCCTGCACCTCAACTCCCGCGGCCACCTCGAGATCGCGATCGCGGTGCTCGGTGTGCTCGGGATCCCCCACGACCTCACCTCGGCCGAGCTGGGCCCGCGGCCGCGCCTGTCGGCCCGTGAACGCCGCGATGAGAACCTGCGCTGGAGCCGCGAGCACGCGTGGCCGTGGGTGCAGCGCCGCCTGCGCGGCGAGTCGTCCGGCGACACGATGAGCCCGAAACGCCCGATGCTGGAGTCATTCGGCTCGAGCGCTCGCGAGTCAGGCGCTCGTGGATCAGGCACCGACGCGCGGCGCGTGCGCAGCTGACAGGGCCGGGCGCAGGCCGTCGAAGAGGATCGCGACCACGCGGTCGCGCAGCGCGCAGTCGGCGCCGATGTGCTCGGCGGCCTTGGCCGTGCCGATGATCACCGGGATCAGCTCGGCCACAGCGAGGTCGGCGCGCACCGCGTCGGCGTCCTGCGCGCGCCGCAGCAGCACCCCGAGTGCCTCCAGCAACCGGGTGGCGACGTCCGAGCCGGCCTTCGGCACGTGGACGCCGGCGGCGCTGAGGGCTTCGAAGTAGGCGTTCTTCGCGCTGGACATCTCGATCCAGCTGGTCAGGAACGTGAAGAACGCGGCGCCGGGGTCGGCTGAGTCCTGCGCGACGACCGCCTCGGCCTCGTCGACGAAGCGGTGCAGCCGCGCGTAGAGCACCGCTTCGAGCAGTGCCTCCTTGGTCGGGAAGTGCCGGAACACCGTGCCGACGCCCACGCCCGCCTCGCGGGCGACCTCTTCGGTCGGGGCGCCCGTGCCTTTGGCCGCGAACACCGTCTCCGCGGCTTCGAGCACTTTGGCCCGGTTGCGCCGGGCGTCGGCGCGCAGCGGTTTGGACTCCGTCACGGTGCCTGATCGTAGCCGGGTTCAGCCGGGCAGCGCGCTGAGCACGCGTTCCAGGGCTCGCGGCACGTGCGAGCGCCAGCCGCCGCCCATGATCCGGCGGGACACGCGCTCGAACTCGTCGTCCGGGTCGAAGCCCTCGTGACTGAGGAACAGCCGAGTGCCGGTGCCCTCCGGCACGAGCCGCCACGTGACCGTCCACTTCGGACCCCATTTGATGCTCAGCTCGCGTTCGGGGTCGGCCACCAGCACCTCGCACTGCACTGGCCCGCCAGCGAACCCGGCCGCCGGCACGGGCTGGGCCAGCAGCTCGAACCGGTGTCCCACCACGGGTTTGATGTCGTTGGGCATCGTGAGCCAGCGTTCCAGCAGCTCCGGTTCGGTGAGCGCGCGCCAGACCTTGCGCGCGGGGTGCGGCAGGAACTGGTCGACGTGCACGGCCGTCGGGTCTTCGGGATCCGGCCCGGATTCGGTCACAGGTCCTCCTCGTCGAGCAGGTCACGCAGGTTGCTGAGCTTGGTGCGCCAGAACTGCTCGAACGGGTGCAGCCACGTCGTCACTTCCTCCAGCGGCGCGGCTTCGAGGGAGTAGACGCGGTTGCGCCCGGCGCGCTGCTCGGTGACCAGGCCGGCTTCGCGCAGCACGCGCAGGTGCTCCGACAGGCTGGGCCGGCGCATGTCGAAGCGCACGGCCAGATCACCGGCGGCCATCGGGCCTTCCAGCAGCAGCCGCAGCACCTCGCGCCGCGCGGGGTTGGCGAGCGCGGCGAAGACGTCGTCGTTGACGGGCACGCCGCTCAGCGCGGCCGGTTGCCGAAGGCCGAGGGCTCCAGCAGGCCGACACCATTGCCGTCGAGGTCGTGGAACGAGGTCGCCCGTCCCCACGGCATCGCCTGTGGCTCGGGCACCTCGATCCCGTTGGCGCGCAACGTCACCACGTCGGCGTCGAGGTCGGTGGTGTCGAGCTGGAAGTGCAGCGGGCCGGTGAGCGTGACGCCGGAGATCGGGTAGTCGACGAGCACCAGTCCGGTCTGCGCGCCCTTCGGCGCCACCATCACGAACCGGCCGGCCGGGCCGTTGCGGTCGACGACGACCTCGAACCCGAGCTTCTCGATGTAGAAGTCGCGGGCTTTCGCCTGGTCTGCTACCGGCACGGTGACGAACTGGATGCGGGAGACGGTCATGCCGGAAACAATAGGTAGGAGAATTCCTACGTGTCAACCCGCGGGGAGCTTCGCCAGGGTGGGTGTGCTCGGTCGAGGTGGTCGAGAAGGGTGCCGAGAAGAAGCTGACCGGCTCGACCGGGTACGCGCGCGAGTTCGTCAGGCTGTTCGACGAGGCTCCCGTGCCGACCGAGCTGGCCCGGGACAGCGCCGCGCGCTACGACGAGATCCCGGCCGGGTTCACTCGCGCAGCCGGGAATTGAGGCGCGCGGCCTGCCGGGTGAGGTGGTCGCGTTCGGCCAGGTTGGGTGCGGCCGCGGCGGCTTCGGCGTAGAGCCGGGCCGCGGTGGCCGGGTCGCCGTCGCGTTCGTGGAGGTACGCCGAAGCCGCGGTGTGGCGGGGCAGGGCGGGGTCGAGCTCCGCGAGCGCGGCCAGGCCCGCGCGGGGACCGTCGGCCTCCCCGACCGCGACGGCCCGGTTGAGCCGGGCCACCGGGCTGTCGGTGAGGCGCACCAGCTCGTCGTACCACTCGACGATCTGGACCCAGTCGGTCTCCTCGGCCGCCTGCGCGTCGGCGTGCAGCGCGGCGATCGCGGCCTGGGCCTGGAACTCGCCCAGCCGGTCGCGCGCCAGCGCCGCCTGCAGGATGTCGACGCCCTCGGCGATCAGGCCCGTGTCCCACTGGCCGCGGTCCTGCTCGGCCAGCGGGACCAGCCGGCCGTCGCGGCTGATCCGCGCCGGGCGGCGGGCGTGGTGGAGCAGCATGAGCGCGAGCAGGCCCGACACTTCCTCGTGGTCGATCCGGGCGGCCAGCTGGCGCGTGAGCCGGATGGCCTCGGCGGCGAGGTCGACGTCGCCCGAGTAGCCCTCGTTGAAGACCAGGTACAGCACCCGCAGAACCGTGCCGACGTCGCCGGCCTGGTTCAGGCGCACCCCCGCCACAGTCTTCTTGGCCCGGGTGATGCGCTGGCCCATCGTCGCCTCGGGCACGAGGTAGGCCTGCGCGATCTGCCGCGTGGTCAGCCCGCCGACCGCGCGCAGCGTGAGCGCGACGGCCGAAGCCGGGGTCAGCGACGGGTGCGTGCACAGGAAGTACAGCTGCAGCGTGTCGTCCGCGGCCTCGCTCGGGCCCGGTTCCGGCTCCTCGTCCGCACGCAGCTCGCGGTTGCGGCGCGAGGAGTCGGCGCGCGCGGCGTCGAGGAACTTGCGCCAGGCGACGGTGACCAGCCAGCCCTTCGGGTCGCGCGGCGGGTTGTCCGGCCACACGCGCACGGCCTCCACCAGGGCTTCCTGCACCGCGTCCTCGGCCGCCGCGAAATCGGCTCGGCGGCGGCCGAGGATCCCGATCACCGTCGGCGTGAGGGTCCGCAGCAGGGCTTCGTCCACCAGCGCCGTCATTCGGTGATGGCGGGGCACTCGCCGTAGAACGGGCGCACCTCGAGCCACTCCTGGACCGGCTTGCCGCCCGCACCCGGTGCCGCGGACAGCTCGCCGGCGAGCTCGACCGCGCGCTCGTGGGACTCGACGTCGATGATCACCCAGCCGGCGATGAGGTCCTTGGTCTCCGCGAACGGCCCGTCGGTGACCGGCGGCCGGCCCTCGCCGCCGGAGCTGACCCACGTGCCTTCCTGCGAGAGCGCCTGGCTGTCCACGAACTCGCCGGTGCTTTGGAGCTTGGCCGCGAAGTCGCGCTGGTACTGCACGTGGGCCGTGACCTCCTCCGGGGTCCACTGGTCCATCGGCACGTCGTTGCCCGCGGCCGGCGCGCCGCGGTAGTGCTTGAGCAGCAGGTACTTGGCCATCGTCGTTCTCCTCGGTGTAATTCGGCCCATTCTGGCCGGGTTCGGTACGGGGACGCAGCCGTTCGCGGATTCCCGACATCCCGCGGCGGAAATCTTTCAGGCCTGCTGACGCTCGGCGCGCTGCTTGACCAGCTCTTCGACAGCGCTGGGCAGGGTGGTCTCGAAGTCGATGAGCTTCACCCAGGTCGGCGTCACGACGATCCGGACCATGCCGTCGTAGAGCGAGCGGATTTCGGCCTCCCACTCCACCCGCTGCTCGGCCGTCATCTCGTAGGAGCCATCCATCTGCAGGTACTCCTCGGGGATCCCGTCGACGACGTCGAGCTCGGCGCGGCCCCGGATGAGCAGGATCTTGGGCGGGTGCACCTCGGTGTCGATCGTGAGCGCGACCATCGGGTTGGCGCGCAGCGAAGGGAGCTTCGGCGCGTTCTTGGTGGTGCACATGACGATCTCGGTGCCGTTCCAGGCGAACCCGATCGGCACGTTGCGCGGCGTGCCGTCCTGGGCGACGTAGGCCAGGCGGGTCAGGTCGCGCGCCAGTAGCTCCTGGCTGTGCGGGCGGTTGAGGATCTCGGTGATCTCGCTGCAGTCCATGGGGGTCTCCTCGGTGCGGCTCGGTCTGTGTTCGCTGCGGGGACGGAGCCGTTCGCAGGTTCCCGACATGCCGTCGAGAAGTTTTCCGGAACAATCGCAGACCGTGGCTTTCGGCGAAATACGACCACAAAGGGTGACGGGACGAAACGAGCTTCCCGCATCGTTCGGCAGGAATCGCCGAACCAGGGCAAGTGCCTCACACTATTGAGTGACGCCCGTCACGAGAGGTGTGCATCATGGTTCTAGGCGACAACGAAGTCACCAAGTCAGTCGCAGCGTCCTCCGGAGACCGTCGAGTGCAGGTGCGGCGGGCGGCGCTCGCCGGGTCGATCGGCACGACGATCGAGTGGTACGACTTCTTCCTCTACAACACCGCCGCTGCACTTGTCTTCCCCCACCTGTTCTTCCCCGCCTCGACCGGCTACGCGGGCGTGATGCAGTCGTTCGCGACCTACGCCGTGGGTTTCGCCGCACGGCCGGTCGGCGCGGCGATCTTCGGGCACTGGGGCGACCGCCTGGGGCGCAAGGCGACGCTCATCGTCACGCTGCTGCTGATGGGCTTGTCGTCGGCTCTCGTGGGGATGCTGCCGGGGACCGCGTCGATCGGGATCGCGGCGCCGCTCATCCTGGTGCTGCTGCGCCTGGTGCAGGGCATCGCGATCGGTGGTGAGTGGAGCGGATCGGTACTGCTCGCGATGGAATGGGGTGACCAACGCCGGCGCGGGCTGCTCGCGAGTTTCGCGCAAGTCGGCGTGCCGGTCGGCCTGGTGCTCGGAACCGGTGGCATGACGCTGCTGTCGGCGACGCTGTCGCAGGAGGACTTCGATTCGTGGGGCTGGCGGATCCCGTTCCTGCTGAGCCTGGTGCTCGTGGTCATCGGCCTGGTGATCCGGCTGCGGATCCTCGAAACTCCGATGTTCGCGGGGGTCGTGGCGAACAAGAAGACGTCGAAGGCGCCGGTGAAGGACGCGGTGCGCCACCACTGGCGGGAGATCCTGCTGTCGGCCGGTCTGCGCTTCAGCGAGCAAATGCCGTTCTACCTGTTCACCAGCTTCGTGCTCGTGTATGTGGTGCAGCGCCCTGAGTTCAGCAAGACCTTCGTCCTCAACGCGGTGCTCGTCGGCGCGTTGGCGGAGCTGGTCCTGATCCCCGTGTTCTCCCAGTTGTCCGACCGCATCGGCCGAAAACGGGTGTATCTGAGCGGCTCCGTGCTCACGGCGGTGATCGCGTTCCCGTACTTCACGGTCCTGAGCCACAGCGGGCATGTGCTGATCTTCGTGGCGGTGATCGTGTCGCTGGTCGCGCACGCGATGCAGTACGGGCCGCAGGCCGCGCTGATCGGCGAGAGCTTCCCGACGCACCTGCGCTATGGCGGCGCCGGCCTCGGTTACCAGCTGGCGTCGGTGTTCGCGGGCGGTCCCGCGCCGCTGCTGGCGACGTGGCTGCTGCACCTGACCGGCACGCCGTACTCGGTGTCGATCTACATCGTGTTGTCCGCGGTGGTCACGATCCTGTGTGTGATCGCGCTGCCCGACCGGTCGAAGGCGAACATCGACGACGTGAGCGTCTACGCCCGCCGTTAGGAACGAAAGAGGGGGCGCTGCACCGGAATTCCGGTGCAGCGCCCCCTCTTTGTCCGTGGGGTGCGTCAGCGGCGCTGCTGCGGCGGCCCGCCCTGGGGTCCGCCGAACGGGCCCTGCTGCGGGAACGGCCCGCTGCCCGGGCCCTGACCCTGCTGCCCGCCGAACTGCTGCGGCGGGCCCTGGTACGGGCCACCCGGCGGCGTGGTCGGGGGCTGCGGCTGCGGGAGCGACGGCGGGTTCTGCTGCTGGACACCCGGAGGCGGCGTGCTGGGCTGCGGCGGCGTGGCCGGGGCCGGCGGGGCGGCCGGCTCTTCCTCCGCCGGTGCGGCCGGAGCCGCGGCTTCCGGTGCCGGGGTGGCTCCGCCGAGGGCGCGGCGCGGCGGCGCGGGGTTGAGCGGGCTCGGCACCTCCTTGCGCGCCACGGCTTCCGCGGCGGCGACGGCCTCGGCGACCTTCGGGTCGGTCGAGGTGTCGAACCAGCCGGCGACCTCGTCGTCGTCGAGGTCGGGCCGTTCGGGGGTGTCGTCCTTCGGCGGCTCGTAGCGGAACACGCCGTCGTCGCCGGGGGCGCCGAGCGCGCGGGCGAAGCCTTCGAGGGCCTTGCCGTAGTCGCTCGGGATCATCCAGACCTTGTTCGCGTCGCCCTGCGCCATCTGGGGCAGGGTTTGCAGGTACTGGTAGGCGAGCACCTCGGGCGTCGGCCGGCCGGCCTTGATGGCGGCGAAAACCTTCTCGATCGCCTTCGCCTGGCCCTGGGCCTGCAGGTAGCGGGCGGCGCGTTCACCCTGCGCGCGCAGGATGCGGGACTGCCGCTCGGCCTCGGCCGCGAGGATCGCGGCCTGCTTCTGGCCTTCCGCGGAGAGGATCTGGCTCTGCTTCTGGCCTTCCGCCGTCTTGATCGACGACTCCCGCTGACCTTCGGCGGTGAGGATCATCGCGCGCTTCTCCCGGTCGGCGCGCATCTGCTTCTCCATCGAGTCCTGGATCGACGGCGGCGGGTCGATCGCCTTGAGCTCGACCCGCGCGACGCGGATGCCCCAGCGGCCGGTGGCCTCGTCGAGCACGCCGCGCAGCTGGCTGTTGATCGCATCGCGGGAGGTCAGCGTCTGCTCCAGGCTCATGCCGCCGACCACGTTGCGGAGCGTGGTGGTGGTGAGCTGCTCGACACCGATGATGTAGTTGGAGATCTCGTACACCGCGGCACGCGAGTCGGTGACCTGGAAGTACACGACGGTGTCGATGTTGACCGTGAGGTTGTCCTCGGTGATCACCGGCTGCGGCGGGAACGAGACGACCTGCTCGCGCAGGTCGATCCGGGCGCGGACCTTGTCCAGGAACGGCACCAGGAACGTCAGGCCGGGCGAGGCGACCGTGCGGAACCGGCCGAGTCGCTCGATCACCGCCGACTGGGCCTGCGGCACCACCATGATCGCCTTGACCACCGTGATGATGACGAACAAGACCAGGAGCGCGACCACGACGATCGCAATTGTCGACAAGAGCGTTTCCCCTTACCTAGTACCGTTTTCCGGAGTTCTCGCGATCACGACACGATGTCCACCACGGCGGTGGCGCCGGAGATCTCGACGACGGTGACGCTGGTGCCCGGCGCGATCGGCGGGTGTGACTCGTGCACCGCGCGCGCTGACCAGATCTCTCCCCCGATCTTCACCTGCCCGGCGTCGTAATCCACTGTGGACACCACGACGGCGCGGGCGCCGATGAGCGCGTCCGTGCCCGTGGGCGTGTGGGAGCCGGCGAGGAAGCGGCGCTTGAGCGCGGGGCGGGCCAGTGCCAGCAGTGCGACGGAGCTGACGGCGAACACCGCGACGTCGATGAAGATGTTGCCGGTGATCGCTTCGGAGCCGGCGCCGAGCAGCGCGGCGATGCCGAGCATGATCAACACGAAGTCGCCGGAGATGACTTCCGCGATCATCAGGACGATGCCGATGATCAGCCAGATCAACGCTACTGCCATGGGCTCATGCTCTCAGATCGCGCCGGTTCGCACCGGGCAAGTGACTCGACGTGACCGACGCGTGACCTTGCTTGAAACCGGGCATACCGGGCTCACTCCGGGCTCATTCAGCAGGCTCGGTGACGAAGTCGATGAGGCGTTCGACGGCGCCGATGAGCGGCGTCTCGAGGTCGCGGAAACTGCTCACGGCGGCCAGGACCCGTTGCCAGCCCTCATAGGTCTCGCCCCAGCCGAGCGCATCGCAGATGCCGACCTTCCACTCGGTGCCGCGCGGGATCTCCGGCCACGCGCGGATGCCGACGGCCTCGGGTTTCACGGCCTGCCAGATGTCCACGTACGGGTGACCGGTCACGAGCACCTGCTCATCGCGAACCTGCGCGACCAGCCGTGACTCCTTGCTGCCCTTGACGAGGTGGTCGACGAGCACGCCGAGGCGGCGGCCGGGCCCGGTGCCGAACTCTTCGATCCTCTCGGCCAGCACATCGACGCCGTCGAGCGGCTCCACGACCACGCCTTCCACGCGCAGGTCGTGGCCCCACACGCGTTCGACGAGCTCGGCATCGTGCTTGCCCTCGACCCAGATCCGGGAATCCCGCGCGACGCGGGCCTGCAAGCCCTGCACCTTCACCGACCCCGACGCCGACACCCGCTTGACGGGCGCGGCGGCCTTGCGGACCGGCACGAGCGTGACGGGCTTGCCCTCCAGCAGGAACGCCGCCGGGCCGAGCGGGAACACGCGGTGGCGACCTTTGGCGTCCTCGAGCACGACATTGCCGTACTCGATCTTCACGACCGCGCCGCAGTAGCCGCTGGCCGGATCTTCGACCACCAGGCCGGGTTCGGCCGGGATCTCGGGGATCTTCCGCTTGCGCGGACCCGACAGCACGTCGTCGTACGAATGTGAGCGCACGGCCGAGCACCGTAGTGCGGTTCGGGTGTCCACGTCGTGCCGCCACGCCGGTCGGGTCACAATCCTTGACGAGCTCCGGCCACGCCGCGGTGGGCCGGAAATGTCGTACCCACGTGCGATTCTTCGGGTTCCTGCCGTTCTCCGGGGAGGTCGAGGTCATGGCGGGTGGGGGCTTCTTCGGGTCGCTGACCGGCACGGTCGAAGCGCCCGGACAGTGGATGGTGCTGGTGACAGGCCTGTTCGCGGCCGCGGTGTCGGCGGGAACGTTCGCGTTCCTGGCGAGCGAGAAAGATCTGCTGATCGGACGTGCGAACGTGCTGGGGACGGTGTTCCACGAAGGCGGACACGCGCTCGCCAGCGTCGTCACCGGCGGCGGGGTGTACCGGATCGCGATCACCAGCGCCGACAGCGGCGCCACGTGGTCGTGGACGCCGTCGCCGTGGTCGCGGACCTTGACGAGCGTGGCCGGGTACGCGATGCCGTCGCTGGCCGGGCTCGGGGCCGCCGGGTTGCTGCGCCACGGCTACGCGCCCGCCGTCCTCGCGCTCACCACACTGGTGATGGTGCTCGTGCTGGTGGTCACGCGTGACCTGATCACCTTCGTCGCGGTCGTCGCGCTCGGGATGGTCACCTTCACCGTCTGGCGGACGGCACCGGGGTGGGTGCAGAACGCCGTCGCGTACGGCGAGGCGTGGCTGCTGCTCACCAGCGAGATCGGCGGGCTGGGCGCGCTCGTGTCCAACCGGGTGCGCCACGGCCTGCGCCACCACACCGACGACGCGGCCGGCCTCGCGGAGCTCACGTCGATCCCGGCGTTCGTGTGGATCGCCGGCTGGTTCGTGGTCATCGGCTGGGCGCTGGAGAAGGCGGTGCCGCTCCTGTGGCCGTGACAAGTGGGCGTGCCGGGCCGGTTCAGCGGGCGGGCGTGGATTCCTTCGGCGGGGTGCGGGTGCCGTAGAGGGTTTCGGCCACGTCGGCGTACCGGCGTGGCGCCAGTTCGGCGACGGTGTCGCGGGCTTCGGCGGGCAGGTTGGCGAGGGCGTCCTGCACGGCGCCGGGGTCGCCTTCGTACATCATGATCCCGAGCACCAGCGGGAGCTTCTCGGGCGGGAGTTCGGCCGCGCCCTGGGCGACCATCGTGCCCACTCCGCGGCGGTGATGTGCTGTTCGATGAGCGGGAGCACGTAGTCCTCTTCCGCGCCCAGGTGCTAGCAGAGCACAGTGATCAGCGGGTCGAGCACGGCCAGCACGGCGTCGCGGCGTGCGGGGTTCGGCTCGGCGCGCCAGGCCGCGACAGCGTCGGTGAGGTCGACGGCCAGGAACGCGATGCGTTCGTGGTGGCGCTCCATGCCGTACACGAGCGGCGCGACTTCGGCGGGGCAGCGTTCGAGCAGGTGGGGCCAGATCTCGAGGTCTTCGGCGTGATGGTGGTGGTGCAGGATCGTGCCGACGAGCTCGAGGTGGTCGGCGACGAGCGCGGCGCGCGCCGTGTCCCCTTCGGCGACGCCGGCGATCAGCTTCGGCATCAGGCCGAACTCGCGGCGCAGCGCGGTGTGCACCATGCGCATCTCGCGGGTCATCGCGCCGGGAGCCTTCGTTGCGGTTATGTCAGTCCTTCGGCAGCGGGAGCCGGCGCGTGCTCGCCCGGCATCCCGCGACACGGGCCCGAGGTCGTGACGGTTGAACCCGGAGCCGGACAGTGACGAGCGCCACACCTATCGCAAGAGGGTGAGGACCGAGTCGGTGAAGGACGTCGGACCGGCGCGGCGCAGGGGTCCCATCGCGATGAGCGGGGCGAGCGCGACGCACCACGCGCGGGTGCGGCCCGGGTCGGGCAACTCGGCGAGGCCGTCGGCGAGCGTGCCGCCGTCGGCGAGCGGGACGAACGCCCAGTCGACGCCGTCGAAGGCGGGGTCGCCGACGCACGGGCGGGGGTCGATCGCGACGATGCCGCGGGCCGGGCCGGCGTCGAGGACGTTGCCGGGGTGCAGGTCGCCGTGGACGAGGGCGACCGGGCCGGTCGTGGCGAGGGTTTCGGCGCAGGTACGCCCGGCGTGCAGGACGTCCACCGGCAGATGCGCTTCCGCGGTGCTGCCGCGCAAGCGGCGTTCAGCGAGGTCGAACATCGTGTGGACGCGCTCGAGCTGGGTCGGGAACGGGCCGTCCGCGGCGACCCCGTGGAGCCGGCCGAGCAGGTCGCGGACCTGGTCCCACGGGACGTCGGCGCCGGTCAGGGTGGTGCCGGGCACGAGGCCTTCGAGCAGGATCGCGCCCGCGCCGAGGTCGGTGTCGAGCAGCTGCACGACCCGCGGCAGACCGGCCCACGCCTGCAGCGCCGTGGCCTCGGCCTGGGCGATCCCGGGATCGGGGCACAGCTTCAGGACGCGGGGACCATCAGGGCTGTCGCACAGCAGCGTCCGGCCGGTGTTGCCCGGGCGCTCTTCCCGGACCGTGAGGTTCCAGCGCTGCGCGAGGCGCGCGACGAGTTCGGGCAGCGCGTCGCACCAGGGGCCGACGCCCGCGCCGAACCGGTCGACGAGCCGTGCGCGGGCCGCCGCGTCCAGCGAGTCGCTCAGAAGAGCGGCCAGGGAATCGCGCGCCAGTCGTCGCCGGGTTCGGGGAAGACACCTTCGGCGAGCAGGAAGTCGGTGCGCTGGGAAAGCGCGCGGACCTCGAAGGTGGTGATGTGCTCACCGAGGTCGGCGCCGAGCTTGCCGTCGAGGTCGGACCGCAGCTTGCGCAGCTTCTCCGCGGTTTGGTCCCCGAGACGCTCGCCGATCCAGCCCCACAGCACGGTCCGCAGCTTCGGGTCGGTGTGCAGGCAGATGCCGTGGTCGACACCGTAGACGCGGCCGTCGGTGCCGGCGAGCAGGTGCCCGCCCTTGCGGTCGGTGTTGTTCACGATGACGTCGAGCACGGCGAGCTCACGCATCCCGGGGTGGTCGGCGTGTACCAGGACCGCCGGGTCGCCGAGGCGGTCGTGGGCGTGCAGCACGGTGCGCCAGCCTTCGGGGACCTCCTCGGGCGCGCAGACGTCGACGACGTCGTCGTCCTCGGAGGTCTCCACCCACAGCTGGACCATGCCGGGCCCGAACGGGCCGTCGCGCAGGACGGTGGGCGGAATGGCGCCGAGGCCGGACGCGTCGGCGATCATCGCGGTCGCGACCTCACGGCCGGCGAGGGTGCCGTCGGGGAAGTCCCACAGCGGCCGCTCCCCCGACACCGGCTTGTAGACCACGCGGCCGGTGACGCCGTCGAGCTCGATCGCGCAGAACAGGGTGACGTTGGAGGCGTCGACGAGCCGGCCCTCGACGTCGATGCGGCCGTGCGTGACGAAATCGCGCGCGGCGGGGTCCGTCGGTTCCGGCGGGGTGCTGGCCACCGGTGCCCTCAGTCCTCGGCCACGTCGACGTCGCGGCGGTAGCCGTTCTGCCGCGGGCAGATGTGCCCGGTCGCGTCGAGGGGCTCGCCGCACAGCGGGCAGGGCTTGCGCCCGGCGTTGACCACGCGGTCGGCGCGCTCGGCGAACCCGCGGGCGGCGACCGGGGTGAGGAACACGCGCACGGCGTCGGGGCCCTCTTCGGTGTCGTCGAGGACCACCGTTTCGTCGACCTCACCCTCGGTGATCGCGAGGAGCTCGATCACGACGGCACTGGAGTCGGCGTCCCAGCCGAGGCCCATGGTGCCGACGCGGAACTCCTCCTCGACGGGGACCGTGAGGGGGTCGACGTCGAGCTGGTCGTCGGGTACGTCGGTGGGCACGTCGGCGCCGAAGCGGCTGGCGACCTCCTCGAGAAGGGAGCCGAGGCGTTCGGCGAGGACGACGACCTGCTGTTTCTCGATCGTCACGCTGATCGTCCTGACATCTTCCGACGCCTGGAGGTAGAACGTGCGATCGCCGGGCTCGCCGACCGTTCCGGCAACGAACCGGTCGGGCTTGCGGAAGACGTGGATTACGCGAGACATAGCACCCCCGACCCTAGGCCACGGGCGCATGATCGGCATCCGCCGCCCCTGGTTGACCGGGATTTCGGTGCGGTGCGTGCGGGTGCGGACACGCAGCGGATCGCCGTTAGGCTTTCCGGGTGCCACAGATCTCTGCATACGGAACCTGGACCTCACCCGTTTCGGCGGCGGACGTGGCGGCCACGGGAGGTGGGGCGCAGTGGCTGGCGACCGTGGGTCACGAACTGTGGTGGGCCGAGGCCCGACCGGCCGAAGGCGGCCGTGTCGCGCTAGTGCGGGCGGTGCCGGGTGACGGGGTCGAGGACGTGCTGCCCGCGCCGTGGAACGTGCGCAACCGGGTGCACGAGTACGGCGGCCGCCCGTGGGTCGCGATCGGCGACGTCGTGGTTTTCACCCATTGGGCCGATCAGCGGGTGTACGCGTCGGTAGCCGGTGAAGTGAGGCCGCTGACGGCGGAGCCGGCCGCGCCGCAGGGCGTGCGGTACGGCGATCTCCGCGCGGGCCGCGCCGGTGAGGTGTGGGCGGTGCGCGAACGCAGCACCGGGCCACACCGCACGGACATCTCCCGTGAGCTCGTGGCGATCCCCCTCGCGGGCGGCGCCGAGCGGGTGCTCGTGGAGGGGCACCGGTTTTTCACCGCTCCGCAGCTCTCGCCCGACGGCGCGCACGCCGCGTGGCTCGCGTGGGACCACCCGGCGATGCCGTGGGACGGCACGGAGCTGTTCGTCGCGCCCGTCGACGGCGACGGGGTGTTCGGTGCGGCCCGCGTGCTGGCCGGTGGCGCCGACGTGGCGATCTGCCAGCTGGAGTGGGAGACGCCGGACCGGCTGCTGGCGCTGCTGGACCCGGATGGCTGGTGGAACCTGCATCGCGTCGGGCTCGACGGGTCGGTGGTGAACCTGGCGCCGGTGGAGCAGGAGATCGGCGGTGCGATGTGGAAGCTCGGCCCGAGCTGGTTCGCCCCGCTCGGCGGCGGGCGGCACGCTGTCCTCACGCCGGACGGGCTGGCGGTGCTCGACGAGCACGCCGGTTCGGTGACGCCGGTGGTGCCGGAGCTGAGCGTGTGGTCGACGTCGGGGCTGGCCGCGGTGCCGGGTGGCGTCGTGGGGATCGCCGGGGGCGCGGACCGCGAGAGCGCCGTGGTGCGCGTGGATTTCGAGGCGGGCACGTGGACGGCGCTGACGCCGCAGCCGGCCGACCTGCCGCCGGCGGAGTACCTGCCGGTGCCGCAGGAGCGCGTGTTCACCGCGGCGGACGGTTCGCGGATCCCGGCGTTCGTGTTCCCGCCACGGAACCCGGACTTCACCGGTCCCGAGGGTGAGCAGCCGCCGTTCCTGGTCCACGTGCACGGCGGGCCGACCGGGCGCAGCGACGCGGCGCTGGACCTGACGATCGCGTACTTCACCAGCCGCGGCATCGGCGTGGTGGCCGTGAACTACGGCGGCTCCACCGGTTACGGCCGGGCGTTCCGGGAGCGGTTGCGCGAGCAGTGGGGTGTAGTGGACGTCGGCGACTGCGTGGCGGTGGCCGAGGCGCTCGTGGCCGAGGGCGCCGCCGACGGCGCACGGCTGGGGATCCGCGGCGGCAGCGCGGGCGGGTTCACCTCGGCGGCGTCGATCACGATGACCCGCACATACGCGGCGGCGACGGTGAAGTTCCCGATCCTGGACCTCGCCACCTGGACCGGCGCCGGCGGGGAGACGCACGACTTCGAGTCGCAGTACCTGGTGGGACTGGTCGGGCCGTACCCGCAGACCGAGGAGCGCTACCGGGAGCGTTCGCCGATCACGCACGCGGGTTCGCTGGCGGGGCCGGTGCTGTTCCTGCAGGGGCTGGAGGACCAGATCTGCCCGCCGGAGCAGGCGGACCGGTTCGTCGCCGGGCTGGCCGGCAGCGGCGTCGACCACGCCTACCTGCGGTTCCCCGGTGAGCAGCACGGGTTCCGGCGGGCCGAGACGATCGTGACCGCGCTGGAGGCCGAGCTGTCGTTCTACGGCCAGGTGTTCGGGTTCGCGACGCCGGACGTGCCGAAGCTGGAGCTGTCCCGATGAGACCACCGCGGCTGGCGCCCGGGGACACGGTGGCGCTGGTGGCACCGTCCGGTCCCGTGGCGCCGGACCTGCTCGACGCGGCGCTGCCGGTGCTGCGTGGCTGGGGCGTGAAGGTGCGGGTCGGCGAGGCGGTGCACGGCTCGACGTCGGGCTACCTGTCGGCGCCGGACGAGATGCGGGCGGCCGAGTTCACGGCCGCGTGGCTCGACCCGGAGGTCTCGTGCGTGCTCGCGGCCCGCGGCGGGTACGGCGCGCAGCGGATGCTGGACCTGATCGACTGGACGGCGCTGCGAGCGGCCGGCCCGAAGGTGCTCGCGGGGTCGTCCGACGTGACGGCGCTGCACCGAGCCGTGGCCGCGCACCTGGACCTGGACACGCTGTTCTCGCCGATGCCCGCTTCGGTCCTGTTCGACGAGACCGCGGCCGAGCACCTGCGGCGCACGCTGTTCGAACCGGAGCGCACGCGCGTGCTGCACGCGCCGGCCGCCGACGTGCTCGTGGCGGGCCGCGCTTCGGGCGTGCTGGTGGGCGGCAACCTGTCGCTGCTCGCGGCCGGGCTCGGCACGGCGGAGCAGGCGTCGGCCGCGGACGGGATCGTGCTGCTGGAGGACGTGACCGAGAGCGTGTACCGGATCGACCGGATGCTGACGCAGCTGCTGCGCGCGGGCTGGTTCGCCGGCGCGCAGGGCGTGGTGCTGGGCTCGTGGGCCGCGTGCGGGGACCCGGCCGAGATCCGGGCGCTGGTGCTGGACCGCCTGGCGCCCCTGGACATCCCCGTGCTGGGCGACTTCGGCTTCGGCCACGTGGCGTCCTCGCCGACGCTCCCGCTGGGCGCACGGGCTTCGCTGGACACGGAGCTGGGCACGCTGACCCTCGACTCCCCCGCGCTGGACTGATCATGCGGCTTTCCGCTGACGAGGCCCGCACCCGGTTCCTGGACGCCCGGGTGGCCCGCCTGGCGACGGCCTCGGCTGCCGGCGTGCCGCACTTGGTCCCGGTGACGTTCGCGGTGTCCGGCGATTCGGTCGCCTTCGCCGTCGACCACAAACCCAAGTCGACAACCGCGCTGCGCCGCCTGGCGAACATCGCGGAGAACCCGGCGGTGTCCTTCCTGGTCGACGCCTACTCCGACGACTGGTCCCAGCTGTGGTGGGCCCGCGCGGACGGCGTCGCGCGAGTGCTGGATCCGGGCGCGCGAGCCGAGCCGGTGTCGTGGCTGGTGGCGAAGTACCCGCAGTACGCCGAGCACCCGCCGGAACACGCGGTGGTCCTCACGACCGTCCGCTCGTGGCACGGCTGGTCGTTCTCGTAACGGTGTGACGACGGCGGCTAACGATCACCCGGTGATCGGCGATCTTGGTGCGTGCACAGACGTATTTTGTGGAAAACAGCGGTGGTGTCCGGTCTCGCGGTGATCGTCGCGGGGTGTTCGTCCGGTGCGGCGCAGACGCCGGTGAGCGCGGTGCCGAAGCCGCCACCCGTGTCGAGTAGTGCGCCTCCGTCATCGGTGGTTCACCCGCCCACTCTCGAACGGTTGCTACCGACCGAGGACGAGCTCGCCAAGGTCGGGCAGGACGAGTGGAGGGAACCGCTCGAATACGTCATAGGTCCGAGGACTCCGTTGCAGCTGGTGAACGCCTGCGGCGCGGCGCAACCCTGGGACGCGAAGGCCAAGCAGGGTGCGCAGGCTTATTCGAGCGGGGGCGACGGCCAAATCGCGCAGCTCGTCGCCGAGTACGACGGTTACAGCGGTGCCCAGATCGTGGATGGCGTGAAGAAGGCGCTCGCCTGTGGCCATGTGACGGTGCAGGACCTTGATTTCAAGTCGGTCAGCGAGTTCCCGGCGCCGAAGGTGGCGGATGCGCAGTATGGGTTCTGCGCAGCGCCGACCGAACGCATCGGGGTGCGGATCTGCGTGCTTGTTCTCGGCACGGGCGACCGTGCCGAGTCGCTCGTGTTCAAGAACACGGACTGGGTCGACAGGGCGGGCCAGTCCGTGTTGAAAAAGGTCGCCCCGGTGTTCGCCGAGGCGCTGGCGCGGCCTTAGTCCTGGGAAGCGGCGGGAGCGGCAGGCGCCGCGGGGAGGAACTTGTCTTCCCGCGGTCGCCGCCACGCCGAGATGAGGCCCAGCGGGTCCGGGCGCAGCAGGGAAGCCGCCGCGTAGAGGCTCACGACCACGACGATCGCGATGAACCACCAGTCGTACAGCGCCTGTTCGCCCGTCGGGTAGTACACGAGGGTCACGAAGACCGACACGGCGACCACGGCGGAGAGGTTGCGGCGTTCCCACGGGAACGCGGAGATGAGCACGAAACCCCAGGTGAGGTACCAGGGCAGGGTCGGCGGCATGAGGATCGCGACGGCGAGCAGGGTGATCGCGGCGCGGTAGACGGCTTTGGCGCCGCCTTCGCGGGCGAGCCACCACTGGCGGATGCCGAAGGCCGCGAGGCCGAGCATGGCGATCGCGCGCGCGACGGTGACGAACGGCGACGACTGGACGTTGGCGACGAGGTGCACGAGGTTGTACACGGCTTCGCCGATGCCGGTCGGGAAGTTGAGCCAGTTGGCGATGAGCTGGGGCGCCGCGAGGCCCGACCACCAGCCGAGGTTGAGCGAGCCCAGCGAGACCCAGGTGCCGGCGACGAACACGGGCAGGAAGAGCCCGACGGACGCGGCGCCGGCCTTGAAGAAGTTCTTGACCTTCGACTCGCCGGTCATGTTCGCGGCCCACATCCACACGAGGAAGGGCAGGGCGACGGCGGCGGTCGGTTTGATCAGCATGCCGACGGTGACGAGCACGACGGCGACGATGTACTTGCGCTCGAGTGCGGCGAGGACGCCGGTAGTGAGGAAGCCGAGCATCATGAGGTCGTTGTGCGGGCCGCCGAAGAGGTGGATGACCATCATCGGGCTGGCGACCGCGAGCCACAGCGCCACGGGGAGCTTGCCGCCGAGGTGCTTCACGAGCCGCGGGAGCGCCCACAGGGTCATGCCGAGGCCGACGAGCAGCACGACGCGGGTGAGGATCACGCCGGCGATCATGTTGTCCTGCGTGATGGACACGATGCCCTTGGAGATGAGCAGGAACAGCGGCCCGTACGGGGCGGGTGTGGTCTGCCAGAGCGGGTGGACGTTCTGCACCACGTTGGGGAGCACGTCGAGCTCGGCGGGGCCGTTGGCGTACGGGTCGAGCCCGTAGAGCAGCTGCGCGCCCTGGCCGAGGTAGGAGAAGACGTCGCGGGTGAACAGCGGCGGCGACACGAGCAGGGGCGCCATCCAGCACAGGGCGGCGACGAGGATGGGCTTGCTGCCGATGCGGCCGGCGAGCACGTAGCGGCCGAGGCGGACCCAGGCCCAGACGACGAGGGCGAAGCCGAGGTAGAGCAGTGCGTTGGCGAGCGCGCGGCCGTGGCCGTAGCGGATCCACGAGAGGGGCCCGTGGCCGAGGACGGGGTCGCGGATCAGGATCCCGCCGGCGCCGAGCGCGGCGAGCATGAGCAGCGTGGTTCCGATGGTGCCCATCGCGATCGTGCGGTACGGGAACCGCGAGGGCGTGAGGAATCGCGCGTCCGGGGCGCTGATCGCGGACGGCTGCGCGGAGTCGGTGGTGGTCGCCATTTCGATCCAGGAGATTACCGGGTGAATCTTCGCCTCACCGCACGGGCTCCCGCTCCGATGCGGTTTCGCGCACCTGTTCGGGCGGCCGGCGCGCGGTCCGGGTGAATCTTCCGCCCGTGGGTGGTTGGGGTCGGTTTTCCGGAGGTGGCCCGGAACGCTCAGCTGCCGGTGGTCGCGCGCTGGGCCGTGCCGCCGGGCAGGGCGGCCAGCAGGGATCGGGTGTACTCGTGCTGGGGGTCGAGCAGGACCTGTTCGACGGTGCCCGTTTCGACGAGCTCGCCCCGGTACATGACGGCGACGCGGTCGGCGATGTTCCAGGCCAGGCCCAGGTCGTGGGTGATCACGAGCCCGGCGAGGCCGAGCTCGCGGCGCAGCCGCAGCAGGAGGGCGAGGATTTCGCCGCGCACGGACGCGTCGAGCGAGGCGACGGGTTCGTCGGCCACGAGCACGGCGGGTTCGAGCACCAGCGCGCCGGCGATGACCACGCGCTGGCGCTGGCCGCCGGAGAGCTCGTGGGGCAGGCGGTCGAGGAACTTCTCCGGGGGCCGCAGCTCCGCCGCTTCGAGGGCGTTGAGCACGGTGTCGCGTTCGGCGGGCAGGCCGTGGATGCGAGGGCCTTCCGCGACGGCTTCGTAGACGGTGTGGGCGGGGTTGAGCGCGCTGGTGGGGTCTTGCAGCACGAGCTGGACCTTGCGCCGGTAGGCGCGCAGCGCGGCGCCGCCGGCGGGGAGGGGTTTGCCGGCGTGGCGGATCGCGCCGGAGTCGGCTTTCTGCAGGCCGAGCAGCGTGCGGGCGAGGGTGGTTTTGCCGGAGCCGGACTGGCCGACCAGGGCCACGATCTCGTCGCGGCGCACGGCGAGGTCGACGCCGTTGACGGCGTGGATGCGCTTGCCGGTGCGGTCGCGGAAGCTCACGTGGAGGTTCTCGGCTTCGAGCAGCGGGGTGTCGCCGGGCCCGGCGCGGTGCTCGGGTTCCGGCGGGAGGGGCGTGCCGGTGGCCGGGGCGAAGCGGGACACGGGGTCGCCGACGGTGGGGAACGCGGCGGCGAGCGCACGGCTGTGTTCGTGGTGCGGGTCGGCCATGAGCTCGGCGCTGGGACGTTCCTCGACGAGCTGCCCGTCGTACATCACGGCGATGCGGTCGCAGGTGGCGGCGAGCACGGACAGGTCGTGGCTGATCATGACGAGCCCGATGTCCTGTTCGGCCACGAGCTTCGACAGCAGGGCCAGTACCTGGGCCTGCACGATCACGTCGAGCGCGGTGGTCGGCTCGTCGGCGATGACCAGGCGCGGTGAGCAGGCCAGCGCCATCGCGATCATCACGCGCTGCTTCTGCCCGCCGGACAGCTCGTGGGGGTAGGCGCCGGCGCGCGAGGGCGGCAGGTCGACTTGTTCGAGGAGTTCGGCGACCCGGGTTTTCACCTGCGTTTCGCTCAGCGCCCCGGTCTCGGGCGGGTGCAGGCGCAGGGGTTCGGCGATCTGCTCGCCGATGCGGCGCACGGGGTTCAGCGCGTGCATGGCGCCCTGGAACACGACCGACGCCTCGGCCCAGCGGACGGCGCGCAGGCGGGCCCAGCGCATGGTGGTGACGTCTTCGCCGTCGAGCAGGATCTCGCCGGTCACCGTGGCGCTGCGGGGCAGCAGGCGAAGCACGCTCATGGCGACGGTGGACTTGCCCGAGCCGGACTCCCCCGCCACGCCGAGCGTGCCGCCGGCTTCGAGGCGCAGGTCGACGCCGCGGACAGCGGGGACTTCGCCGCCGCCGGTGCGGTAGGTGACGCCGAGGTTCTTGAGTTCGAGCAGGGCGGTCACGAGCGTTGTCCTTTGAGCCTCGGGTTCAGCACCGTCTCCAGCCCGCGGCCGACCAGGGTGAAGAACAGCACGACGAGCACGATCGCGATGCCGGGTGGCAGGAGGTTCCACCAGGCGCCCCGGGTCACGGCTCCGCTGTTGAGCGCGGTCTCGAGCATGGCGCCCCAGGAGATCGCGTTGGGGTCGCCGACACCGAGGAACGCCAGGGTCGCGTCGGCGATCACGGCGTTGCCGACGACGAGGGTGGTGTTGGCGAGCACGAGCGGCAGCACGCCGGGCAGCACGTGGCGGCCGATCACGTGCAGGTGGCCGCCGCCGAGTGCGCGGGAGCGTTCGATGTAGGGGCGGCTTTCGATGGTGAGGGTCTGGGCCCGCACGAGCCGGGCGGTGCTGGGCCAGGCGGTGAGGCCGATGGCGAGGATGATCGTGCGGGTGCCCTGGGGCAGCACGGCCGAGAGCGCGATCGCGAGGATCAGCGACGGCAGCACCAGGAAAAAGTCGGTGAACCGCAGCAGGATCGCTGAGATCCAGCCGCCGAAGTGGGCGGCGGCGATGCCGACGATCGTGCCGATCAGGACACTGAGGACGGTCGCGGAGAACCCGACGAGCAGGGAGAGGCGGGTGCCCCAGATCGTCATGAGCAGCACGGAGCGGCCGTCGATGTCGGTGCCGAGCCAGAACTGCCCGTCGGGCGGGCTCAGCGGCCGGCCGGTGGCCTTGGTGACGTCGAGGCCGTCGGAGTCGCTGATCAGCGGCAGCAGGATCGCGACGACGACCGTGAGCGCGAGGAGGCAGAACCCGGCGAGCGCTCCCTTCTGCGTGGCGAACTCGTGCCAGGTGCGGGCGACCGCGGCGCGGCGACGGCGCCAGGCGATGGCGCGCGGTGTTTCGGCGGGAGCGGAGGCGGAGGCGGTCATGCGGTGCGCACCCTCGGGTCGAGTACGCGGTAGAGCAGTTCCGCGAACAGGTTCATCAGGACCACCGCGCTCGCGAGGACCACGAGCACGCCTTGCAGCACGGGCAGATCGGGGCCGTGGATGGCGTCGTAGGTCAGCTGGCCGAGGCCGGGCCAGGAAAACACGGCCTCGACGGTGACGGCGCCGGAGACGACCATGCCGAACTGCATGAACACCAGGGTCACGGTGGGCAGCAGCGCGTTGGGCACGGCGTGGCGGCGGCGCACGAGGTCGTCGCGCAGGCCTTTGGCGCGGGCGGTGGTGAGGTAGTCGGCGTCCATCTCCCCCAGCAGCGACGAGCGCATCACCAGCATGTACTGCGCGTAGAAGACCACGAGCAGGGTCACGCACGGCAGGACCAGGTGGTGCAGCACGTCCAGCGTCTGCGGGAGGACACCAGGCGCGGCGTCGGGTGAGTGCATGCCGCGGCTGGGGAACAGGCCGCCGGTGGCGACGAGCAGCAGCAGGCCGAGCCAGAACTGCGGGACCGACCACAGGGTGAGCGCGATGCCGGTCTGGGCGCGGTCGAAGAAGCTGTTGCGCTTCCACGCGGCGCGGATGCCGAGCCACAGGCCGATCGCGACGGCGAGCACGGTGGCGCTGCCGACGAGGAGCACGGTGGGCCAGAGGCGCTCGCCGATCATGTCGAGCACGGGCCGGCGTTCGATGTAGGACTCGCCGAAGTCGCCGCGGAACAGGCCGGTGAAGTAGTCCCAGAACTGGGTGAGCACGGGCTTGTCGATGCCGAGGCGTTCGCGCAGCTCGGCGATCTGGGCGGGGTCGGTGGGCCGTTCGCGGACCATGAACGCGACGGGGTCGCCGGGCAGGAGCCGGAACAGCAGGAACCCGAGCACGATCACCAGGAGGATGCTGGCGAGGGCTTCGGCGATCTTGGTGAGGACGAACCGGGTGGTCCCGGTCCCGCCGCGGTTCTCGTCGGGGTCGACGAGAACCGCGGCCTGGTCGGTGATGAGTGACTGCGTCAAGAGGTGCTACTCCCGGTCGTCCGCGGCTTTGCCGCGCCGGCCGATCATGATCCCGCCGCCGACGAGGACGACGACCACGACGACACCGAGCACGATCCACAGCACGGTGTTCGAGCCGCCGGCGTCGGCGGCCGCGGTCTGCGTGCCCGCGGGGACGGCGCCGTAGACGCCCCAGTAGCCGGTCTGCTCCAGGATCGAACCCTGGGGCTGCGGCTGGGTCTGGAAGCCGGAGAACTTGTCGGATCGGTAGGCCTCGAGCGAGTTGTCGTAGTCGAGGACCACGTTCACGGCCTGGCTGTAGAGGCGGGCCTGGGCCTGCTTGACGTAGCCGGCGCGGGTGACGGGGTCGGTGTCGGTGAGCTGCTGCTTGTAGAACCCGTCGTAGGCCGGGTCGCAGAAGAACGTGTCGGTGGTGGCGCCCTTGCCCTCGGTGTTGGGCCGCGCGGCGCAGGTGTGCAGCGCGAGCGCGTAGTCCGGGTCGGGGTTGGTGGCGTAGCCGGAGATCGCGAGGTCGTAGTTGCCGGCGGTGGTGCGGTCGTTGAGCTCCTCGTCGGAGACGAGTTCCTGCTTGACCGAGATGCCGATCTGCTGCAGCCAGCCGGCGACGTACTGCGCGGTGCGCTGGTCGAACGCGCGGTTGGCGTGGCCGGTCAGGCGCAGCTCGAGGCGCGCGCCACCGGGGGCGACGCGGATGCCGTCGTTGCCCTTGAGGTAGCCGGCGTCGTCGAGGGTCTTGTTGGCGGCGGCGAGGTCGAACTTGCGGGCCTCGGCCGGTGCGGGATCCCAGTGGTAGGCGGAGTAGATCGGCGGGATGACACCGCCGCCGAGCTGGCCGTAGCCGCCCATGACTTTGTCCACGATGGTCTTGGTGTCGATGCTCTGCGCGATGGCCTGGCGCAGAGCGAGGTCCTTCAGCACGGGGTTACCGTTGCCGATGGGCTTGTTGTTCACGTCTTCGACGCCGAAGTTGATGTTGATCTCGTTGTAGCGGCGCCCGGGTGCCTGGTTGGTGGCGATGTTCGGCTGGCCCTTGAGGGCGTCGAACTGGGTCGGGGTGAGCCGGTTGATCACGTCGACCTCGCCCTGTTTGAGGGCGTTGACGGCGGCTTCGACGTCCTTGAACACGAGCAGCTGCAGTTCGTCGACCTTGGGCGCGCCGCGCCAGTAGGCGGTGTTGGCCGTGAACTTCACGTACTCGTTCTGCTTGTACTCGGTGAGCTGGTACGGCCCGTCACTGACGCCGACCACAGACAGGTCGTCGGTCTTCGGGTCGTTGAGGTCCTTGATCTGCGCCCAGATGTGCTCGGGCACGATCGGCACGTCGAGCAGGTCCATGGTGGCCTGCACGGCCTTGGTCTTGATGACGAGTGTCGTGTCGTCCGGCGCGGCGACGCTCTGGAAGTTGGTGACGTAGTTGCCGTTCGCGGTGCGCGCGGTCTCGTCGGTGAGCATGCGGTTGAACGTGTACGCCGCGTCCTTGGCGGTGACGGGCTGCCCGTCGGACCACTTCACGCCCTGGCGGATCTTGAACGTCCAGGTGAGCTTGTCGGGCGAGGTCGTCCACGACTCCGCGAGCGCGGGCGAGGCTTCGGCCTTGTCCGCGCTCGGGATGGTGAGGAACTCGTAGATGAATCGGCCGACCTGCGTCGACGCCGCGAGCGACGCCGTGAACGGGTTCAGGTGGTCGATCCCGGTCGTGAGCGCCACCCGCAGCACCTTCGGCTGCGCCGGCTGCTGCGCCGCGGCGGTGCCCGCCAGCGGCAGAATCGCCATGGTTCCCGCGGCCAGAACCGCGATGGCGCGGTTCACCCCGCGCCGAACGTGCTTGATCCGCACTTGAAGACCACCCCATCGTCTAGCCCCAGAGCCGAAAAGTAACCACATACCGAGGGAAGGGCGCAATATGTTCCGACAACTGTGCGTGTCCGATCGTTATGTGCGGGGTGTCGTCACCGTGCGTGACCTCGGGTGTTCCGCCGCGGGCCGGACGTAGGATGACTAGAGTGCCCGCATGCGGATCATGGTCTCGGCGGACATGGAGGGCGCCACGGGCGTCACGTGGACCGACGACGTCGTGCCCGGCACCGAGCCCTGGCAGCGGTTCCGGCGGTTGTTCACCGGCGACGTCAACGCGGTGCTGGCGGGGTTGTTCGAGGCCGGCGCGTCCGACGTCCTGGTGAACGAGGCGCATTCGTCGCAGCGGAACCTGTTGCTGGAGGAGCTCGATCCGCGGGCGCGGATGCTCACGGGCCGCCACAAGCCGTTGTCGATGATGCAGGGCATCGATTCCGGTGTGGACGGTGTGGTGTTCCTCGGTTACCACGCGGGCGCCGGGTTCGACGGGGTGCTGTCGCACACGTACCTGGAGAACCAGATCACCGGGGTGTGGCTGGACGACGTGCCCGCGAGCGAGGGCCGGCTCAACGCGGCGCTGGCCGCGGAGTACGGCGTGCCGGTGCTGCTGGTCAGCGGTGACGACCAGGCGTGCGAAGACGCCCGTGACTACGCTCCGGAGGCGGAGCTGGTGCCGGTGAAGGAATGTGTGAGCCGGTACGCGGCGATCTGCCTGCCGCCGGCGCGCACGGCGGAGCTGCTGACCGCGGCGGCGCTGGACTCGTGCGTGCGGGCCGGGCAGGTGGAGCGGCTGCCGGGGCGGCACCGGATCGAGGTGGAGTTCGACGCGAGCCACCTGGCGCAGGCGACGGCGGTGATCCCGACGGTGGAGCAGATCGGCACGCGCCGCGTGGGGTTCGACGCGCCGAGCATGACCGAGGCGATGAAGGCGTTCAAGGTGGTCACGGCCATCGCGGCGGGGGCGGTGCAGGGTATTTATGGCTGACCTGGCTGATCCCGTCGGGCTGTGTGCCGACTTGATCCGGTTCGACACGACCAACCGCGGTGGCGGGGACTCCGAGGGCGAGCGGGAGGCGGCGGAGTACGTCGCGGAATTCCTGGGGCGGCACGGGGTTCCGGCGAAGATCGTGGAGTCGGCGCCGCGGCGGGCGAACGTGATCGCGCGGATCCCGGGTGCCGATCCGGCGTTGCCGGCGCTGCTGGTGCAGGGGCACCTGGACGTGGTGCCGGCGGACGCGGCGGACTGGTCGGTGCCGCCGTTTTCCGGTGAGGTGCGCGACGGGTTCCTGTGGGGCCGGGGCGCGGTGGACATGAAGGACTTCTGCGCGATGGTGCTGTCCGCCGTCGCGTCGGGGCTGCGGCCGCGCCGGGATCTGGTGCTGGCGTTCGTGGCGGACGAGGAGGACAAGGGCGACTTCGGGGCGCATTGGCTCGTCGAGCGGCACCCGGAGCTGTTCGAGGGTTGCGTCGCGGCGATCAGCGAGTCGGGTGGCTACAGCTACCACGTGCCGGCGGCCGACGGGCGGACCGTGCGGCTGTACCCGGTCGGGACAGCCGAGCGCGGCACCGCGCACCTGAAGCTCACGGCGCGCGGCCGGGCGGGGCACGGTTCGCGGCCCAACGACGAGAACGCCGTGACCATGCTCGCCGACGCGTTGCACCGGATCGCCGGGCACCGCTGGCCGGTGCGGCTGACCCCGACCGTGCGGGCGTTCCTGGACCGCACGGGTGCGGCGTTGGGCGTGCCGGTCGACCTTTCTTCGGGTGCCGCGGTGGACGCGACGGTGACGCGGCTGGGTCCGGCGGGTTCGCTGGTCGTGCCGACCGTCCGCAACAGCACCACGCCGACGATGCTGTCCGCCGGCTACAAGGTGAACGTCATCCCGTCGACCGCGACGGCCCAGGTCGACGTGCGGGTGCTGCCGGACGCGGAGGACGAGCTGTTCGAGGTCTTCGACTCGCTGCTGGGTCCCGGGGTGACGCGGGAGTTCGTGGCGCACCAGCCGCCCGTGCAGGCGCCGGTGGACTCGCCGTGGTTCGACGCCATGGCCGCCGCGCTGCGTGGTGAGGATCCCGACGCCGTGGTGGTGCCGTACTGCCTGGGTGGCGGCACGGACGCGAAGGCGTTTTCCAAGCTGGGCATGGCGTGTTACGGCTTCGCTCCCCTGTCGCTGCCCGAAGGTTTCCCGTACCGCGCGATGGCGCACGGCGTCGACGAGCGGGTGCCGGTGGAAGGGCTGCGGTTCGGGACGCGGGTGCTGAAGCGGTTCCTGGAGTCCTGTTAGCCGCGCCCTACCTCCGAGCGGTGCCGGTGACCGGCAGTCGCACCGGGCCGTAGACGATCGCGCGGTCGCGGAAAGCGATCCGGTCCATCGGCACGGTGGTGCGCAGGTCGGGGAACCGGCGGAAGAGCTCGGGCAGGGCCACGCGCAGCTCAGCGCGGGCCAGCGGCTGGCCGACGCACTGGTGGATCCCGAACCCGAACGCGACGTGCTTGCGGGCGTCGCGGGTCCGGTCGAGCACGTCGGGGTCGGGGAAGGCCGTCTCGTCGCGGTTGGCGGACTGCAGCGGGCAGATCACGCCTTCGCCGGCGCGGATGACGGTGCCGGCGATGTCCAGGTCCTCGGTGGCGACGCGCCGCATCCCGAAGTGGATCACGGCGGTGTAGCGCAGCAGCTCCTCGACCGCGCGCGGCACCGCCTCCGGTTCGGTCGCGAGCTTGCGGGCCTGCTCCGGGTCCCGCATCAGGGCCAGGACGCTCATCGTGAGGGTGTTGACCGTCGTGATTCCCAGCCACACCTGCGGGACGCTGGTGCCGCGCTTGACATACGGGCAGACGACGAAAAGCGGGAAGCTGGCCAGCGCGGCGGGCCACCCGGTGGGGATGAGCAGTGCCGGCGTGATGACCAGCTGGACGGCGGCGAACACGAGCGCCGCGGCGACGCTGACCTCACCCGAGGGCAGCGGGCGGGATTTGGTGCGCTCGACCTGGGCGTCGATGTCGCGGTCGACGAGGTCGTTGACCGTGCAGATCGACGCGCGCATCGCGATCGCGGAGAGGCCGAAGAGCACGAGGTCCCCGACCAGTGCCCAGCCCTCGAGTGGCGAGAGCGCCAGCGTCCACCTGCCGGGCAGCAGCCAGAGCCAGGTTCCGATCGGGGCCTGGACGCGCATGAGCCGCAGGTAGGGCCGGATCGGGTCCGGGGCCGCCGCGACGAAGGGTGCCGCGAACCGGCTGTGGAGGAGCCGACGCTCGGGCCGGGTGAGGACGTGGGACACGGGTGCCGCGCACCTTTCGCCCGAGCCCGGGGGCTCAGGTGGGTTGATCGAGGGGTCTCGCTCGATCATGCGTCACGGATGGCCGCGGAATTCACTGTCAGTGCGTAAGAAGACTCGATTGTGGCGGCTTGATGTACGGAGAGTCACAAAACGAGAGCACAGACGGACCGTAACGCTAGGCGCGCCAGGCACCAGGCAGGTTCTGCGGGTGTGTGCGGTCGAGCTCCCCTTCGAGCACGGCTTGGCGGTGTTCGGCGGCTTCGGCGCTGGGCAGGCCGAGGCGTTCGGCGATGCGTTCCCAGGACCAGCCGTGCCGGCGGGCCTGGTTGATGAACTCGGGTTCGGACTGGTCGATGACACGGCGGCTGGTCACGACCTCGCGGCCCCACGCGTCCAGCACGTCTTCCGGCACTTCGTGGCCGAGCTGGGTCGCCATGAGCAGCGCGGTCAGCACGTCGGCCGGACGCACGCCCGGAACGTGCTCGGTGAACCAGCGTTCGAGGGTCGGGTTCATCTCACGCCTGCCTGGTGAAGGTGGCCCACCAGCGGTTGCCGTCGCGGACGCGGTCGACGGAGACCGGTTTGACGCCGTCGCGGGCGAAGGAGTCGAGTTCGGCGCGGTTGAGCGGCCAGGGCGGGCCGGCCCAGATCGCGAGGTCGATGCTCTCCTCGGCGAACGCGCCGACCACGAGCGTGCCGCCGGGGGCGAGGAAACCGGCCACGGACTCGATCGCCGCGTCGCGCACGGACTTCGGCATGGACTGCACAGTGAGGATCTCGACGACGACGTCGAAGGCGTGGTGCCATTCGGCGGGCGGGTCGAGCAGGTCGGCGGTGCGGTAGGAGACGCGCGTGTCGGGGAAGCGGTTGAGCACGGCCTTGATCGCGCTGGGTGAGACGTCGAAGGCCGAGGTCCGGTAGCCGGAGTCGGCGAGCAGTTCCGCGTCGTCGCCCAAGCCGCAGCCGACGACCAGCGCGCTGCGTCCCTCGCCGGGGTTCGCCGCCGTCCAGGCCGCGAGCTCGGGACCCGGTTCGCCCCGGTACCACGGCACGACGGCCTGCCCCGCTTCGGCCGCGGCGTAGAGGGGTTCGAACCACCCCGTCGGGTCGCCTTCGGCCAGCGCGGCCTCGGCACGGCGACGCGCGGCGTCGTCGGCCGCCGCCTGGTCCATCGCTTCAGGGGGCATGCTCCCCTTATACCGGCGGCGGGCATCCGGCGTGCGGGATTTCCGGATGCGCCACCCGGCCGCGCACCCTGGTGTGAGTCCGGGTGGCGCATCCGGCCCGACCACGGTGCCGGCTCGGCTGCGCGGCTGCGGTTCACTGATCACCATGGACCGACTGCCCGACCTCCAGACCAGCCTGCTGATCCGCACGGACTTCGCCGACCCGGCGGGGTGGGACGCGGTCCGCACCGCCGTGACGACCCCGACCGAAGAGGATTTCCTGCCGAATCTGCACGTGGTCGACGACCCGGCGTACCGCGACGCGACCGCGGACCAGCTGGTCGCGCTGGCGCCGGAGTGGGCGCTGCTAATCCTGGCGGACCGCACGGCGCTCGCGTCGGCGGAGCTGCCGTTGCTGGTGGTGCGGGTGAGCCCGCACGAGAACGGGCGGCTGCGGGTGATCGCGGAGCGCCTGTGGTCGATCGAGAACAACATCTCGCTGGCCAACATGGACTGGGAGGAGTTCACGTCGTCGGCGGACGAAGACGGGGTGCTCCGCGGGTTCTGACGCGCCGGCGGCCGGAGCGCCACCCGGCCGCGCACCGCTCCCCGGCGGCGCCGCAAGGCCGGATGCGCCAGCGGCTACGTCCGGCCTTGTCCGTTTCCGGCCAGGTTTGCCCGCCGGATCTTGACATCGATGTCACACACGGGTTTCCCTTCCGTAGCGCCGCCGCCGGGAGGGTTCCCGCGCGGGCGCGCGCCCGACCCGCCCCGACAAGCTGGGAGCAACGATGCCCCGAAGCGCCAGACCCGTCCGCGCCGCGCTGGTCGCGGTCGTGGCGGCGGCCGGATTGGTCGCCGTGCCGGCGACCTCGACCGCCGAGGCGGACGCCCCTCCGCCGGATTTCTCGTCCTCGTTCGAGCCGTCCGATCCGCAGCCGACGTGGCAGGACACCGTTGACACCGATGCCGCGGGGCAGCCGCGGACCTCGGGGGTCAACGGCGCGAACGGGGCCACGATCCCGGGTGACATCCGGGGCAAGGTGACCGAGGCGAGCGCGAGCAGCGAGAACACCGACGGTGGTGAGGTCTCGGCAAACCTGGCCGACGGCGCGACGGACACGAAGTGGCTTTCGTGGGAGCCCACGGCGTGGGCGCAGCTGACGTTGTCGGAGCCGGTGGCGATCACGCACTACGCGCTCACCTCGGCCAACGACTTCCCCGGCCGTGATCCGCAGGACTGGACGCTGCAGGGGTCGAACGACGCGCAGCAGTGGACGGACCTGGACAAGCAGTCGGGCCAGTCGTTCGACGCGCGGTTCCAGGAACACCAGTACAAGCTGGCGGCGCCGAGCGCGGCGTACCGCTACTACCGCCTCGACGTGACCCGCAACCACGGTGACGACATCCTGCAGATGTCGGAGCTGCTGCTGGCCAACGACGACGCCCCGCCGCCGCCGTTGCCGAACATGCGCAGCTTCGTCGACTCCGGGCCCACCAGCGGCTACACGAACAAGAACCGCGTGGGCTTCACGGGCAAGAAGGCGTTCCGCTACGCCGGCACGCAGACCGCGGCCGGGCACGGGTACTCCTACAACAAGGTGTTCGGCGTGAACCTGCCGGTGGTCCCGACCACCGAGCTGTCCTACAAGGTGCAGCCGCAGCTCACGGGCAACGACCTGAAGTACCCGAGCACGAACGTCGCGATCGACCTGGCGTTCACCGACGGCACGTATCTGTCGGGGCTGGGGGCGACGGACCAGTACGGGTTCCCGCTCACGCCGCAGGGCCAGGGTGCGAGCAAGATCCTCTACGCGAACCAGTGGAACCTGGTGCGTTCGGCGGTCGGGACGGTCGCGGCGGGCAAGACGATCGACCGGATCCTCGTGGGCTACGACAACCCGAACGGGCCGGGCGCGTTCCAGGGCTGGCTCGACGACGTGAAGATCTCGGCGACCCCGACGCAGCCGGTGAGCCAGCGGCCGAGCGACAACGTGCTGACCACGCGCGGCACGATGGCCAACGGCACGTTCTCGCGGGGCAACAACTTCCCGGCCACGGCGGTGCCGCACGGGTTCAACTTCTGGACACCGGTCACGGACGCGGGTTCGGACAGCTGGCTGTACAACTACTCGACGCAGAACAACGCGGACAACCGGCCGCAGCTGCAGGCGTTCTCGGCGAGCCACGAGCCGAGCCCGTGGATGGGTGACCGGCAGAGTTTCCAGGTGATGCCGTCGGCGGCGGCCGGGGTGCCGGACGCGAACCGCGACGCGCGGGCGCTGGCGTTCTCCCACGACAACGAGGTCGCGCGGGCGCACTACTACGGCGTGACGTTCGACAACGGGATCAAGGCGGAGATCGCGCCGACCGACCACGCAGCGGTCATGCGGTTCTCCTTCCCGGGCAACGACTCGAGCCTGATCTTCGACAACGTCAACAACTCCGGCGGGCTCACGCTCGACCCGGCCGCGGGCACGCTGACCGGGTACTCGGACGCGAAGAGCGGGCTGTCGGCGGGTGCGGGGCGGATGTTCGTCTACGCGAGCTTCGACAAGCCGGTGAGCGCCGGGGCGAAGCTGACCGGCCAGGGCCGCGACAACGTCACGGGCTACCTGCGGTTCGCCGCGGGCGCGGACAAGACGGTGACGATGCGGATCGCGACGTCGCTGATCAGCGTGGAGCAGGCGAAGAAGAACCTCGAGCAGGAGATCGCGCCGACGGCCACGTTCGACTCCGTGCGGGACGCGGCGCAGCAGGCGTGGGACAAGCAGCTGCGGGTGATCGAGGTGCAGGGCGCGTCGAAGGACCAGCTGGAGACGCTGTACTCGAACCTCTACCGGCTGTTCCTCTACCCGAACGAGGCGTTCGAGAACACCGGGACGCCGCAGGCCCCGGCCTACAAGTACGCCAGCCCGGTGGCCGCCAAGGCGGGCGCGGACACCGCGACGCAGACCGGGTCGAAGATCGTCGACGGCCAGATCTACGTCAACAACGGGTTCTGGGACACCTACCGCACCACGTGGCCGGCGTATTCGCTGCTCACGCCCGACATGGCCGGGAAGATGGTCGACGGGTTCGTGCAGCAGTACCGCGACTCGGGCTGGATCGCGCGCTGGTCCTCCCCCGGTTACGCGGACCTGATGACGGGCACGAGCTCCGACGTCGCGTTCGCCGACGCCTACCTCAAGGGCGTGACGAACTTCGACGTGAAGTCGGCCTACGACGCGGCGCTGAAGAACGCCACGGTGACGCCGCCGAACTCGGCGGTGGGCCGCAAGGGACTCGACCAGTCGATCTTCCTCGGCTACACGCCCAACACCGCCAGCGAGGGCTTCTCGTGGGCGATCGAGGGCTACGTGAACGACTTCGGCATCGCGAACCTGTCGAAGAAGCTCTACGACGAAGCGCCGGCGAGCGACCCGCGCAAGGCGGAGTACCTGGAGAACTACCAGTACTTCACCAGCCGCGCGCAGCAGTACGTGAACCTGTTCGACCCGAGCCTCGGGTTCTTCCAGGGCAAGGACGCGAACGGCAAGTTCACCAAGACCGCGGCGCAGTACGACCCGCGCGCGTGGGGCGGCGACTACACGGAGACCGACGGCTGGGGCATGGCGTTCACCGTGCCGCAGGACGGCCAGGGCCTGGCGAACCTCTACGGCGGGAAGGACAAGCTGGCGCAGAAGCTCGACGCGTTCTTCGCCGACCAGGAGACCGCGACGATGACCGGGTCCTACGGCACGGTGATCCACGAGATGCGCGAGGCGCGGGACGTGCGGATGGGCCAGTACGGGGGCTCGAACCAGCCGTCGCACCACCTGCTCTACATGTACGACTACGCGGGTCAGCCGTCGAAGACGCAGGCCAAGGTGCGTGAGGCGCTCTCGCGGCTGTACTCGGGCAGCGAGCTGGGCCAGGGTTACGCGGGCGACGAGGACAACGGCGAGATGTCCGCGTGGTACGTGTTCGGCGCGCTGGGTTTCTACCCGTTGCAGATGGGCAGCCCGGACTACGCGATCGGGTCACCGCTGTTCACCAAGGCGACGCTGCACCTGCCGGGTGGTGACGTGGTGATCAACGCGCCGAAGAACTCGGCGAAGAACGTCTACGTGCAGGGCCTGAAGATCAACGGCAAGGCCTGGACGTCGACGTCGCTGCCGCAGGACGTGCTCTCCCACGGGGCGACGCTCGACTTCGACATGGGCCCGAACCCCTCGGCCTGGGGCTCGGGTGCGAACGACGCGCCGAAGTCGATCACCACGGGCGACGCGGTGCCGACGCCGCTGCACGACGAGACCGGCGCCGGCAAGGGCACGCTGTCCACTTCGCACGGTTCGAGCGCGGCGGCGCTGATCGACAACTCCTCGCGCACCGAGGCGAAGGTGACCGGCGCGGTGACGTATCAGCTGAACTCGACGGACGAGGCGGTCACGCACTACACGCTGACCTCGCCGAAGGGCGCGGGTGACCCGAAGAGCTGGCAGCTCGAGGGTTCCTACGACGGGAAGACGTGGGCGGTCGCCGACCAGCAGACCGGTCAGACGTTCCCGTGGCGGCAGCAGACGCGGGCGTTCGCGGTGGCCAATCCGGCGCACTACGCCTACTACCGGCTCACGGTGACCGACAGCACCGGTGGTCCGGCGTCGCTGGCGGAGTTCGAGCTGCTGGGCCGGCCGGACGCGTCGTGCACGAAGACGTTGACGGGCGCGCAGAAGGGGCCGCTGACGGTGTCGAGCGGCACGGTGTGCCTCGACGGCGCCACGGTGTCGGGTCCGGTGACCGTGTCCTCCGGCGCGTCGCTGGTGGTGCGGGGCGGGTCGATCTCGGGTCCGCTCGCGGCGACGGGTGCGGGCCAGGTCGTGCTGAACCGCACGAAGGTGTCGGGCCCGGTGGCGATCACCGGCACGACCGGGTCCGTCTCGGTCGAGCTGACCGACATCGGCGGCCCGGCGACCTTCACGGGCAACCACGGGCCGGTGCTGACCAGCAGCACCGTGGGCGGGCCGCTGGCCTGCACGGGCAACACGCCCGCCCCGACCGACCACGACCTCGCCAACACCGTCCGCGGCCCGGCCGCCGGGCAGTGCGCGAAGCTGTAGTCCGGTTCCGGTGCCGGTGTGGCCCCGCAGGGTTTCCTGCGGGGCCACACCCTTACCCGGGTCCGGTCAGCGAGCTCGCCGGTGGGTGATCATGCCGTCGTGCCCGGGCGGCCGCCCTGCTTCGGTGCCCGGAAGCCGCCGATCCTCGCTTCGAGCAGTTCGGCCAGCCGCAGCGGGGTGCGGTCCTCGAACATCGGGCCGATGAGCTGCACCCCCACCGGCAGGCCCTCCGGAGACGGGCCCGTGGGGATGGCCGTGGCGGGCAGGCCGGGCATGGTGGCCAGGCCGGCCCAGACGAGCTGGTCGAGGTACGGGTACCGGACGCCGTCGATGTCGATCCGGCGTTCCAGCAGATCGGGGTTGTGGTCGTGCGGGAACGCGGGAGTCGGCGTGATCGGGCACACCACGGCGTCGAACTCGGCGAAGAACTGCCGCCAGTGATGGCGGTGGAGTTCGCGCCGGTTGTCCGCCTCGAGCCACTCGCGGTGGGTCGAGGTCAGACCGCGGAGCCGCGCCGCGTCGAGGCTCTGTTCTTCACGACGCCGCGTTGCGAGCCGCTGCTCGTACGCCTCGTCCGAAAGCCCGGCCACGGAGCTCGAAACCAGCAGTTGTGTGTAGATCATCGCGGCTTCGGTCAGATCAGGCAGCAGGCGGCTGTGCCGTTCGACGCGGGCGCCGCCGTCGACGAACGCGTCGGTCACCCGGTTCAGGCCCGCCCGCACCGCGGACCCGGTCGGGATGAGCGGATGCTCGTCGAGGACCAGGACGCGGAAGTCGCCGAGCCGCTCGTGGCGGGCGGGCGGCAGCGTCAAGGTGTGCGCCATACCGAACGTCAGCGGATCGGGTCCGGCCATGACGTCGAGCAGGAGCGCCAGGTCGCGGGCGGTGCGCGCCATCGGTCCGACGACGGCGAGGTCGAGGTCGACGGGCAGGGCCGGCGCGGACGGCGCGACCATGCCGCGGCCGGCCGCCAGTCCGAGAGTCGGCTTGTGTGCGTAGACGCCGCAGAAGTGCGCGGGGGTGCGCAGGGAACCGGCGATGTCGGAGCCGATGGACAGTGCGCCGAATCCGGCTGCCAGTGCCGCCGCCGATCCGCCGGAGGAACCACCCGGCGTGCGATCGTGAGCCCACGGGTTGTTGGTGGTGCCGTGGATTTCGTTGAAGGTTTGCACGTCCCGCAGCCCCAGCGGCACATTGGTCTTTCCGAGCACCACCGCACCGGCGGCCCTGAGCCGCGACACCTGTACCGCGTCCTCGGCCGGCACATGGTCCCGGTGTTGTGGCAGGCCCCAGGTCGTGGGCAGCCCGGCGATGTCGTAGGACTCTTTGACCGTGACCGGAATTCCGAGCAGGGGCCGGTCCTCGCCGCGGGCCAGTGCCTGGTCGGCGCGGTGCGCGGCGACCCGCGCCCGGTCGAAGTCCGGTACGCAGATCGCGTTGAGTACCGGGTCGTCCCGTTCGATCCGGGAGATCGCCTCGTCGGTCAGTTCCACCGAGGTGACCTCGCCGGCCCGCAAGGCCGCCGCGAGCTCTTCGGCCGAGTGAAAAATCCATTCCATGAAATCCGACCATAGCCGCGCGAAAAGTCCACGAACGGGAAATAGCCCGATGAGCATTGAGACATCCATCCCGTTGCCGGAAAAGGAATTTCGTGGCCTGCCTTCGCGAAATCGGGTCGCCACAAAATAGCGGGAATGTCAATTCGAATTCCTGATCCGGCGCACTCGAAGACGTCGACCGGCAATTCGCCGAATCAGTGGTGCCCGGCCACGCCGGGCCGACCCGTGGCGCAGCGACTACCGTGTGCGCGTGACCAGGGCCGGGTTCTTCTCATCGTTCGAGGCGGGTGACCCGCAGCCGGTCGCCTCCGGTGTCCGCGTGGACAGCGGGCCCGACCGGTCCCCCACCGCGAAACCGGGGGTGGGGTTCACCGGCGTGCGCGCGCTGCGCTACAGCGGAGTGGGGCGGACGGTGCTGTTCGAGACCGACGTCGAGGTCACCGCCCACAGTGCACTGTCCTACGTGGTCTTCCCGGCGTCGGACGCGGAGGTCCCCTCCTACCGCAGCACGTTCGTCGCGCTGGACGTGGAGTTCGACGACGGCAGCCGTGCCGGCTTCTCGGCCACCGAGCAGGGCCACGCGAAGACGCTGCTGGTCGACCAGTGGAACCTCGTGCGCCGGCCGCTGGGCGCGTTCGCCGGGCGGCGGGTCCGGCGGATCGTGCTGCTCACCGACGCGCCGGGCGAACGCGACGTCAAGGGCTGGCTCGACGACGTGCGCCTCGGCGAGCACCACCCGCGCACCGGTGACCCGGTCGACCACGTGCGCACCACCCGTGGCTCGCACTCCGGCTTCGGGTTCTCGCGCGGCAACACGTTCCCGGCCACGGCCGTGCCGCACGGGTTCAACTTCTGGACCCCCGTCACCGACGCGCGGTCGCTGGACTGGTTCTACTCCTACCACCGGCACAACACCGCGGCGAACGAGCCGGCGCTGCAGGCGTTCGCGCTGAGCCACCAGCCGAGCCCATGGATGGGCGACCGCCACACCTTCCACCTCATGCCCGGCACCGGTCCCGTCGAGACCGACCGCCGGCGCCGCGCGCTCACCTTCGCCCACGCCGACGAGACCGACCGGCCACACCACTATGGCGTGCGGTTCCGCAACGGCGTCACGGCGGAGGTCGCCCCCACCGACCACGCGGCTATGTTCCGCTTCACCTTCCCCGACGGCGCCGGCTGGGTGGTCTTCGACAACGCCCGCAACCGCGGCGGCCTGCGGGTGCACCCGTCGACCGGAGTCGTCACCGGGCACACGTGGGTGCGCAGCCGCCTGTCCACGGGCGCGCGGCGGATGTTCGTCTACGCCCAGGCCGACGTGCCCGCCTCCGGTGGGGGCCGCGGCCCGTTCTGGCGCCGCGTGGCCGGGCACCTGGAGTTCGCCGCGCCTGAGGTGACGCTGCGGATCGCGACGTCGCTGATCAGCCTCGCGCAGGCACGGCGCAACCTGGAGCTGGAGATCCCCGCCGGCACCACGTTCGACGAGGTCCGCGACCACGCGCGGGAGAAGTGGCAGGACGTGCTCGGCCGCGTGGAGCTGGAAGGCGCGAGCGAGGACGAGCTAACCACGTTCTACTCCAACCTCTACCGGCTCCACCTCTACCCGAACCGCGCGCACGAGAACACACCCGACGGCATCCGCCACGCCAGCCCCGTGGCCCGCGGCCGCGCGTTCAGCACCCGCAAGCGCACCGGCGCGAAAATCGTCGACGGCGAGCTGTATGTCAACAACGGCTTCTGGGACACCTACCGCACCACCTGGCCCGCCTACGCGCTGCTCACCCCCGAGCGCTGCGGCCGCATGATCGACGGCTTCGTGCAGCAGTACCGCGAAGGCGGCTGGATCGCCCGCTGGTCCTCCCCCGGCTACGCCGACCTCATGACCGGCACCAGCTCCGACGTCGCCTTCGCCGACGCCTACCTCAAAGGCGTGCGCAACTTCGACGTCGAGTCCGCCTACGACGCCGCCCTGAAAAACGCGACCGTCGCCCCGCCGCGCGCCGGCGTCGGCCGCAAAGGCCTCGACACCTCACCGTTCCTCGGCTACACCCCCACCTCGACGAAGGAAGGCCTGTCCTGGGCGCTGGAAGGCTGCCTCAACGACTTCGGCCTCGCCAACCTCGCCGACGCGCTCGCCCGCGAAAGCGAAGGCCCCCGCGCGCGCCGCCGCGCCGACAACGCCGCCTACCTGCGCCAGCGCGCCCAGCACTACGTACACCACTTCGACCCGCGCATCGGGTTCTTCCAGGGCCGCACCCCCGACGGCGGCCGCCACTTCCCGGCACGAGGCTACGACCCCGAAGCGTGGGGCGGCGACTTCGTGGAGACCAACGCGTGGAACACCGCGTTCTCCGTGCCCCACGACGGACCCGGCCTCGCCGCGCTGCACGGCGGCCCCGCCGGCCTCGAAGCCAAGCTCGACACGTTCTTCACCACCCCCGAAACCGGCCGCAAACCCGGCTCCTACGGCGGCCTCATCCACGAAATGACCGAAGCCCGCGACGTGCGAATGGGCCAGTACGGCCACTCCAACCAGCCCTCGCACCACATCCCGTTCGTCTACGCCTTGGCCGGCGCGCCCGCCAAGCTGCAGCGCACCGTCCGCGAGGTCCTGCGCCGCCTCTACCTCGGCAGCGAGCTCGGCCAGGGTTACCCGGGCGACGAGGACAACGGCGAGATGTCCGCCTGGTACATCTTCGCGGCGCTCGGCCTGTACCCGCTCACGGTCGGCAGCCCGCGCTACGTGGTATGCGCGCCGCTGTTCCGCCAGGCGACCCTGCACCTGGAGAACGGCCACGACCTCGTGATCCGCGCCCCCGGCGCCGCCGGCTCAGGGGACACGGCGGACACGCCCTACGTCCACGGCCTCACCATCGACGGCCGGCCCCACCACTCGGCGAGCATCTCCCACGCGGTGCTCGCCCGCGGCGCCGTGCTGGAGTTCGACGTGCGCAGCGAACCCGGCACCTGGGGCACCGAACCCGTCACACCGAAGCGGCCCGAGCCATTGACCGACCTCGTCGGCACCGCCTACAGCCCCGACGGTCCCGCCGCGCTCCTCGTCGACGACACCAGCAGCACCGAAGCCACCTTCACCACCCGCACCCCCGTGGTCGAGTTCTCCGTGCACGGCACCCCCCGCGAAGTCACGATGTACACGCTCACCTCGGGCAGCCGCGACGGCGACCCCACCGCGTGGGTGCTGGAAGGCTCCGCCGACGCCCGCCACTGGACGGTGCTCGACCGCCGCGACGACGAGCTGTTCCGCTGGCGCCGCCAAACCCGCCCGTTCGTCCTCGACCGCCCCGCCGCCTGCGAGCACTACCGTCTGCGTGTCACGGCGGCGAACCGCCGCCGCGTCACCCTTGCCCAATGGGAGCTGCTCGCCCGATGATCGCCGACCTCCGCGACGCCACCCTCGACCGGCTGGCGGCAGCCGATCCCGGCCTCGTCCGCCTCCGGCTGGCCGGCTCCGCCGTGCTCGGCATCATCATCGCCATCCTCGCGCTGCAGCCCCTGCACTTCCCGCTCACCACATCACTGGTCGCCGCCATCGCCGCGATGATGAGCGCGTTCACCGTCAACGACCCCACCAGCGGCGGCCAAGCCGTCACACTCTGCCTCGCGATCGTCGTCGGCGCCTGCTCCATCACCCTGGCCACCATCGGCGCCGCCTACCCGCCACTCGACAGCATCGTCTTCGTCCTGCTGATCTTCGTCGCGGTCTACGTGCAGCGCTTCGGCCCCCGCGGCACCGCCCTGGGCTCCATGTCGTTCTTCCTGTTCTTCTTCCCCATGTTCCTGCAGGCCCACCTTGCCCAGGCCCCGCAGCTGCTCATCGCCATGGCCACCGGCGTCGCCGCCAACGCCCTCGTGCGATTCGTCCTGCTGCGCCGCAACGCCGAAACCGAGTTCATCCGCATCCGCCGCGCCTTCCGCGCCCGCGTCGCCGCCGCCGTGCGCGCCACCGAGGCCTACATCGCCTCCTCCGGCAGCGACCGCAGCAACCGCCAGATCCGCACCGCCCTGGCCCGCCTCCACGAATCCGTCCTGCTCATCGAAGACAACGCCCCCGACGTCGTCGACGCCCGCAACGCCGACCTCCTGCGCCGCCGCGCCATCGAGGTCGAACTCGCCGTGCAGTGGCTCACCATCACCGTGCAGCGCACCTGCTCCCACCCGATGCCCGAAGGCGTGGCCGACGACCTCGTCGCCCGGCTGGCGAAGTTCCGCTCCCTGATGGAACGCGACCCCCGCGAACTGCCCCTGATCAGCGAGACCGGCGAATACAGCCGCATGCTCGTGGAAGGCAGCCGCATCGACGAAAAAGCCCACCCCGGCGACGGCGTCCGCCGCGCCATCGCCGAGCTCGCCGTCGCCGACGACCGCGCCCAGCGCGTCGCCGGCCGCGAGGCCACAGTGGACTACTCCCTCGACGACGAAGAAGACGAACCCGAACCCACCAAGGCGTTCGCCTACGACAACCAGACCCGCAGCGCCATCCAGGCCGTGATCGGCGGTGGGCTCGCCGTCCTCGCCGGCCAGCTCATCTCCAACCAGCGCTGGTACTGGGCCGTGCTCACCGTCTTCGTCGTCTTCGTCGGCACCTCCAGCGCCGGCGCCCGCTTCGTCAAAGGCGTCCGCCGCACCGGCGGCACCCTCATCGGCATCGTCGGCGGCGTCGCACTGGCCCTGCTCGTCAGCGGCAACACCATCGCGATCCTGGCCCTGATCATGGTCTGCGTCTTCGGCATGGTCTACATGTCCCGCGTCTCGCAGTTCCTCATGGCCTTCTTCGTCACCAGCATGCTCGGCCTGCTCTACAGCCTGCTCGGCACCTTCAGCATCCAAGTCCTCTGGATCCGCGTCGCCGAAACCGCCGTCGGCGCCGCGGCCGGCCTCCTCGCCGCCGTGGTCATCGTCCCGGTCCGCACCCGCTCGGTGATGCTCGACGACATCGCGACCGTGCTCGACGAACTCCACGAGTTCGTCGAGTCGGCCGGCACCCTGCTCTCGGGCCGTGACAACGTGAACATCATCGAGATGTCCCGCGACCTCGACCGAGCCGTCGAACAGGTCCGCAAAACCATCGAGCCCCTCACCCACCCCATCAACCTCCGCAGCGCACGGCGCGACTACGGCTGGCACGTGCTCACCACCCTGGAAACCATCGCCTTCCGCGCCCGCCACGTCGCCGCCCGCGCCCAGCCCGGCCAGCTCGACGGACCCGTCGCCGACCGCCTCGACCTCTTCGCCGGCCGCGTGCTCGCCAACATCGACCTCGTCGGCGAAGCCGTCCGCCACCCCAACACCACGCCTGCGGACAAGCTCATCCGCGACGACGGCACCCCCGTCGTCGACCGCATCGACGACGCCGAAACCCGCGCCGTCGTCTCCAGCTTCAGCCACCTCGACGAAGGCGTCGTCGCCCTGGGCCGCGTATTCGACGTCGACGCGACCCAGCCCGCACCAGCCGGCGCTGCTAACCGGCCTTCGTGAGCAGCTCCATGTTGTGCCCGTCCGGATCGTCGAAGTAGCATCCGCGCCCGCCGAACATCCCGTTGATCCCCGCCGTGCGATGAAACGGATCGGCATAGATCGCGGTGCCGGAAGCGGTGAGCCGCGCCAGCGCGGCGTCGAACTCCGCCTCGCTCACCAGGAACGCGTAATGCTGACCGGCCACCTCATTCGCCTGCGCGAAATCCAGCGTCACCCCATTGCCCAGCACCACCGGCAGGAACGGCTCAGTCTCGGCACCCACGGGTAATCCCAGAACGCCCGCGAGGAACTCCGCCGACGCGTCCCGATCCGTCGCCCACACGATCGTGTGGTTCAGCTCCGCCATCACGCACCCCCACGCGCGAACGCCGGCGGCGCGCCGATCGGGCTCAGGTGCATCCCCGCCAGCAACCACCGGCCGTCCTCGCGCACCAGCACGTGCGTCGAACGGAATCGGCCGTCCACCGCGTTGCCCCGGTGAGTCGCCTCCTGGTCGTGCACGCCGACCGCGATCGCCGAGTCACCGTGCTCACGCACCTCGACCTCACGCCAGTCCAGCCGGCGCGTGACGAGCCCGCCGCCTTCGTAGCGCTGCAGCCACTGGTCGCGGTTCAGCACGAAACCCAACGGGCCGACCAGCGTGAAGTCAGGCGTGGCCATCCCCGCGAGCGTGGCGGTGTCCCCGGCCGTTTCGGCGGCGACCCAGCGGTTCCCTAGCTCGATGATCTCTTCGGCGGTGCCCATGATCCCTCCCGTGGCCAGTGGAGCAGCTTGACGAGACAAACATTAGAACTCTAATCGTTAGATGTCAAACGCTTAGTCATCGATCAATCTGCGCTACGGTGCCCCCGTGCCCCGACCAACCACCGCCCCCATCGGCGTCGTCCTCGCCCGCACCGCCAAGGCCGCGGGACAAGCCTTCGACCAAGCCCTCGCCGCCGTCGGCGGCTCCCAGCCCATCTGGCAGATCCTCATCGCCCTCAAAACCCACCAGCACACCAGCCAACGCGAACTCGCCGACGCCGTCGGCATCCAAGGCGCCACCCTCACCCACCACCTCAACGGCATGGAAACCGCCGGCCTGCTCACCCGCACCCGCGACCCCGAAAACCGCCGCGTCCACCACGTCGAACTCACCGACCATGGCGAAACCACCTTCCACCGCCTCGCCGAAGCCGCCGTCGCCCACGACAACCGCATGCGCACCGGCCTCACCGACCACGAAATCGCGACCCTGGCCACACTCCTGGGCCGGCTCGCCGCCAACGTCACGACACCCGCCGGAGAGTGACTGGACGCACCCGAACGAACGCACCGGCGAGTACTAGAGTCGCGGTACTAGCCATAGTCGTCTCAAGCTGGAGAACCCGCTATGACCCAAGCCCCTGTCAACGTCACCGTCACCGGTGCGGCCGGCCAGATCGGCTACGCGCTGCTCTTCCGCATCGCGTCCGGTCAGCTCCTCGGCCCGGACACCCCGGTGAAGCTGCGGCTCCTCGAGATCCCGCAGGCGGTCAAGGCGGCTGAGGGCACCGCGATGGAGCTCGACGACGGCGCCTTCCCGCTCCTCTCCGGGATCGACATCTTCGACGACCCCAAGCAGGCGTTCTCCGGCACCAACATCGCCCTGCTCGTCGGCGCCCGCCCCCGCACCAAGGGCATGGAGCGCGGCGACCTGCTCGAGGCCAACGGTGGCATCTTCAAGCCCCAGGGCGAAGCCATCAACGCCGGCGCGGCCGACGACATCCGCGTCCTCGTGGTGGGCAACCCGGCCAACACGAACGCCCTCATCGCCAAGTCCCACGCGCCCGACGTGCCGGCCGACCGCTTCACCGCGATGACCCGCCTCGACCACAACCGCGCCCTCGCGCAGCTGTCGAAGAAGCTCGACGTCCCGGTCTCGGACATCAAGCGCCTGGCCATCTGGGGCAACCACTCGGCCACGCAGTACCCGATGATCACCCACGGCACCGTCGGCGGCAAGAACCTCGCCGAGGCCGTCAACGACCAGACCTGGGTCGAAGAGACGTTCATCCCCACCGTCGCCAAGCGCGGCGCGGCCATCATCGAGGCCCGCGGGCTCTCGTCGGCCGCCTCCGCCGCGTCCGCCGCCATCGACCACGTCTATACCTGGGTCAACGGCACCGACGAAGGCGACTGGACCTCCGCCGCGGTCATCTCCGACGGCTCCTACGGCGTGCCCGAAGGCCTCATCTCGTCCTTCCCCGTCACCGCCAAGGACGGCAAGTACGAAATCGTCCAGGGCCTCGAAATCGACGACTTCTCCCGCACCCGCATCGACGCCACCGTCGGCGAGCTCGCCGAGGAGCGCGACGCCGTGCAGAAGCTCGGCCTCATCTGAGTTGAGCACTGCTTCTTCTGAGGGCCGCCCCGGATCCGTCCGGGGCGGCCCTCGCCTCATCCACCTCAACGGACCGTCGGGCATCGGGAAGTCCACCGTCGCGCGCCTCTACGCCGACCGCCACCCCGGCGTGCTCGACCTCGACACCGACCACGTCGTCTCCCTCATCGGCGGCTGGCGCGACGACTTCTTCGCCACCCTGCCCGTGGCTCGGCGGCTGGCCGTCGCCATGGCGGAAACCCACCTGCGGTCCGGGTTCTCCGTCGTGATGCCCCAGCTGGCCACGCATCCGAACGAAGTGTCGGGGTTCGAAGCCGCCGCACGGGCCGCCGGAGCGCCGTACGTCGAGATCGCGCTGACGGCGGCGAAGCCCCACGCGTTCGACCGCTACTCGTCCCGCTCCAGCGACAGCGGACCAGCCGGCGACATCGACGAGATCATCACCCGGGCCGGCGGGCTGGAGCTGATCGACCGCGTCCACGACCACCTCGCGGTGTACCTGCGGCAGCGTCCGAAGTGCACCGTGGTCGACACGGAAAGCCTTGGCGTGGAAGAGACCTACGACGCTGTGGTCGAGATCCTCTCGCGTCTTTAGCGTATTTTGGTGGCATGCCGGCCCAGTAGGGGGAAATTAATTTTCGCCTACTGGGCCGCCGTATAGGGCGTTATACATTTCTGAAGCGACCGTCTACACCGGACTCGGCAGGATCACTCGGCGAGTGATTCGGGAAAGCCGAACAGCGTGACCAGAGCCTCGTCGTGGAACGCCACGACTCGGGAGAGCCCTGTCGCGGTCGGGCCCAGCACCACGATGCCTCTCCCCCGGAACTCGCCGGCTTCGTCTCGGCGGTACTCGACGGCGGCGGGCTGGCCGTTCGCTGTGGTGGCGAGCATCCGCCAGTCCCCCGGCCCGCCCAGCACGTCCGTGGCGAGCATGCGCAAGCAGTTCACCAGGCCGGCCTGCCACTCGCGGAACGGGGTCGCCTCCAGCGTCGCGTCCGTGCGCAGCACCTGCTCCAGGAGACCGGCATCCGAGCGTTCGAAGGCCGCGATGTAGCCGTCGAGCAGCGCCCGCGCTCGCGGGTCGGCTGGTTCGAGCAACCGCTCCGGCCGTGGTTCCAGCTCACCCAGCCGCGCACGGGCCCGCTGCAGTCCGCTCTTCACCGCCGCCGTGGTGGTGCCGAGCAGCTGCGCGGTTTCGGCCGCGGAGAACGCGAGCACCTCACGCAGGATGAGGATCGCGCGCTGGCGGGCGGGTAGGTGCTGCAGGCTCGCGATGAGCGCCAGGCGCAGCGATTCGCGGGCGACCACCGACGTGGCGGGATCGTCGTCGGCCGGGATCCCCCACCGGTCCGGCCACGGTTCCAGCCACGAGACCTCGCCCGGCGCGACGGGGTCAGGCGGGCGTTCGGATCCGTCCTGAGGACCGCCCAGGCCCGAGGGCAGCATCCGGATCTTGCGCGGCTCCAGCGCGGTCAGGCAGACGTTGGTGGCGATCTTGTAGAGCCACGACCGGATCGACGCACGGCCCTCGAACCCGGCGTAGGACCGCCAGGCCCGCAGGTAGGTTTCCTGCACCAGGTCCTCGGCGTCGTGCGCCGAACCGGCCATGCGGTAGCAGTGCGCCAGCAGTTCCCGGCGGAACGGCTCGGTTTCGGCGGCGAACCGGTCCCGGTCCCCCGGCTCCCGCACCCGGGCCGTCACGCGGCGGGTCCAGGTCGCGGCGCGAGGTGAACCGTTGATCGGCTGGTGATCATGCCCTGCTCCTCGTCGGGACCGATCCCGCGGATCGGGACGTTGCCCACTATGACTCCGCGAGCGGCCCGAAGGAATCGAACCGCAGGTCAGCACGGCGTCAGGGCTGCAGGGCAAGTTTGCCGACGGTCACTCTCGACTCCAGTGCGGCCAGGGCTTGCGGGCCGTCGGCCAAGTCGTAGCCGACCGGGTGCTCGGGCGGGAGGACACCGGCGGCGACGAGGACCGACAGCTCACCCATGACCTCACCGAAGATCCGGGGAGCCGCTTGGCTGAGCACCCCGAGGTTGAGGCCGATGACGTGCGCCTGGTGGCGGTACACCAGGTCCCAGTTGGTGATCGCGGCTTCGCCACCCGCCAAGCCGTAGACGACGACCCGGCCGGTGACCGGCTTGACCGAGGCCAGCGCGGCCGCGAAGCCGGCTCCGCCGGCCGACTCCAGCACCAGATCGGCGCCCGCACCACCGGTCAGCCGCCGGACTTCGGCGGCGAGATCGGCGTCCAGGGAGTCCAGGACGTGATCGGCACCGAGCGCTCGCACGATCTCGTGCTTGGCCGGGGAAGCCGCGGCGATGATCGTCGCGCCGTAGTGCTTGGCCATCCGCACCGCGGCCTGGCCGGTCGCACCCGCCGCGGCGTGGACCACCACCGTCTCCCCCGAGGTCAGCCGGCCCAGCGGTTTGAGCGCCGCGAGCGCGGCCGGCCGGTTCACGACCAGGCCCAGGGCCTGCTCGGCCGTCCAGCCGCCCGGCACCGGCATCGCCGCGGCCGCGGGCAGCACCGCGTACTCGGCGAACGCCCCGGACCCGACGCCGACGACCGCGTTTCCCAGCCCCAGGCCGCTGATCTCCGCGCCCAGCGCGACCACCTCGCCCACGGCCTCGAAACCCGCCAGGTAAGGCGGCTGCGGCCCGCCCCGGAAGACTCCACGGGACTGCGAGAGGTCGGCGAAGTTGACCCCGGCGACCCGGACCCTGATCAGCACTTCACCTCGGCCGGGAGCCGGTACCGGCGCGTCGGTGACCAACCGCAGGTCTTGCGGCCCCTCGAGCGAGGTCTGTTCCAGGGCGCGCATGGTGGCAGGAAGGCTCACGGCGATCAGCTCTCTTCTCGGCTAGCCGAACTGCGGCCGGCTCTGGGCGAGCCGCACCGTCGAAGAGGAAGACCTCGCACCGAGCCGAAAGGAATCGGCGGCGATCCGGGCGCCCGCGCGCGCGGATCGTCCTCAGAAGACTGAGCGGATGGCCTCCACGACCGCGTCCTCGTGTTCCAGGTGCATCGTCTGGTGGGCCGCACCGTCGAGGGCGCGGTGCTCGCCTCGTGGCACCGAAGCGGCGATCGACGCGTGCAGGGCCTTGATCCCCGCGAGCATCTGCTCCATCAGCTCCGGCGACGCGAACTGCGCCCAGTACGGGTTGGTCCCGAGCGCGCTCAGCACGACGAGCGGTACATCCGGCAGCGCTCCTCCGGCGCGGACCTGGTCGTACACCTCGGTTTCGAAGTTCCGCGTCTCCAGGACCGCCGTGCGCCACTCCGTGAGGTGCTTGTCCACCAACGCTTCCCGGATACCGTCGGACCAGTTCGCATACAACCCCAGCAATGCGTCGCGCGAAGCGTCCAGTTGCGCGGGAGTCGGCTCGGGAAGCGCCGCCGGGTCGGGTTTGAGGCTCTCGTTCAGCGCGGCGGCCTCCTTCGGCAGGAACTCCAGGATGTCCTCGTGGCCCGGATCGAGGAACACCAGGCCGGCGACCTGCGAGGGGAAGCGCTGCGCGTAGCGGCGGGCATAGAGTGCCCCGAGCGAATGCCCGGCCAGCACGTACGGTTCGGGCACGTCCGCGGCCGCCAGTAGTGCCCGCAACTCGTCCGTCACCTCGTCCGGCGTGCGCGGCAGCTCGACCGCGTCGCTCCAGCCCGTGCCGGCCCGGTCGTAAACCACGCTCGTGGTGAACTCCGCGACGCGCTGCTGCACGTTCAGGAAGTCGTACGCCATCAAGCCCGCACCGGGCAGGAACACCACCGCCGGGCCACCGGTGCCGGAGCGGTGCAGCAGCAGCCGGCGCCCGGCCACTTCGTAGTGCTCGCCCAGTGGCGCCGCGTCGCCCTTCATCGCCGAACCTCCCGTCATGGGCCCCCAGCGGCCCACCGTTCTCACGATTGAGAACGGTAGCAGGTGTGCGAACATAACGGCGTGGACGATCTCGAACTCCTGGTGCACCCGGTGCGGTTGCGCGTGGTGCACGCCCTCTCCGCCGGGCGCCCCTTGACCACCACCGAGCTGGCCGCGCGCATCCACGACGTGTCGAAGGCGACCCTGTACCGCCACGTCGGCCTGCTCGCCGATGCCGGAATCCTCGAAGTGGCCGAGGAACAACGCGTCCGCGGCGCCGTCGAGCGCACCTACCGGCTGCGGCGTGATCGCGCGGTGATCGACGCGGAAACGGCGGCGTCGGCGACGCTCGACGATCACCGCAAGGTGTTCGCGACCGCGATGACGACGTTGATCGCCGAGTTCACCGCGTACCTGGGCCGCGCCGGCGCGAACCCGGTCGAGGACCTGGTGGGCTACCGCCAGCATTCGGTGTGGCTGAGCCACGAGGAGCTCACCGACCTGATCACCGACCTGCGCGAAGTACTCATCCCCCGGCTGCGCAACGAGCCCGCTCCCGGTCGGCGCCAGCACCTCATCAGCCCGGTCTTGTTTCCTCTCGAGTGATTTCGACCGACCAAAGCCCGGTCGTATAGGTCGTTATACAGTCCACAAGAGACAGAAGTGGGGCCGACCGTTCCCGGCCGGCCCCACTCGAAAAGATCAGGCCCCCGCGAGACCCCGGCGCTCCAGCAGCGGCTGGATCTCCGGCTCACGACCGCGGAAGTTCGCGAACGCCTCCATCGGGTCCACACTCCCCCCGCGGCCCAGGAGCGTCGAGCGGAAGTGGTCGCCGTTCTCGCGCTCGAGGCCGCCGTTCTCGCGGAACCACTGCACGGTGTCGGCGTCGAGGACCTCGCTCCAGATGTAGGAGTAGTAGCCCGCGCTGTAACCGCCGCCGAAGACATGGTTGAAGTACGTGGTGCGGTAGCGCGGCGGAACGCTTTCCAGCGCCACACCGGCCTTCTCCAGCGCGTCGGCCTCGAAGCGCTGCACGTCGTCGACGCGGTCGTCCACGCCGAGGCGGTGCCAGGCGAGGTCGAGCAGCGACGCGGCCAGGTACTCCGTCGTCTTGAAGCCCTCGCCGTACTGCTGCGCGGCCTCCAGCTTGGCGACCTGCTCGGCGGGCAGCGGCTCCCCCGTCACGTGGTGCTTGGCGTAGTTGGCCAGCACCTCCGGCCACAGCATCCACATCTCGTTGACCTGCGACGGGTACTCCACGAAGTCCCGCGGCACGCTCGGGCCGGAGAACGTCGGGTACACGACGCCCGAGAGCAGCCCGTGCAGCGCGTGGCCGAACTCGTGGAACACGGTGGTGACCTCGTCGAGCGTCAGCAGGGTCGGCTCCCCCGCCGGCGGCTTCGCGACGTTGAGCACGTTGACCACCACGGACTTGCGCCCCAGCAGGTCCGACTGGCTCACGAAGTTGTTCATCCACGCGCCGCCGCGCTTGGCGTCACGCGTGTAGTAGTCCACGAGGAACAGGCCCATACCGCTGCCGTCGGCGTCGAAGACCTCGAAGGTCCGCACCTCCGGGTGGTACTTCGGCAGGTCGTCGCGCTCGGTGAAAGTCAGGCCGTACAGGCGGTTCGCGGCGAAGAACACGCCGTCGGTGAGCACCCGGTCGAGCTCGAAGTACGGGCGCAGCGCCGCTGTGTCCACCTCGTAGCGCTCGCGGCGCACCTTCTCGGCGTAGAACGCCCAGTCCCACGGCTTCAGCGTCGCGCCGGGGACGTCGGCCTCGAGGTGCTGCTGCAGCTCGGCGGCCTCCACGCGGGCGTTGGCCACGGCGACCGGCGCCAGCCGCTCCAGCAGGCCCGAGGCCGCGTCGGCGGTCTTGGCCGTCTCGTCGGAGATCACGTAGGACGCGTGGTCGGGGTAGCCCAGCAGGGCCGCGCGTTCGGCCCGCAGGCGGACGATCTCGGCGGCGACGGAGTTGTTGTCGTACTCGTTGCCGCGGTTGCCCCGCGAGACCGAGGCGGTGAAGACGCGCTCGCGCACCGCGCGGTTCTCCAGCGACTCCAGGGCCGCCTGCGCGGTCGGCAGCGTGAGGTTCAGGACGTACTTGCCCGCTTCGCCGCGAGCAGCGGCCGCCTCGGCGGCGGTGGCGATGGCGCCCTCGTCGAGCCCGGCCAGGTCGGCGACGTCGTCGAGGACCACGGCGAGCTCGTTGGTGTCACGCAGCAGGTTCTGCTGGAACTTGGTCTGCAGGGTCGAGAGCTGCTCGTTGAGCTTGCGCAGCTTCTCCTGCTCGGCCTCGGGCAGCCCGGCGCCGGCGCGGCTGAAGTCGGTGTGGCGGCGCTCCAGCAGGCGCAGCGACTCGGGGTCGAGACCAAGGTTCTCGCGCCGCTCGTACAGCGTGTTGATCCGCGCGAACAGCTGCGGGTCCAGGTGGATCGCGTCGGAGTGTGCGGCCAGCTTCGGGGCCAGCTCGGCCTGGATCTCCTGGATCTCATCGGTCGAGTCGGAGCCGGAGATGTTGAAGAAGGTGCCGGACGCCCGCTCCAGCAGCTCCCCCGCCCGCTCCAGCGCGACGATCGTGTTCTCGAACGTGGGCTCCGCCGGGTTCGCGGCGATGTCGTGGATCTCCGCGGCGTGGGCGGTCAGGCCCTCTTCGAACGCGGGCCGGTAGTGCTCGACCTTGATGCGGTCGAACGGCGGCAGGGCGTAGGGCAGCTCACTCGGGGTGGCGAACGGGTTGTCCGGCGAAATCATCGGGTTGTGCTCCTGGTTCTTCACGTGCTTTCCCGCGCTGATCCCGCCCACCCTACGGGTTTCGCGGCCCTGGTCGAGCCGGTTTCTCCCGCCGCGTGTCCGCTGGGACGAGCGCCGGGTTCAGCGCCCGGTGCTGCCTCCGACCACGGCGTCGCTGTCCCCCGCCTTCTTGCCTCGGCCGGTCTTCTTCTTCGGCGGCGGCGGCACGATGCCCTTGAGGTCGCCGCCGTTCTCGTTCACCCGCAACACGAACGGCCGGGTCTCGGTGTAGCGGACCACCGACACCGACGCCGGGTCCACCACGATGCGCTGGAACGCGTCGAGGTGCTGGCCAAGGGCGTCGGCCAGCACCGCCTTGATCACGTCGCCGTGGCTGCAGGCGATCCACACGGCGTGGTCGCCGTGCTCGGCCGTGATGCGGGCATCGTGGGCGCGGATCGCCGCCACCGCGCGGGCCTGCATCGCGGCCAGGCCCTCACCGCCGGGGAACACCGCCGCCGACGGGTGGGACTGGACCACCCGCCACAGCGGCTCCTTGACCAGCGTCTTCAGCTCGCGACCGGTCCACTCGCCGTAGTCCACTTCGGACAGGCGCGGCTCCACGGTCTTGTCCAGACCCAGCGCGGTCGCCAACGGCGTCACCGTCTGCTTGCACCGCAACATCGGCGACACCACCAGCTCGGCGACCGGCACGTCGCCCAGCCGCTCGACCAGCTTCTCGGCCTGCGTGCGGCCGGTGTCGTCGAGACCGACCTTCGGCGTGCGCCCCGCCAGGACGCCGGACCCGTTCGCGGTGGACTTCCCGTGCCGCAGCAAGATGACCGTACTCACCAGTTCACCCTAACTGTGTTTTTGGCCCCGGCTCCGCCAGGGCGTGCGAGATCGCCTTTGAGCCGGCTTCCGGATGGGGCGGTCGGATCGGCCGGGGGCCGATCGCACCGCCCCATCCGGAAGCCGGCGCGATCTCGCGGCGGGGTCGCCTTGGGGTGGGTCAGGGTGTTGCCTGTCGGGAACCTGCGGTCCGGATGGGGCGGGGTCGCCTTGAGGTGGGGCGGGGTGTTGCCTGTTGGGAACCTGCCGTTTGGGTGGCGTTCCCGGGGGTGTGAGGTGGGTGTCATCGGTTTGGATCAGCCGAATGACGTCCACGCAGAGCGCGGGATCTTCGTTGCGGGTCCTCGTCGTGACCGAGTCGTACCCGCCGCAGGTCAACGGGGTCGCGCACACCGCGTCGCGGGCCGCGGAGCACCTTGCGCGCCGCGGGCATTCGCCGCTGGTGGTGGCGCCGACCGCGCCGATCGCGCTGCGGACGGTCACGGTGGCCGACAGCGGGGACTCGCCGGTGGTGCGGGCACCCGCACTGTCGTGGCCGGGTTACCCCGACGTGCGCATGGCGCTGCCGACCGGCGTGGTGGGCCGCGCCATCGCCGCGCACCGGCCCGATGTCGTGCACCTGTCGAGTCCGTTGCTACTCGGCGCGCACGCCGTGCGGGCGGCCCTGAAGCGGCGGGTGCCGATCGTGGCGGTGTACGAGACGGACGTCGCCGCCTACTGCCGGTCCTACGCGCCCCGGGTGCCGGGCGGCGCGAAGTACGTGTGGCGCCGGCTGCGCGGGATCCACGGGCCGGCCGACCGCACGATCGTCTCGTCCAGCGCGTCGAAGCTGGCGCTGGAGGAGCAGGGCATCCCGCGCATCCACCTGCTCCCCCACGGCGTCGACGCCGTGCGCTTCGACCCGCGGCACCGGGATCCGGAGCTGCACCGCCGGCTCGCGCCGAACGGCGAGGTCCTCGTCGGGTACGTCGGCCGCCTGGCGCCGGACAAGCACGTCGAGCTGCTGCGCGGCGTCTGCGGCCTGCCGGGGGTGCGGGTGGTCGTCGTCGGCGACGGCCCGAACGGCCCCCGGCTCAGGGCGGCGCTGCCCGACGCGACGTTCCTGGGCATGCGCGTCGGCGACGAGCTCGCACGCATCTACGCGTCACTCGACGTCTTCGCGCACACCGGGCCCTTCGAGACCTTCGGCCTCACCGTCCAGGAGGCGATGGCCAGCGGTCTTCCGGTGGTCGCGCCCGCGGCCGGCGGCCCGCTCGACCTCGTCGAGCACGGGCGAACAGGTTTCCTCGTGCCCCCGCTCGACGAGACCGCGCTGCGCGACGCCGTCCGCCACCTCGTCGAGTCGCCCGCGCAACGCGCCGCCTTCGGCGCTGCCGCGCGGGCCTTCGCGCTCCGCCACACCTGGGAAGCCGCCGGCGACTGCCTGATCAGCCACTACCGCCAGGTCCTCGACGAACGCGCTCAGCTCGCCACAGGTCCGGCGTTCGGGTCGAGCACTCCGCCGATGATCAGCCCGAACAGCAGCAGGCCGAGCACGATCCGGTAGATCACGAACGGCACGAAGCTCTTGCGCTTGATGTAGGACATCAGCCACGCGATCACCACGTACCCGACGCCGAAGGCCACCAGCGTGGCCAGGATCGTGGGCCCCCACTGGGCGGTCTCGCCGTTCTTGCCGATGTCGGTGAGCTTGTACAGGCCCGAGCCGAACACGGCCGGCAGCGCCAGCAGGAACGAGTACTCCGCGGCGTCGGCGCGGGTGTAGCCCATGAGCAGGCCGGCGCTGGTAGTGCCGCCGGAGCGCGAGACGCCCGGGATCAGGGCCAGGGCTTGCGCGAAGCCGAAGCCGAGGCCGTGCGGCACGGTGAGGTGGTCGAGCGAGCGCCGCTGCGAGCCCACGCGGTCGGCGATGAGCAGGATCACGCCGAACACGATCAGCGTCGACGCGGTGATCCGCAGGTCGCGGAAGGCCTCGTCGATCTGGTCCTGCAGCAGGAGGCCGAGCACGACGATGGGGATCGAGCCGACGATGATCAGCCAGCCGAGCCGCGCGTCGGGGTCCTGGCGCCAGCTGCGGCGGTAGAGCGAGAAGAACCAGGCCTGCAGGATGCGGCCGATCTTCTTCCCGAAGTACAGGATCACCGCGAGCTCGGTGCCGATCTGCGTCACGGCCGTGAACGCCGCGCCCGGGTCGTCCCAGCCGACGAGCGCGGCCACGATCCGCAGGTGCGCGCTGGAGGAGATGGGCAGGAACTCCGTGAGCCCCTGCACCAGCCCCAGCACCAGTGCTTCGAACCACCCCATCAGGCCACTCCCGCCAGCTCGATCGCTTCCACGGCGGTCCGCAGGGCCGCCTCGAATCCCGCAGACTCCCCGTACGGAGTCACGGACAACGTAGTCACGCCCGCCTTCGCGAACTCCGCCATGCGCTCGGCGATCCGCTCCCGCGGGCCGAGCAGCGACGTCGCGTCGAGGAACTCCAGCGGCACGGCCGCCTGAGCCCCCTCGTAGTCGCGGGCGAGGTAGCGCTCCTGAACCTCGGCCGCCTCCGCCTCGAACCCCATCCGCACGGCGAGGCGGTTGTAGAAGTTCTGCTTCCGGCTGCCCATCCCGCCCACGTAGAGGGCGGCGTGGGCGCGCACGGCGTCGGCGCACTCGCGCCAGTCGTCGCCGACCACGAGCGGCACCGACGGGGCGATGTCGAACCCGTCGAGTGAACGCCCGGCCGCTTCGGCGCCGGCGCGGATGTGCGACAGCTGCTCGCCGGCGTGCTCGGGCGAGAAGAACACCGGCAGCCAGCCGTCGGCCATCTCACCGGTGAGCTCGAGGTTCTTCGGCCCGATCGCGGCGAGGTACACCGGCACCTGCTTGCGCTCGGGCCGGAAGGTCAGGCCCAGCGCGAGCCCGGGCCCGTCGGGCAGCGGCAGCTCGAAGTGCTCGCCGCTGAACCGCACGCGGCGCCGCGACTGCACGGCCCGGACGATCTCGACGTACTCGCGGGTGCGGCCCACCGGGTCGGCGAACCGCACGCCGTGCCAGCCCTCCGACACCTGCGGGCCCGAGACACCCAGGCCGAGCCGGAAGCGCCCTCCCGAGAGCGTGTCGAGCGTGGCGGCGGTCATGCCCGTCATCGCCGGCGTCCGCGCCGGGATCTGCAGCACGGCACTGCCGACGTCGATCCGCGCAGTCCGCGCGGCGATCCAGGTGAGCATCGTCACGGCGTCGGAGCCGTAGGCCTCGGCCGCCCACACCACCGAGTACCCGAGTTCGTCCGCTTTCCCGGCCAGGGCCAGGTTCGCGGAGTTGTCCCCGGTGCCCCAGTAACCGAGGTTGAGTCCCATTCGCACGGCCGGAAACGTACCGAGAGCACGACTCGCGCCGTGCCCTGGGTGCACCGACAGGGTGGCCGGCCGCGACACGGCGTCACCTTGGTCAAGTTCGGGCCGGGCCGACGGCTAGGCTCGGTGGTCGTGGAAAAGCGACAGCTCGGCCGGTCGGGACTGCGGGTCTCGCGCCTGGCGCTCGGCACGATGACGTGGGGCGGCGACACCGACGCCGAGGAGGCGGCCAGCCAGCTCGTCGCGTTCGTCGACGCCGGCGGCACCCTCGTGGACACCGCGGACATCTACGCCGAGGGCGAGGCCGAACGAGTGCTCGGGAGCCTGCTGGGCGACCTCGTGCCCCGCGACGACGTGGTGGTGGCCACGAAGGCCGTCGCGCGGCGCACCGAAGGCCCCTTCGGCGGTGGGGCTTCCCGGGGCGCGCTGCTGAGCGCGCTCGACGGCTCGCTGCGCCGGCTCGGCACCGACCACCTCGACCTGTGGCAGCTGCACGCGTGGGACGCGGGTGTGCCGATCGAGGAGACCCTCTCGGCCCTGGAGTACGCGGTGACCAGCGGGAAGGTCCGCTACGTCGGCGTCTCCAACTACGCGGGCTGGCAGCTCGCCACGGCTGCCTCGCACGCGAGCGCGGTGGCGCCGATCGTGTCCTGCCAGTACGAATACTCGCTGCTGGAGCGCGGGGTCGACCGCGAAGCCGCGCCGGCCGCGCTGCACCACGGCGTCGGGCTGCTGCCCTGGGCGCCGCTGGGCCGCGGCGTGCTGACCGGTAAGTACCGCACCGGCACGCCGGCCGACTCGCGTGGCGCGTCCAGCGAGTTCGCCGGGTACGTGGAGCACCACCGCACGGACCGCGCGGCGCGGATCGTGCAGGCCGTGGCCACGGCCGCCGACGGGCTCGGCACCTCGCCGCTGGTCGTCGCGCTGGCCTGGGTGCGCGACCGGCCGGGGGTGGTGGCGCCGGTCGTCGGCGCCCGCGACACCGGCCAGCTGACGGGTTCGCTGGCGGCGGAGGAGCTCACGCTCCCGCCCGCGATCCGCAGCGCGCTCGACGACGTGAGCTGCGTTGAGGTGGGCTACCCCGAGCGGGGACCGAAATGAGACGCAGGTGTCTGTTGGATGACGCACACGTGACGGCACGGGAATCGTGGGGGATGCTGGTGAGGACACCTCGCCGAGGGACAACTGGAGGCTTCAAGGTGCGTCGGCTCACCGCCGCGTCGCGGATCGCGATTCCGCTGGTCGGTGCCCTCGCGCTCTCGGCCTGCTCGGCGTCGGGCCAGGACAACACCGACTCCCTGCAGGTGGTGGCGAACCCGGTGGCCGTGAAGCCGGCGGTCTCCCCCGCCGTCACGACCAAGCCCTCCGGCCAGGTGCTCGCGACGCCCGCCGTGTCGGCGATGGCGACCGACGAGAAGACCCGCACCCTGGCGGTCGCGGTCACGCAGCCGCCGTCGATTCTCGTCTACGACCTCGACTCGCTGAGCACCCCCCGGGCCACCGTCCCCCTGCCCGCGCCGGCCGAATCGCTGACGACCTCCGGCGGCCAGGCGATCGCGAGCATCCCGACCAAGGGCGAGCTCGCCAAGATCGCGCTGCCCGGCGGGCAGCTGACCACGCAACCGGTGGCGGGACAGCCGACCGCCGGTGTGGCCGACGGGCCCGACACGATCGTGGCCGTGCGCGACCGAAAGGCCGTGGAGGTCCTGGCCCACGGCGCGGTCACCAAGACCATCACCGGCCAGCTCTACAGTGCCGACGACGTCGTGGACACCGGGCAGGGCGTGGTCGTGCTCGACCGCCTGCGCACCGCGGTGTTCAGCGTCGACGTGAACGCGGGGACGATGGGCGAGGGCCTGCGCGCCGGCGACGGCGCCGCCAACGCCACCAGCGACTCCTACGGGCGCGTGCTGGTCACCGACGCCCGCGCGGGCGCGCTGCTCGCGTTTTCCGTCGGCCCGCTGATCCTGCGGCAGCGCTACCCGGTGCCGGGCGGGATCTACGGCATCGCCTACGACCACCAGCGCAACCTGGCCTGGGTCACCCTGACCGGGCAGAACCAAGTGGTGGGCTTTGACGTCCGTGGCGGCGAGCCCACCGAGAAGTACCGATTCCCGACCGTGCGCCAGCCGAACTCGGTGAGCGTCGACGACCGGAGCGGCCGAGTGCTCGTCGGCTCGGCCGCAGGAGAAGGGACCCAGGTGATCCAGCCATGACGACGGTCGACGAGGCGGTGGTCGAAGGGGATTGGGAGTACCGCCGCCTGCGCCTGCCCCCGGGTGTGTCCCGGCGCGCGGCGGCGATCCAGCTCTCGATCCACGCCGAGTTCGCCGGCTGGGAGCTGCGCACAGTGCGGCTCTACGCCGACGGCACCCGGCGGGTCTGGTTGCGGCGCAAGCGCACCGCCGCCGACCGCCTGCCCGGGCTCGCCACGTAAAGCAGCCGGACTGGCCCGGGTTCGGCTGAGTGCGGCGTGCGTGGGCTGCCGGGATCTTGCCGCCACCAATTCCGGCAACTCCACGGATGGCATCGCGCGGACCCGTGAATCCGTGGCCGACACGGTGGCCCGCGCCGGTACAGGCGACCTCGGACGCCAGCAGTTCTCGTTCCCTGGCACCGACGAAGCTGTTGCTCACGATGCCGGTTCGACAGCGCGGCCGCAGCCTGCGGGCGTCCTCCGCGAGACCGAGCCCAGCCTCCCACCGCCGGTCGACACCGAGGTCCGGCGCGATCTCCAGCACGTCACCGATGTCGAACACCACCGCGAATCACCTTGGTCACGGAGCTACCGACCGACTGGCGAACCCGGGGCCCGGCTCAGGCGGTGAGCCGCCCGAGCCACTCCTGCCAGCTCCGCTCGTCGCCGGCCTCGGTCGAGAACACGTGGTGGCAGGCGATGAGCGGGCCGCGGAAGCCCTGCAGGAAGCAGTACAGCGCGTCGGACGTGCGTACGCCCACCGTCTTCGGGTTCACGGCGTACACGACGCCTTCGACGGCCCGGCCCGCCAGCTCGACGCGCACGCGGTCGCCCTCCCCGGGCCGGCCCGGCAGCCCCAGCTCGGCGCCGAGCGCCGCCCACAGCCGGTCCCAGTCGGACACCGGCGGGCCGAAAACCGTGACCGGCGTAGCCGTGCGGCCGGCGAAGTACGTGACGTACTCGGCGAGGTTGCGGAAGAACAGCGCGCCGCCGGCGGCCATCGCCTCGAACTCGTCCGCCCAGTCGTCGCCGGGCAGGAACCCGCTGGTGACGGCGCGGAGCACCGAGCTGCCGCCGTCGCGGCCCTCGATCAGGAACTCGTAAGCGACCCGCCGCCCGTCGGGCTCGGTCTCCGTGCCGTACCCGAGCCGCTCCAGCGGATCCCACGCGGTGATCGCCAGCTCCGGCTCGTAATCCGCGAACGAACCGCGCACGACACCGCCGAGGCCACCTGCGACCTCGTTGCGGCCCATGTACCACGAGTCGATTCCGGGTCCGCTCGCGATCGCCGCCCAGATCTGTTCCGGGGTGGCGGCCACCTCGGCCGACTCCGAGAGCTCGAACTCTTTCCCGGTGAACTCCGCCACCTCAGGCCTCCTCGTCCGGCACGCTGGGGTGCACGGCCACGACCACGCGGTGCGCGCGCCCGTTCTCCGCTCCCTCGTCGTGGTACTTCCCCACCAGGGTCGTCACGGCCACCGCGAGTTCCTCGGCGAACGCGGCCCGGTCCGCCGCCGAGGCGAAGCGCACCTCGCCGTCGAGCGCGAACGTCGCGACGCGCTTGCGCGCCTTGGCGGCACCCGTGATCAGGATCCCGACGTCGCGCACCAGCCGGCCCGCCACGGCGAGCAGCCAGCGCGCCGACAGCCGGTCGGGCGACTGCGCCGGGTCCGGCTGCACCGCCGCCAGCGCCGACGGCGAGATGACGTAGGACGCCGCGGTCGCGCGCATCATGCGCTCGGTGACGTTGCCCTTGCGCCGCTCTTCCACCAGCTCCACCAGCCCGTGCTTCTCCAGCGCGCGCAGGTGGTAGTTGACCTTCTGGCGGGGCAGGTCGACGCGGGCCGCGAGCATGGTCGCCGACGCCGGCTCCGCCAGCTCGGCCAGCAGCCGGGCGCGGACCGGGTCGAGTGACACCTCGGCCGCGGCCGCGTCCTCGATCACCGCAACGGGAAACATGCGCCCATCGTGCTTCCGAAAAATGAAGTTGTCAAGAATCACGATATTGTCGGTACACCTCGCGCACCTGCGCCACGATCCGCGGCAGCACCTGGGCGGCGGCCTCCAACGGCACGACGTGCCCGACACCCGGCAGCACCACGGCCGTGCCGTGTTCGAGACCGCCGACGAGGTGCTCGACGTCCGCGGCCGCCACTATCCGGTCCCGCTCCCCCACGATCGCAGTGACGGGCAAGGAACCCACGCGCGCCAGGGCCGCTTCGCGCGCGTACGCGTCGAGGGCCGGGCGGAACACCGCGACGGTGTGCGGCCAGTTGCGCCGGATCATCGTCACGGTCAGCTCCACGAGCTCCGGATCCGGGTCGTCGCCGAAGAGCCACCAGCGCAGGCCCGCGCTCACCGCGCGGCTCGTGTGCTCACGCACCAGCCCGAGGAACTTGGCGCCCAGCACCAGTTCCAGGTCCTGCGCCAGCATCCCGAGCGCGCCCGGCCACGCCGCCGAAGCCTCCGTGGCGAGCCGCCCGGACGACGTCGCGAGCAGCACCAGCCCGGCCACGCGCGCGGCGAACAGCTCGGGATGGCGTTGCGTGAGCGACATGATCGCGAGCCCGCCCATGTCGTGGCCCACCAGCACCACGCGACCCTCGGGCACCGCGCGTGCCAAGACTTTCGGCCAGGTCGTCGCCCAGCTGAGCCATGGTCGCGGTGCCGCGACCGGTGCGGCCGGACTTGCCGTGGCCGCGGTGGTCGTAGCCGACGACCGACAGCGGCTCGTCCACCGCCTCCGGCAGCAGCGGCGCGATCCGGCCCCAGCTGCTCCGGTCGAGCGCGTAACCGTGCAGCAGCACCACGGTCACACCGGCCGACGGGTCACCCCAGCGCACCAGGTGCAGGGGTGTCCCGTCGGCGAGCGTGAACGCGGGCAACGCGGTCGTTTCCGGCGCTCAGGACGAACGCACGAACCGGTCCAGCACGCGCGTGCCGAACTTCAGCGCGTCCACCGGCACGCGCTCGTCCACGCCGTGGAAGAGCGCGGAGAAGTCGAGGTCCGCCGGCAGCTTCAGCGGCGCGAACCCGAAGTTGCGAATCCCGAGCTGCTGGAACGACTTCGCGTCGGTGCCGCCGGAAAGCATGTACGGCAGCGTGCGCGCGCCTGGGTCCTCGGCGAGCACCGCGGCGGTCATCGCGTCGACGAGCGCGCCGTCGAACGTGGTCTCCACCGGCGGGAGCTCCATCCACTCCTTCTCGATGTCCGGGCCGAGCAGCTCGTCGAGCTCACGGTCGAACGCCTCGATGCGCCCGGGCAGGATGCGGCAGTCGACCGCGGCCTCGGCGACCGACGGGATCACGTTCGACTTGTAGCCGGCGGTGAGCATCGTCGGGTTCGCGGTGTCGCGCAGCGTCGCGCCGATCATGCGGGAGATGTTGCCCAGCTTGGCGACCGAACCCTCGAGGTCGTCCTCGGGGAAGTCCCAGCCGGTGATCTCGGTGACGCCGGCGAGGAACTCGCGCACGGAGTCGGTGAGCACCAGCGGAAACCGGTGGTTGCCGAGCTTCGCGACGGCCTCGGCGAGCTTGGTGACCGCGTTGTCGCGGTGGATCATCGAGCCGTGGCCCGCCGTGCCGCGCACGCGCAGCTTCATCCAGCGGATGCCCTTCTCGGCCGTCTCGATCACGTACGCGCGCACGTCGTCCTTCAGCGTGATCGAGAACCCACCGACCTCGCTGATCGCTTCGGTGACGCCCTCGAACAGCTCGGGCCGGTTCTCCACCAGCCACTGCGCGCCGTACTTGCCACCGGCCTCCTCGTCGGCGAGGAAGGCGAACACGATGTCGCGCGGGGGCACGATGCCGTGGATCTTGTAGTGGCGGGCCAGGGCCAGCGTCATGCCGACCATGCCCTTCATGTCCACCGCGCCGCGGCCCCAGACGTAGCCGTCCTGCACGGCGCCGGAGAACGGGTGCACTGACCACTCGGCCGGGTCGGCGGGCACGACGTCGAGGTGCCCGTGGATCAGCAGGCCCCCGCGCGACGGGTCGGCGCCGGCCAGCCGGACGATGACGTTGTGGCGGTCCTCACCACCGGACTCGACGTAGGTGATCTCGTAGCCGGCGTCGGTGAGCTGCTCCGCGACGTACTCGGCGGCGGCGCGTTCGCCGATCAGGGTGTCGGGGTCTCCGGTGTTGGTGGTGTCGATGCGGATGAGGTCGCTGGTGAGCGTGACGGCCTCGTCAGCGGCGGCGTCGATCGAGTTCGGTTCGGTCACCCGACCTTCCTATCATTCGCACCCGCCGGGGCGCGCCGCTCACGCCCGTTCAGGTCCGGTCAAGAGGCGAGACCACCTCGGAAACCGGCCGCAGGTGCTGGTTCAGGATCCGCAACGCCGTTTCCACGTCACCCGCGTCGAGGGCGGCCACAAGCTGGCGGTGCTCCGCGTCGATGATCAACAGCCGCTCCGGCCGCACTTCCAGCGCCCGGACGGCGACGCGCTGCTGGCGCGAACGGAGTGTGTCGTACAGCCATGTGAGCACGGCGTTGCCGGCGGCGTTCACGATCGCGCGGTGGACCGGCGGTCGAGCCCGGACGCGGCGAACCAGTCGCGTTCCGCGCCCGCGCGGTCCAAGTCCTCGATCAGGCCGGCCATCTCGGCGGGGGCACCGGCACCCGCGGCGCAGACCTCGCTGATCGCGTGGCCTCGTTGAGCCGGCGGTTCTGGTAAACCTCTTCGAGCTCGCGCGCCGTGACCGTGCGGACCTGTGCGCCCTTGCGCGGCAGCAGGCTGATGAAGCTCTCGGCCTCGAGCCGGTGGAACGCTTCGCGTACCGGCGTCCGCGACACGCCGACCACCCCGGAGACCCACAGCTCGTCGAGGAACCGCCCGCCTTCCGGCTCGCCCGAGATGATCCCGTCGCGCAGCCAGGCGTACACCCGATCCCGAGCCGGTCCGCCGCCGTCGACCGGGACCGGCCGCGGTGCGGTGGTGATCATACGTCTGAGCCGAGCTATTCGTCGTTCGCGCGGTGTGCGCCGAGGCCGATCTCCTTCACGGCCGCGGCCGCGCCCGGTGTGCTCGCCAGCCATCGCGCGAGCTCCAGCGCGACGGCGAGCTCGGTGCCCGCCGGTACGACCCGGTGGACCACCCCCCACTTCGCCGCCGCGGCGGCCGTGAGTTTCCCGTCGCCGCGGCGAAGTTCGGCAACGGCCTCTTCGGACAGTCGCGCCGGGAGCGCCGTGCCGAGCGGGCCGGGCACCACGAACTCCGCGTGCCGGGCCGCCACGATCAAATCCGTCATCAGCGCCAGCTCGAAGCCGCCGCCGCGGGCGACGCCGTTCACCGCGGCGATCAGCGGCTTGCCGATGCGGAAGAAGTCCGCGACGCCGGCCAGTCCACCGGCTCCGGGTGCGAGGTCCCAGCCGGCCGAGAAGTACTCGCTGCCCGCACCCGTGACCACGCCGGCGTGCACCGCGGGGTCGTCGCGCAACCGCGCCCAGGCGGCGTAGAGCTCGAAGCTGACGCGGGAGTCGATGGCATTGTCGCCAGGCCAGTCGATCGTCGCCACAAGAACGCCGTCGACTACCTCGGTGCGGACAGCACCCGGTGGCGCGGTGGTCATGGTTTTCCCGGTGGTGCGGAGGGATTCGGCCCGGCGCTCCGGACGTTAGCCGCCTCGCCGACGGCGGTCAAACCGGGGGCCCGACTGACCCGGCAGTCAAGCCACGATCGCAATTCCGTTCCACACCAACGAAATCCAGCAAACGTTACGCCGCAGGTGGCGTGAGTATTGCGATAATCGCAACGCGGGGTTACGGTCTTCCGGCATGGACGAGGCGGAGGAGCTGCGGACCAGGGTCCGGGAGCTGATCCGGTCCATGCCGGGAGCCCAGCGGGAGTTCGCCGCCGCCATCGGGCTCGACGAGACGAAGTTGTCCAAGGCGCTGACCGGCACCCGACGGTTCTCGCCGCACGAGCTGGTCCGGGTCGCCGAGTACTGCGGCGTCACGGTCAACTGGCTGCTCAACGGCAGCGACGACGCGAAGACCGTGACGGCGGTCCCCGCGCTCGCCGCGCGTCCGGAGAGCGATCCCGCGCACCACACGCAGTCCGAGCCGCGACGGCGGATCCTCGAGACGGCGTGGCTGCTCATCGCCGAGCGCGGCTACCACCGCGTACGCATCTCCGATATCGCGGAGGCGTGCGGCACGAGCACCGCCACCATCCACTACCACTTCCCCAGCAAGGCGGAAGTGCTCAACGAAGCGTTGCGGCGCAACGTGAAGCTCGCCTTCGACCGCCAGGTCGCGGAGCTGCACGCCGTCGACGACGCCCACGACCGGCTGCTCAGGCTGGTCGAACTGCAACTCCCGGCCGACGGCGTGCTGCGCGCCGAGTGGTCGGTCTGGCTTCAGGTGTGGAACGAGGTGTCCCTCGCCCCGGAGCTGCGGTCGCTCTACACCGATTCCTACGACCGCTGGCACCGGACGATCCTCATGACCATCCGCACCGGCCAGGAGCAGCACGCGTTCCGCGTGGCCGATCCGGAGGCCGCCACCGAGCAGCTCACGGCGCTGATCGACGGCCTCGGCATCCAGGTGCTGACCCGCAAGCCCGGCAGCACCGTGGCCACCATGCGCGCGCACCTGCACGACTTCATCGAACGGTCGATCGTCAAGGGAGCCTGATGAACCACGAGGTCATCGTGACCTGCGCCCTCACCGGCGCGGGCGACACCGTCGGCCGGAGTCCCCACGTGCCGGTCACGCCGGCGCAGATCGCCACGAGCGCGATCGAAGCGGCGGAAGCCGGCGCGGCCGTCGTCCACATCCACGTCCGCGAGCCCGGGACCGGGGCTCCGTCGCGCGAAGTGGCGCTGTACGCCGACGCCGTGCGGCTGATCCGGGAGTCCGGAGTGGACGTGGTCGTGAACCTGACCGCCGGGATGGGCGGCGACCTCGTGCTCGACGAGGAGGATCCGCTCAAGCCGGTCGACGGCACGGATCTGGTCAACGCCCTCGACCGCCTGCCGCACGTCGAGGAGCTGCTGCCCGACATCTGCACGCTCGACTGCGGTTCGCTCAACTTCGGCGAAGGCAGCCAGCTCTACGTGTCCACTCCGGACATGCTTCGCACCGGGGCGAAACGCATCCAGGAGCTCGGCGTGAAGCCGGAGCTGGAGATCTTCGACACCGGGCACCTGTGGTTCGCCTCGAAGATGGTCGAGGAAGGCCTGATCGACGCGCCGCCACTGTTCCAGCTGTGCATGGGCATCCCGTACGGCGCGCCCGCTGACCCCGGGCTGCTGCAGGCGATGGTGAAGCTGCTGCCCGAGGGCGCGCAGTGGGCGTCGTTCGCGATCGGGCGCGACCAGATGCCGTGGGTGGCGCAGTCGGTGCTGCTCGGCGGGCACGTGCGCGTCGGGCTCGAAGACAACCTCTACCTCGCCCGCGGGGTGAAGGCGACCAACGGGCAGCTGGTGGAGCGCGCCGTGCAGATCGTCGAGAACCTCGGCGCCGGCATCGCCACCCCCGACCGGGCCCGCGAGATCCTCGGCCTCAAGGAGCGTGTCCGTGCCTGACGTATCCACTGTGGACACCGTCGCGTGCGTCGGCGCGGGCGTGATCGGCGGCGGCTGGGTGGCGCACTTCCTCGCCCGCGGCTACCGCGTCCGCGCCTGGGACCCCGCGCCCGACGCGGCGGCGAAGCTGGACCGGCTCGTCGACGCGGCCTGGCCCGCCCTCACTTCGCTGGGCCTGGCCGACGGCGCGAGCCGCGACGCCCTCACGGTCACCGCCACGCTCGCGGAGGCGGTCGAGGGTGCCGGGTTCGTCCAGGAAAGCGCTCCCGAAGACCTGCCGCTCAAGCAGAAGCTGCTGGCCGACGTCGACGCCGTCACCCCCGTGGATGTCGTGATCGCGTCGTCCACCTCGGGCTACGGCATGACCGAGATGCAGGTCGCGGCGAAGACGCCGGAACGGCTCGTGGTCGGGCACCCGTTCAACCCGCCGTATCTCATCCCGCTGGTCGAGGTCGTGGGCGGGAAGCTCACCGCGCCGTGGGCCGTCGCGCGGGCGAGCGACTTCTACCGGCACGTCGGCAAGACCGTGATCACGCCTGCCCGCGAGGTGCCGGGGTTCATCGCCAACCGGCTACAGGAGGCGCTCTGGCGCGAGGCGCTGCACATGGTCGCGAACGGCGAAGCCACGGTGGAGCAGATCGACACCGCGATCACCGACGGACCGGGCCTGCGCTGGCCGGTGCAGGGGCCGATGCTCACGTTCCACCTCGCGGGCGGTGAAGGCGGCATGGCGCACATGCTGGACCACTTCGGACCGTCGCTGAAGGCGCCGTGGACGCGGCTCGAGGCGCCGGAGCTCACGACCGAGCTGCGCGACGCCGTGGTCGACGGCTGTGAGGACGAGGCCGCGCCGCGCACGATCGCCGACCTCGTGGCCGAGCGGGACCGGGCGATCATCGCCATCCAGCGCGCCGTCGGCGAGGCCCGCCGTGGGTGAGGTCCTGGTGCACCACGACCGCGTCCGTCCCGAGTGGATCGACTACAACGGACACCTCTCCGAGCCCTATTACGTGCTGGTGTTCGGAGACGCCACCACGGCGTTGATGGACGCCGTCGGCCTCGATCCCGCCTACCGCGAGAGCACCGGGGCTTCGCTGTACACCGTTGAGGCGCACGTGCGGTACCTGCGTGAGGTAGGGCCCGACGCCGAGCTGGCCGTGGCGACCTCCGTGCTGGCCGTCGGGGCGAAGAAGGTGCGGCTGTGGCACGAGCTGCACGTGGGCGGTGAGCTCGTGGCGACGGAGGAACTGCTGTGCCTGCACGTCGCCGAGGGCAGGGCCTCGCCGTTCCCCGAAGCCGTCGTCGAGCGGCTCGGCGCCCACCTCGCGCCGCTGCCCGACCACGCCGGGCGGGCCATCGCCTGACGCTCTGCCGAACCCCCACCCGGCCAGCCTCCCACCGGAAGACACCCATGGAAGAACGATGTGAGCCGAACTCCCTCTCGCGCCGCCGGTTCCTCACGGCGGCGCTCGGCGGTGCCGCCGAGCTCGGCGCCGCTCCCCTGCTTGCCGCGTGCGGCGGTTCCGGCGTCGCGGCCGCCGCGCCGAGCGGGCCACCGCGGCGCGGCGGCACCCTGCGCGTCGGCGTGACCGGCGGCGGCGCGTCCGACACGCTCGACCCGCACGTCCCCGTGGCGAACCCGGACATCGCCCGCGTGCTCAACCTCTACGAACCGTTGCTGCTGCGCGACCACGACTACAAGCTGCAGATGCTGGTCGCCGAATCGCTCACGTCGTCGCCGGACGCGCGGACGTGGACCGCCGTACTGCGCGACGGGGTGCGATTCCACGACGGCCGTGCAGTGACCCCCGCCGACGTCGTGGCGACGTTCAAGCGGATCACGGACCCGAAGGACCCCAAGAGCGGCGCCGCCAGCCTGACCATGCTCGGCCAGGTGGTGCCGACGGGCGAGCGGACCGTCGAGTTCCGGCTCACCGAACCCAACGCCGGCTTCGACGACCTGCTCGGCCAGTACTCCCTGGGCATCGTGCCGGCCGACTTCGACGTGAAGCGCCCGATCGGCACGGGGCCGTTCCGGCTCAAGGAGTTCACCGCCGGGCTGCAGAGCACGTTCGTGCGCAACGACCACTACTGGCGGCCCGGGCAGCCCTACCTCGACGAGCTGGTGCTGATCAACTTCGCCGAGGACGACGCCCGGATCAACGCGCTGCTCTCGTCCCAGGTGGACGCGATCGACCAGGTGCCGGTCGCGCTGGTCGACGTGCTGCGCAGCGACCCGCGCATGCGCGTGCTGCGCTCGGCCACGGGCACGTGGCTGCCGTTCACGATGCGCGTGGATCGGCCGCCGTTCGACGACGTGCGCGTGCGCCAGGCGCTGCGGCTGGTCGTGGACCGCGACGAGATGATCAACCAGGTCCTGAGCGGTCAGGGCCGGCCCGGCAACGACCTCTACGCGCCGTTCGACCCGGCATACGATTCGCAGCTGCCGCAACGCAAACAGGACATCCCGGCCGCGAAGCGACTGCTGGCCGAAGCCGGGCACGAGAACCTCGACATCGAGCTCGTCACCGCGCCCATCCAGGCCGGCGCGGTCGAGGCGGCGCAGGTGTTCCAGCAGCAGGCCAAGGCGGCGGGCGTGACCGTGCGCATCCGCAAGGTCGACACCACCACGTTCTACGGCGAGAACTACCTGTCCTGGGACTTCGCACAGGATTTCTGGTACACCCGCAACTATCTGCCCCAGGTCGCGAACGGTTCGCTGCCGAAATCGCCGTACAACGAAACCCATTGGCAGGACCCGCAGTTCACCGACCTCGTCACGCGCGCGAGCGCCACTGTGGACACCGCGGACCGCACGGCCCTGCTGCACCAGGCCCAGCGGATCGAGTACGAACGCGGCGGCCTCATCGTGTGGGGTTTCGTGGACCAGGTGGACGCCCACCAGGTCTACGTGGCGGGTCTCGTGCCCGACCGGACGGGGATCTCGCTGTCCGGCTACCAGTTCCGGGAAGCCTGGCTCGGCACAGCACCGGCCACCACAGGAAAGTGAGGTGCGGCATGACCCGGATGATCGTGAAGCGGCTGCTCGTGAGCCTCGTGGTGCTGTGGCTGGTCACGTTGCTCGTGTTCGTCGCGACGCTGCTGCTGCCGGGTGACCCGGCGCGCGCCATCCTGGGCCAGCAGGCGACACCGGAGCGGATCGCCGCGCTGCAGCACCAGCTGCACCTCGACGAGCCGGTCTGGCAGCGCTACCTCAGCTGGCTCGGCGGGCTGTTCACCGGCGACCTCGGCACCTCGACGTCCACGCAGGGCCCGGTGACGACGTTGCTGGGCGACCGGATCGTGGCCTCGCTCGTGCTGCTCGTGCTCGCCGCGGTGATCGCGACACCGCTCGGGCTGGCGCTGGGTACCTGGAGCTCGATGCGGCGTGGCCGGGCCGCGGACCAGACCGTGTCCGGCATCAGCCTGGTGATCGCCGCGCTGCCGGAGTTCGTGATCGGCGTGGCGCTGATCGTGCTGTTCGCGACCACGGTGTTCAAGGTCCTGCCTTCGGTCACGCTGACCGCGCCCGGCGAACCGGTGTGGCGGCAGCCGAGCCAGCTCGTGCTGCCGGTGGCGACGCTCGTGCTGGTGGTGACGCCCTACATCACGCGGATGATGCGGGCGACCATGAACGAGGTCCTCGATTCCGGCTACGTCGAGATGGCCCGGCTCAAGGGGGTGCGCGAGCGGACCGTGCTGCTGCGGCACGCCTTGCCGCACGCGCTGGGTCCCGTCGCGCAGGTCGTGGCGCTGCAGCTCGCTTGGCTGGCCGGCGGGGTCGTGGTGGTCGAGTTCCTCTTCCGCTATCCCGGCATCGGGCAGTCGCTGATCGACGCGGTCAGCAAACGCGACGTCGCCGTGGTCCAGGCCGTGACGCTGATCATCGCCGCGGTGTACATCGTGGTGAACCTGCTCGCCGACGTGGTCGGCATCCTCGCGAACCCCAAGCTGCGGACGGAGGCGAGCCGATGACGGCCGTCGACGACGAACTCGCGCCGGCCACCACGGCCGGCGAAGCACCCGTCAAAGCCCGCGGACTCCTTCGTACGACGTGGCGGTTCCCGCAGGCCAAGGTCGGCACCGTGCTGGCCGGGGTCGTAGTGCTGGTGGCGCTGCTCGGCCCGTGGCTCGGGCCGGTGCTCACCGGCCACAGCACCACGGACTTCGCGGGCAAGCCGTTCAAACCGGACGGACTGGCGGGCACCGACGGCCTCGGCCGCGACGTGCTCACGCGGTTCCTCGCCGGCGGCACCACACTGCTGCTCTACGCGGTGCTCGCCACCGTGCTCGGGATCGTGCTGGGCGCGCTGCTCGGCATGGTCGCCGGGTACGGCGGAGGATGGCTCGACAGCCTGCTGATGCGCGGCAACGACGTGCTGCTGTCGTTCCCGCAGCTGGTGATCGCGTTACTCGCCATCGCGGTGATCGGGCCGAAGGGCTGGCTGCTCGTGCTGGTGATCGGCCTGACCCACGCGCCGCGCACGGCTCGCGTCGCGCGCCAGGCGACGGTCGCGGTGCGCGGCGAGGACTACATCCGGGCTGCGGAGATGTACGCCGTGCCGCGCAGCCGGATCCTGCTGCGCGAGATCCTGCCCAACATCACCGGCCCCCTCATGGTGGAGCTCGGCCTGCGGCTGACCTACTCCATCGGCTACATCGCGTCGCTGTCGTTCCTCGGGCTCGGCATCCAGCCGCCCACGGCCGACTGGGGCTTGATGATCAACGAGAACCGGATCGCGCTGGTCGTGCAGCCGTGGGGCGTGCTGCTCCCGGTGGTGGCGATCGCGCTGCTCGCCGTCGGCACGAACCTCGTCGCCGACTCGCTCGCCTCGGCCGCGGCCGGGCGTACCCGGGAGGAACGCTCGTGACCGCCGTGGACAACGCGCAGCTCGCGCTGGAAGTGACCGGCCTGCGGGTGAAGACGGCCGTGGGCCGGCCGGTGCTGCACGACGTCTCCTACCGCATCGCGCCGGGCGAGGTGCTGGCGCTCGTCGGCGAGTCCGGGTCGGGCAAGACCACGGCGGGGCTGGCCGCGCTCGGCCACTTCCGCCGCGGGCTCGTCGAGGACGGCGGCGAGGTGACGCTGCACCCGCGCGAGGGCGAACCCGTCGACGTGCTCTCGCTCGCGCCGCCTGAGCGCAGGAAACTGCGGGGCACGACCGTCTCCTACGTGCCGCAGGACCCGGCGCTGTCGCTGAACCCGGCGCTGCGGATCGGGCTGCAGATCGCCGAGGTGCTCGAGACGCACGGCTACCCCGGCCCGGCCGAGGAGCGCGTGGCCGAGGTGCTCACGGAGGTCGGCCTGCCCGCCGATCCGGCCTACCGGCGGCGCTACCCGCACCAGCTCTCGGGCGGGCAGCAGCAGCGCGTGGGGATCGCTATGGCGTTCGCGTGCCGGCCGAGTGTCGTGGTGCTCGACGAGCCGACGACCGGGCTTGACGTGATGACGCAGGCGCTCGTGCTGGAGACCGTGCGGCGGCTGACGGCCGAGCACGGCGTGGCGGCGCTCTACATCACCCACGATCTGGCCGTGGTCGCGCAGCTCGCCGACCGCGTCTCGGTCATGTACCAGGGCCGCGTGGTGGAGACCGGGCCGGCCGAGGACGTGTTGAAGCGACCGGAACACGCGTATACGCGCGAACTGCTGGCCGCCGTGCCCGATCTCGGCGCGGAACCGGGTGCCGCTCCCCCGCCGTCGGACGCGGTGCTGGCCGCGCGCGGCATCCGGGTCGCCTACGGGCGCCAAGAGGTGCTGCGCGGAGTGGACCTGGAGGTGACGCGCGGCGAGTGCGTGATGCTGCTGGGCGAGTCGGGGTCCGGCAAGACCACGCTGTCGCAGTGCGTCGCGGGCCTCATGGGCGGCTTCACCGGCACCGTCGCGCTCGGCGGGACCCCGCTCGCACCCGGCACGCGCCAGCGCAGCAACGACGAGCGGAGGCGAATCCAGTACGTGTTCCAGAGCCCGTTCTCCTCGCTCAACCCGCGCCGCACGATCGCGCAGTCGATCGAGGTGCCGCTGGTGCACCTGACGTCGCTGTCGCGTCCGCGGCGGCGCGAGCGCGTGGCCGAGGTGCTCGACCGCGTACGGCTCGGCCGGTCGCTCGCGAACCGCCTGCCCGACCAGCTCAGCGGCGGGGAACGCCAGCGCGCGGCGATCGCGCGGGCGCTGGTCACGACGCCCGACGTGCTGGTATGCGACGAGGTGACCTCCGCGCTGGACGTGTCGGTGCAGGCGACCATCGTGGAGCTGCTCGGCGAGCTGCGCCGCGAGCTGGGGATGGCGGTGCTGTTCGTGACGCACAACATCGCGCTCGCGCCCGAGGTGGCCGACCGGATCGCCGTTCTGCGCGGCGGACAGATCGTGGAAGAGGGTACGGTCGAAGCCGTGCTGACCGCGCCCGCCCACTCCTACACCGGCGAACTGCTGGCCACCACGCCGCGCCTGTGACCGGCCACGGCGAGGTGCGGCCGGGGTTCGAGGCGGTGCGCGAAGCGTTCGACGAGGTCGCCGCCGCGACCTCGGGCGGGGTCGCGTTCAGCGTCTTCCGGCGTGGTCGGCTCGTGGTCGAACTGTGTGCCGGGTCGGCGGCGCCCGGGGTGCCGTGGACCCGCGACACGCACGTGGTGCTCTTCAGCGGCACCAAGGGGATCGTGGCCACGCTCGTCGCGATGCTCACCGCGCGCGGCCAGCTCGGCCCGAGCGAACGCGTGGCGCGCTACTGGCCGGAGTTCGCGGCGGCGGGCAAGGCCGACGTCGCCGTGTCGCAGGTGCTGGCGCACACCGTCGGACTGCCCTATGTGGACGCCGACGTGCCGATGACCGACAACGCCGCCAACGCGGCGGCCCTCGCCGAGCAGAGTCCCTTGTGGACACCCGGTACGCGTGTGGCCTATCACGCCCTGACCTACGGTTACCTCGCCACGGAGCTGATCCGCCGCGTCACCGGCCAGCGCGTCGGCGAACTGCTGCACGAGCTGCTCGCCGCTCCGCACGGGCTGGACTTGCGGCTCGGCACCCCGCCGGCGGTGCCGGTCGCGACGCTGCGGCGCGCGCCCGGCTACCGGATCAGCACGTTCCTACAGGACGAGGAACGCCGGCGCGTCGTCGAGCGCATGTACCGCGGCCTGCTCGACTCCACCGACACCATGAACTCCCCCGGGTACCGCGGCGCCGAGCTCGCGGCCGGCAGCGGCGTCGGCACGGCCACGAGCATGGCGCGCCTCTACGACCTGCTGCTGGCGGGTTCGCTCGTCCCGTCGGCCGTGCTGACGCAGGCGACCCGCACGTGGAGCGAGGGCGTCGACGCGATCAGCGACCGGCCGCTGCGTTTCGGTCTCGGCTTCGAACTGGCCGACCCGATCGGCACCTATGGCGCGGACGCCGACCCGGGCGCCTTCGGCCACTCGGGCGCGGGCGGCGGCCGGCACGGCGCGTGGCCGAACCGCGGTGTCTCGTTCTCCTTCACCACCAACGAACTGCAGGCCGAGGACGTGGACACGCGCGCCGCGACGTTGCTGGCGGCCCTGCACCGGGCCGCCTGACCGGGGTCTTTCTCTAGCGGTCCACCGAGAGTTTTGCTGGTACGGCACAGTGGACCCGTTGGTGTCCTCCGGGTGAGACTCGGCTTCGTCGAAGCACCGCCGGCGGGCTGTCCGGAAGGATCGAGAAGCTCGCTGCCGGCCCGAGGCGAGCCCCGGAGGGCACGAATGAGCACCGGCGACCCGATGATCGAGGCCACCGGCATCACCAGGACGTTCGGGTCGGTCGACGCGTTGTCCTCGGTGAGCCTGAGCGTCGAGCGCGGCACCGTGCTGGGCCTGCTGGGCCACAACGGCGCGGGCAAGACCACTTTGGTCAACATCCTCACCACCATGCTGCCGGCCAGCTCCGGCACCGCGCGCGTCGCCGGGTTCGACGTCGCGCGCGAAGGCGGCGAGGTCCGCTCCCGCATCGGCCGCACGGGACAGTTCGCCTCGGTGGACCAGGAACTCACGGGCCGCGCGAACCTCGTGCTCCTGGCCCGGCTGCTCGGTTCGACCCGCACACACGCCCGGGCGCGCGCCGACGAGCTGCTCGAGGCGTTCAGCCTCACCAAGGCCGCCGACCGCCCGGCGCGCACGTACTCCGGCGGCATGCGCCGGCGCCTCGACCTCGCCGCGAGCCTCGTCGGCCGCCCGGAGGTGATCTTCCTCGACGAGCCCACCACCGGCCTGGATCCGACGAGCCGGCTCAACCTGTGGCAGATCGTCGAGGGCCTGATCGGCGAGGGCGCGACCGTGCTGCTCACGACCCAGTACCTCGACGAGGCCGACCGCCTCGCCGACCTCATCACGGTGCTCTCGGCGGGCGCCGTCGTCGCGTCCGGGACCGCGGCCGAGCTGAAGGCCCAGGTCGGGCAACGCACGGTCACCGTGCGCCTCGACTGGCTCCGCAGCACCCACCTCGCCTGCCCCGCCCTGCGCGGCGCGGGCCTGCACCCCGCCGTCTCCGAGCCGGGTGTCGTCGTCGCGCCCATCGGGTCGTCCCGCGAGATCGCCACCGTCTTCCGCGCCCTCGACGGCGCCGGCATCGAAGCCGAAGACGTGGTGCGCGGAACCCACTCTCGACGGCGTCTACCTGACCCTGGCCGACCAGCACGCTTCGCGCGTCGCCTGAGCTCCCTGGAGTACCCGATGACGTCGACCCTCACCCGCGGCGCACCCACCGCCGCACCGCCCCGCACCCGGGGCAGCTCCTTCGCCACCCAAGTCGCGGTGCTGACCAGCCGCTCCCTGATGACGTCCGTGCGCGATCCGCAGATGATCCTGTTCAGCCCGCTGCAGCCGGCCGTGCTGCTGTTCGCAGGTGTTCGCCGTCATGGCCACCACGTCGAGCTTCCCGCCCGGCATGACCTACATCGATTACCTGATGCCCGCGATCCTGCTGAACAACGCGGTACAGCAAGCCATGCAGTCCGGTGTCGGCCTCGTCGAGGACTTGAAAAACGGCTTCCTCGCCCGCCTGCGCTCCATGCCCATCCACCGCTCGACGCCGCTGGTCGCCCGCAGCTTCGCCGACCTGGCCTACTGTGCCCTGCAGCTCGTGGCCCTCCTCGTCGCCGCCGTCGCCGTCTTCGGCTACCGCCCCGGCGGCGGCTTCCTGGGCGGCGTGGTTTCGGTCGCCCTGGCCCTGGTCGTCAGCTATGGCCTGAACTGGGTCTTCCTGGCCCTCGGCGCCTGGCTACGGCGGGCGCAGACCATGCAGAACATCAGCATCGTCGCGGTCTTCCCGCTCATGTTCGTCTCCAGCGCCTACGTCCCCCTCGCCGCCCTCCCGGACTGGCTCCGCGCCGTCGCCCAGGCCAACCCCCTGACCTACGCGGTCGACACCATCCGCTCCATCGCCCTCGGCATGCCCGGCGGCGGCTTCTCCGCCGCCGGCACCACCCTGCTCATCAGCGCCGCCATGGCCGCCGTCGGCGCCTTCGCCGCCAACCACTTCTTCCGCCGCCCCTTCTGACCTCACGGCCGCGCCCTTCCCCAGACGCCGCCGTGCTCGCGCGCGGTTCCCCTCCCTCGGCTCCGCGCGCTCCCCGACCCCGGCCCAGGTGGCAACCCCCTCCACCTGGGCCGGGGCTCTTTCATGCCTCGTCACAGTGCGCGTCCTATTCAGCACCCTGCGCAGTCAGTCCACAATAGACGGCGCCGGGCCGCGCCACCCACGGTGATTTCGGTCCGGCCTCCCCCGCGCGCGGCGGTCCGGCGCGGGCTAGGTTCGAACCATGCGGATCGTGTCGCTGCTGCCCGCCGCCACCGACCTCGTCGCGGAGCTCGGCCACCTCGGTGACCTGGTCGGACGAACCCACGAATGCGACTGGCCGCCCGGCGTCGAGTCGGTGCCGGTCGTCACCGCGGCCGAGGTGGACGACGCGGTACTCACCAGCCGCGAGATCTCCGACGCCGTCGGCGGTTCGGCCCACCGCGGCTCTTCGCTGTACTCAGTGGACACCGCGCGGCTGGCCGAGCTCGCGCCGGACCTCGTGCTCACCCAGGATCTGTGCGAGGTGTGCGCGGTGTCCTACACCCGCGTCGCCGAAGCCGTGCGGATGCTCGACGCGGGACCGAAAGTCCTGAGCCTGGAACCTCGGCGGCTCACCGAAGTCCTCGGCTGCGTCACGACGCTCGGCGACGCACTGGGTGTGCCCGAGCTCGCCGCCGAACGCGTCCGTTCGCTCACCGCGCGGCTCGACGCCGTCCGCGCCCGCGTCGCCGGCAAGCCCCGGCCCCGCGTGGTCGCCCTCGAATGGCTCGACCCGCTGTGGCCCGCGGGCCACTGGGTGCCCGAGCAGATCACCGTGGCGGGCGGCGAACCCCTGCTCGCGGCGCCCGGCGAGCACACGCACCCGATCACGTGGGACGCGGTGGTCGCCGCGCGCCCGGACGTGCTGCTCGTCCTGCCGTGCGGCTTCAGCCCCGATCGCACGGCGGCGGAGTTCGACGTCCTCACCGCGTTGCCGGGCTGGGCGGAGCTGCCCGCCGTGCGCACCGGCGCGGTGTGGCTGCTCGACGGCCCGGCCTACTTCAACCGTCCCGGGCCGCGTGTCGTCCGCGGCGCGGAAGTCCTGGCCCACGTGCTGCACGGGGTCGAGACCGGCCCGCCGGTGTCCCCCGCCGAGGCCCGCCGCACCTGAACCGCCGTCAGGCGAACACGACGTCCGCGGTCGCCACGGCCTCGGTGCGCGCGGAGTCGACCTGCAGCGCCGCGCCGCCGTCGGCGGGCACGCCCGTCGCGAGGAGGTGCTCGCCCGCGAACACCGGGCGGCGCAGGCGGTAGGACAGCGACGGGGTCGCGCGTTCCGGAGCCCGGGTGCGTGCGAGCTCCAGCAGGAGCAGCACGAGCAACGGACCGTGCACCACAAGACCCGGGTAGCCCTCGGTGCCGGTGACGTACGGCTCGTCGTAGTGGATGCGGTGCGCGTTGGCCGTCAGCGCGCTGAACCTGAACAGCAGCACGGGATCCGGCGTCCACGCCTGCTGCCATTCGGCGGCCGACTCCGGCTTGCCGCTCACGTCGAGCGCGGCCAGTGCGGTCCGCCCGGCGTCCTCGCCGGAGCGGTAGACGATGTCCTGCTCCTCGACCACGCGTACGGTCCCGTCCTGGCTGATCTCCGACCGCACGGTCACGAACAGCATCTCGCCCGTCCGGCCGTGTTTCACCGCGACCTCGCCGAGCGACCGCGTCCGTTCGGCCGGCGTGCCCAGCACGAGCGGCGCCCGGACCTGAAGGCGTCCGCCCGCGAACATCCGCCTGCGGTCCGGCAGCGGCGGCAGGAAGTGGCCGTCCGCCGGATGGCCGTCGACGCCGATCTCCGAATGCCGCGGCCACTCCAGGAAGTACAGCCAGTGCCACAGCGGCGGCAGCGCCTGCCCCGCGGCGGCGGCCGGCCGCGGCAGGTCCAGCGCCGCGGACAGCGCGGCGGCCGGTCCGGACGGGAGCGCGTCGGAGTCGGTGACCGGTTCGGGAGACCACGACTCGACATAGGAACCCAGCGCGTTCATGGTCTTGGCCTACCACACCACCGCGCGGCCCGCAGTCAGGCTGTGACGAGCTCCGCGAACTCGTAGATCAGCCGCGAACGCCGCGAGGCGACCCACGCCAGGGCGACCTGGCCCGGCGGCAGGTCGCCGACCGGCACGTGCGTGACGTCCGGGCGCGTGTAGTACTCCGAAGTGGACAGCGGCACGATCGCGATGCCCAGACCGGCGGCCACGTGCTCCAGCTTCTCCTCGATGCTGCGGAACCCGCGGGGCCGCGCGCCGCCGCCGGTGCGCAGCTCGGTCGCGACGGCCCGCCACTCCGGCACCGCGTCCGGGTCGTTGAGCAGGTGCTCGTCGGCGAGGTCGGCCACGTCGACGGACTCCTTGCCCGCCAGGCGGTGCGATGCCGGCAGGATGGCCACGCGCGGCTCGCTGAACATCGGCCGCACGGTGAGCCCGCGCGGGTCCACCGGCAGCCGGACGATGCCGACGTCGGCCCGGCCGTCGTGCAGCACCTGGGTCTGGTCGTCCCACGTGGTCCGGACCAGCTCCACCTCGAGATCGGGATGGCGCTCCGTCAGCGCCCGCACGGGCTCGGTCACGGTGATGCCGGGCATGAAACCGATGGTGAAGGTCGAAGCGCCGCGCGCGGCCAGCGCGACGCGGCGCCGCAACGCGTCGGCCGAGGCGAGGATCGGCCGGCTGTCCTCGAGCAGCTGCCGGCCGGCGGCCGTGAGCTCCGTCGAGCGCCGGTCGCGGACGAACAGCTGCGCGCGCAGCTCCTCTTCCAGCGCCCGGATCTGGCGCGACAGCACGGGCTGCGCGATGTGCAGCCGCTCCGCCGCCCGGCCGAAGTGCAGTTCCTCGGCCACGGCGACGAAGTAGCGCACCTTCCGCAGATCGACGTCCACCTCGGGCCTCCCGTCCCTCGCCCGCCCAGCCTAGGCCGTCCGCGGCGCCGCGGACGGGTCGAGACCGACGCCCGGGTGAGGCCGCGAGTCAGCCGGCGAAGCGGCCCACGGCGACGAACACGGTCAGGACCAGCAGCACCACGTTGACCGGCACGCCCTTCGGCTCCTTGCGCCGCGCGTGTACCACGATCGCCCCCAGGGCCACGATCGCCAGGCCCACCGCCGCGATCGGCGTGAGGACGGGCACGATGCCCAGCGCCTGCGGCAGGATCAGGCCGATCGCGCCGAGCACCTCCGCGAGCGCGATCAGCTTGACCGAGGTGTCCGAGAAGTCCTCGACCCAGCCCATGTTGGGGTTCTCCAGCAGCTTCTTCCGCGGCGTGGCGAGCTTCATCCCGCCCGCACCCAGGTACAGCACTGCCGAAATCCCCGCCGCGATCCACAACGCGATGTTCATGCCCGCTCCCGATCCGTCCGACTCATGTAGTTGAACGCTACACTGTTCGAGGTCGAATCGACGAGCGGCACGGGCGCCGGAAGGTGGGAGGGGAACCTTCCGGCGCCCGTCCGGTCACCGCGGGCTGACCGTGATCGACTGGCCCGGGCGCAGCCGGATCTGCTGCTTCCAGCTGCCCGCGCGCAGTTCGGTCTCGGTGCCGCCAACGCTGCGCACGACCGCCTTCGTGACCTTGCCGCGCCGCCATTCGAGGTCGACCTCGAACCCGCCACGGGCACCGATGCCGGTCACGTGCCCGGACTCCGCCCAGGCCGACGGCAGTGCGGGCAGGAGCTCGATCACGCCGGAGCGGGAGTACAGCAGCATTTCCAGCACCGCGGTCGGCCCGCCGAGGTTGGCGTCGATCTGGAAGATCGTGTAGCTGCCCTGGCTGTACATGTCGAAGAAGTTGGCCGCCGTGCCGTTGCCGTTGTTGAACGATGGCCGCAGGATGGTGAGGAAGAGCTGGTACGCGCGGTCGGCGTCCTTGAGCCGGGCCCAGCACGCCGAGCGCCACGCGCAGCCCCAGCCGAAGGTGTCCATGCCGCGGGCGATCAGCAGGTTGCGCACACCGTCGATCAGTTCCTTCGACGCGGTGTCGGTGTTGATGCGGTCACCGGGGAAGAACCCGATGAGCGGCGAAAGGTGCCGATGGGTCGTCTCCCCCAGGTTCTCCGGCACGAGCCACTCCTGCAGCCAGCCGGTGACCGGGCTGACGGTCGGCAGGTGCAGCCGGTCGCGCATCCCGGTGATCGTCTTGCCGTAGTCGCCGTCGCGCCCGAGGATCTGCGTCGCCTGCGTGAAGTGACCGAACAGGTCGTGGACGAGCTCCTGGGAGTAGGTGTTGCCCTGCGCGTCGGGACCCTGCTCGGGCGACCAGTCGGTGTCGCTGACGAGGTAGTCCTTGCCGTCGATGGTCTTGGTGACCAGGCGCGCCTCCCAGAACTCCGTCGCGCCCTTCAGCACCGGGTAGACCTTCGCGAGGTAGGCCATGTCCTGGGTGAACTCGTAGTGGTCCCACAGGTTGTTGCACAGCCACGCGTTGCCCGCCGGGTGCCACACCCAGCCTGAGCCGCCGTAGATGTTGGTGGAGAACGCGATGGCCCAGCCGGCGATCTTGCCGGTCGAGTTGCGGAACCGGTTGCGCGGGTCGTTGAACAGCCGCTTCGTCGTGTCGGTCCACGAGGGCAGCTGCGCGAGGCAGTAGTCCGCCAGCGCGCTGAAGCACTCCTTCAGGCCCGCGCGGTCGGCGAGCCAGTAGTTCATCTCCAGGTTGATGTCGGTGTGGTAGTCGCTGTACCAGTCGGGCGAGTTGTTGTTGAGCCACAGGCCCTGGAGGCTGATCGGGAGCCCGCTGCGGGAGCCGGTGATCGTCAGGTACCGGCCGAACTGCACGTAGCTCGCTTCGAGCTCCGGGTCCGGCGTGCCGGGATCGGTGTAGCGCACCGCGATGCGCGACCACGAGTCGAGGGTGCGCCGGTTGGCCGGCGACTGCCCGAGGTCGACCTTCATGCGGTCGAACAGCTTGCGGTAGTCCTGCACGTGCGTGGCGAGCAGCGCGGTGCCGGACGCGGCGGCCGCGGCCTTCACCTTGCCCACGGCCACGGAAGCCGGGTTCGCCCCTGCGTCCAGGTAGTGGCGCGCCGCGTCGGGCACGTAGTTGGTGCCGCCGCAGATCACGATCACCACTTCGCTGCAGCCGGTGAAGGTCACCTCCGTGCCCGAGACGCTGACGCGCCCGCCTTTCGACGCTGCCGTGACGGCGCTGCTGTACTTCAGGCCGTTCGCGAAGGTGCCACCCAGCGAGACGGCGCCGCCGCCTGCGGTCGGCTTCTCGTCGCGAGTGCCTTCCAGCGTCACCGAGCCGGTGTAGGAACCGCCGCCCTGCTGCGTCAGCCGGATCACCACGACGTCGTCGGGGTAGCTCGCGTAGACCTCGCGCCGGTAGGTCGCGCCGCGCAGGCCGTAGGTCGCGGTGACGAGGCCGTTGCTCAGGTCCAGGGTGCGCCGGTAGCCGCTGACGCCCGTGTGGGCGGGCAGCTTCAGCCGCACCTTCGCCAGGAGGCCGAAGCTGCCGAAGTCGTCCTTGCCGTACGGCAGCTGGCCGTCGTCCTGCACGGTGTCGTTGAGCCCGCCGGTCCAGAGCGACGAGTCGGTGAAGTACAGGTAGTCGGCCGCGGGGTCACCGCCGACGAGACCACCGATCCGACCATTGCCGATCGGCAGCGCCTGCTCGATCACGTGCGACTCGACGGCCGGCGCCGGGTACCACAGCGTGGTCGCGGCGTTGTCGGCGACGAGGTCGGCAGACGGCGGCCGCGCGGGCGACGCTTGCGCCGTGAACGGGCGAAACCCGCTCAAGGCGAAGCCTGCGCCGACGGCACCACCGAGCTTGAGAAACGTCCGGCGGGAGGGCGGGGAGGAGAGGTCCGACATGACAGGTCCGTTCGTCGTCGAAGGCGGAATCCGGCCGTGAGCGAGGCCCAAAGCTCGCCAAACATAGGATGTCTGCCCGAACCTGGTCAAGATTCTTCGGAATTATTTCCCTGCCAACGACGGAGGTGGATCGGTTTCCGCCGGAGCCGGATCAAACCCCTCGGAGGACTCGGGTGGCGGTCCCACCGCCGGCGGGAGCCGCCACCCGCACCCGCGCCCTCAGCAGGTGCTGGGCGCGGGCTTGCCCGCCAGCCGGTCGGCGAGGTAGGCCAGCGCACCGGGCGCGCCCTGCACCGCCACCGTCACGTGGTCGCCGACCGGGATCCGGCGGTACTGCACGGAAACGCCCTGCGCGCAGTACGTGCGCTCGAGCTGGTCCACCGGCGGCGAGAACGCCAGCTCGTCGAACACACCCTGGTAGACGTAGACCGGCGAGCCGGGCTTGAAGCGGCCCATGGTGTTCTCGGCGATCACGCGCTTCACCGCGGGCACGTCGAGCAGCTGTGGCACGGTCGTGTAGTCGCGCATGCGCCGGAACGCCTGCCCGACCGTGAACTGCGCGATGCACTGCTTGCCGCCCTCGGCGAACGCCTCCTTGCCGCGAGCGTTGAGCAGCGTGTCCGTGTTGATCTCCGGGTACGCGGGCCAGTCCGACGGCGGCGCCCACGTAAATGCCCGCGAACGGGCCGCCGTCGATGTGGCGCGCGATGTAGTCGAGGTCCGCGGGCACGCCGCCGGCGGCGACCCCGGCGAACTTCAGCTCCGGCGCGTACTGCGGCTGCAGCTCGTTGGCCCATTCGCTGGCCAGTGCGCCGCCCGAGTAGCCGATCAGGCCGGTCGGAGTGCTCGGGCCGGCAAGCCCGGCGGGCGGGAACGACTGCGCGGCACGGATCCCGTCCAGCACACCGTGGGCGGTGTTGGCGGCGGCCGCCCACTCGGAGTCCGGGCCTTCGTAGTCGACGGTCACCACCGTGTAGCCCGCCGCGACGAGCGGGAGCATCAGCGCGAGCTCCTCGGCCGGCAGCGCCGTGCCCGTAGTCAGGACGTAGGACGGCGCGCAGTCGGTGGTCAGCCCGTCCTGCGCGGTCTGGTACGACACCAGCTTGCGCGCACCGCCCGCCGGCGGGTTCACCGGCTGCATGATCGTGGCGACGTCGGCGATGGCGGCGCCGTCGGTGTCGGTCGAGCGGTACTTCACCTGCCACGCGCGCACCGGCACGGGCAGGGTCAGCGCCCGGACGGTGACGGGGCGCGAGTCGAGCACGGTGCCGGGCGTGACCTCTGCGAACGGCGAAGGCTGGGCGTAGAACGGGTCGCTCGCGGGGTTTCCGGGCGACGGCGCGGCGGTGGCGGACGGCGCGGCGGCCGTGAAGACCGTCGCGGCCATCGCGGTGACGGCGGCGAGGGTGGAGAGCTTTCGGCGGATGTCGGCGTTGACAGTGGGCACGGGACCTCCAACTCAATACCAATCGGTATCGGGTCAGAGACTCATCAGATGACCTGGATCACAGTCAACGAAAAACGTCCAGGTGAGGGAGCTGTAGTCTCCGGCTCATGGCCCCTTCGCGGACCCCACGCCGTCGCCCGAGCCGCGCCGAGACCCGGCGCAAGATCATCGACGCCGCGGGCGAGGTGTTCGCCCGCCAAGGCATCGCGGCCACGTCGCTCAACGACATCGCCGCGGCGGCCGGCCTCACCAAGGGCGCGGTGTACTCGAACTTCGAGGGCCGCGACGACCTCGTGCTCACCATCATGGAAGAGCACATCGTGGAGCGCATGCGGTCGGCCACCACGGCGTTCGACGAGCTGAGCGATCTCGGCGAGGCCACCGCCGAGGCGGGCGCGCGGCTGGCCGCCGGCGTCGACACGGACGCGACCTGGCACCGGCTCCTGCTGGAGTACTGGGGAATCGCGATGCGCAACCCCGCCGTCCACAAAGGACTCGCCTTGCGCCGGGCCCAGCTGCGCGACGCCATCACCGCGGCCGTCGCGCGCGCCGCGACCCAGCACGGCGTCGAGCTGCCGCTGCCGCCGGAGCAGCTCGCCGTGGTGGTGCTGGCGCTGTCCAACGGGCTCGCGGTCGAGCGCGGCGTCGAAGCCTCGGCGGTGCCGGACTCGCTCTTCGCCGACGTGCTGAAGCTGCTGGTCACGCCACGCGGGATCAGTGGTAGCGCAGAGCCACCGGATTCTCCTGCTCCGCCAGGTACTGCCGGAAGGTGATCACCCCGTCGGTGTGGCCGGGCGCGAGGTTCCCGCCCTCGGCGTAGGCGCGGAACAACGCGCCAGGCAGCCGCACCGGCAGCACCCGTTTGGTCCGGCCACTCGCCGCCAGGACCGCCTTCGCCAGATCCGTCGCCGCCAGCACCTCCGGTCCGCCGAAGTCCGGCGCCCGGCCCGCGGGCTCGGCCTTGGCCAGCTCGGCCAGGCGCACCGCGAGGTCGCGCACGTCCACGGGCTGGAACCGCCAGCGCGGCACCGGGACCACGGGCAGCCGGGCCGCACCTGCGAGCACGGTGCGCACGAGCGAGTGGAACTGCGTCGCGCGCTGAATCGTGTGCGGCAGCCCGGAACTCGCGAGCACCTGCTCGGCCGCGAGTTTCGCCGCGTAGTAACCGAGCGGCACGCGGTCGACGCCGACGATGGACACATACCCGACGTGCGGCGGATTGCCCGTCCAGCGAGCGGCCTCCACGAGGGTGCGCATCATGGCGACCTCGTGCCGGTAGTCGGTGGCGCAGTGCAGGACGACGTCGCAGCCGGCCAGTGCGGTGTTGATGCCGCGCCCGGAGCGCAGGTCCCCGACGACCCATTCGACGCTGCCTCCGCCGCGGCGCCGGCGGCTCAGAGCGCGCACCCGCTCCCCGGCCGCCACCAGGCGTTCGACGACCACACTGCCGAGCTGACCGGTCCCGCCGGTCACCAGGATCCGTTCCGGCACGCCGCCCCTTCCCGGCACCACCGCCCGGCCGGACGGCTTCCGCGGCCATCCTGGCACGCGCCCCGCCCAGCCCGAAAGCCGTGTGCGTCAGCGGAAGATCAGCGCACCACGCCGAGACGTACCGCGTGCAGGCCCGTCGACGCGATCGGCTCGCCGCAGTGCGCGCACACGCTCTTCAAGTGCAGCTCTTCACCGCATTCGTGCTCGTACACCGTCGGCGGCGGGCCCTGACGGATGAACCGGTCGCCCCACTGCATCAGGCCGAGCAGCACCGGTTGAAGTGCCTTCGCGGACTCTGTCGGCAGGTATTCGAAGCGCGGTGGGTGGTCTTCGTACTGGCGCTTCTCGAGCACGCCGGCCTCGACCAGCTTGCGCAGCCGGGCCGCGAGGATGTCGCGGCTGGCCCCGGTGTTCTCGGCGATCTGGTTGAACCGCCGCTCGCCCAGCATGATCTCCCGGAGCGCGAGCAGGCTCCACCGCTCGCCGACGACCTCGAGCGCGTCCGCGATCGAGCACTCCCGGCCTCGCGTCGCCATCCGTCCCACCTCCGTTGCCCCAGCAGGAATTTCCAACCTAGCACGTCACCGGCGCGGTGCGAGGTGGCCGACAGCCCCGGTTCAGTGAGTTGTGTTATCAAACTCGGTGGGCGTACAACGGGATCAAGCGGCTATGCGAGGAGGCAGGTCATGAGGGACGCGGTCATCGTCGACGCGGTACGGACACCGATCGGCAAGGGCAAGCCCACGGGGCGGCTGGCGGGGGTCCACCCGGTCGACCTGCACGCACACGCCATCCGGTCGCTCGTCGAGCGAACCGGCATCGACCCCGCGCTGATCGACGACGTGATCAGCGGTGCGGTCGGGCAGATCGGCGAGCAGAGCATGAACACCGCGCGCTGGGCCGCGCTCGCCGCGGGGCTGCCGGAATCGGTGCCCGCGGTGACCGTCGACCGCCAGTGCGGCAGCAGCCAGCAGGCCATCCACTTCGCCGCGCAGGGGGTGCTGAGCGGTGCGTACGACATCGCCATCGCCTCCGGCATCGAGTCCATGGGCCGCGTGCCGATGGGCAGCCAGATGGCCGGCAAGGACCCGTTCGGCGCCGGGGTCGCCGCGCGCTACCCCGAAGGTCTCGTGCCGCAGGGCATCAGCGCGGAGCTCATCGCCGCCAATTGGGGCTTCTCGCGCGAACAGCTCGACGCGTACTCCGCCGAGAGCCACCGCCGCGCCGCCCAGGCGTGGGCCGACGGCAAGTTCGCCGGCGAGGTCGCCGCGCTCAAGGCACCCGGCCCCGACGGCACCCTCGTGGACGTGACCACCGACGAGTCGGTGCGCCCCGGCACCACACCGGAGGTCCTCGCGGGCCTCAAGCCGGCGTTCAAGGCCGACCTGTGGTCGGAGCGCTTCCCGCAGATCGACTGGCGCGTGACGGCCGGCAACTCCTCGCCGATCAACGACGGCGCCTCCGCCGTGCTCATCACCGGCAGCGACACGGCGAAGAAGCTCGGCCTCGAGCCGCGGGCGCGCCTGCACTCGTTCTCCGTGGTCGGCGACGACCCGCTATACATGCTCACCGGCGTGATCCCGGCGACCCGCAAGGTGCTGGACCGCGCGGGCCTGAAGCTGTCGGACATCGACGCGTTCGAGGTCAACGAAGCGTTCGCCAGCGTCGTGCTGGCGTGGCAGGCGGAACTCGGTGCGGACCTGGACAAGGTCAACATCAACGGCGGCGCCATCTCGATCGGCCACCCGCTCGGCGCCAGCGGCGGACGCCTCATGACAACGCTGCTGTCGGTGCTGGAGCAGACCGGCGGCCGCTACGGCCTGCAGACCATGTGCGAGGCGGGCGGCCTCGCGAACGCGACCATTATCGAACGCTTGTGACCCGGTCCCGGGACGCCCACCATCCCCCGGCGTCCCGGGACCGCCGCTACGTTGGCGGCATGGGGTGGAACCTGCGTGAACTCATCGGAAGGTACGACGTCCCGGGTGCGCAGGTCGCCGTGCTGGCCGACGGGGAGATCCAGGACGAGGCCGCGGGTGTGCTCAGCCTGCACACGCGAGTCGAGGCCACGACGGAGTCGGTGTTCAAGATCGGTTCCATCACCAAGATCTGGACCGCCACCTTGGTCCGGCAACTGGTGGACGAGGGCGTCCTGGACCTCGATCGTCCCGTCCGCGACTACCTTCCCGGGTTCCGGCTGGGCGACGCGGTCGCCACCGCGTCCCTGACCGCCCGCCACCTGCTCAGTGTTGCGCGGCAAGCGGTTCCACGACGTGCTCCGCGAACACCTGGTCATTCCGCTCGGTCTGCGCGCCGTCGCCGTCGACCCCTACGAGGCGATCCTGCACCGCGCAGCCGTCGGCCACGTCGAGGCGGACGGCGAACTCGTGCCCACGCAGAGCTGGGCAGTCCGTTACCACTGCGTGCCCAGCGGTTCGCACCTCGCGATGAGCGCCCGCGACCTGCTGGAATTCGTCCGCCTCCACCTCACCGACGACACGTTCGCGGCGCTGCGCGAACCCCAGCTCGGCTCCGTCCCGGACTTCGGCGGCGGCATCGTCGGCTGGGGGCTCGGGTGGATGCTCCACCGCGACGGCGTGCTCGGCCACACCGGCGTCTCGAAGGGACAGAAAGCCTTCGTTCGCGTGGCGCCCTCGGCGGGCGTCGCGGTGGCCGTGCTCACCAACAGCTCAGGTGGTGAACCGATGGCTTACGAGATCTTCGGCGCGGTGCTCAGGGAGCTCGCCGGGGTCGAGACGACCCCGCTGCCCGTACCGCCCGCGAACCCGGCTCCGATCGACCCGGACCGCATGGGCGGGATCTACCGCACCACGGCATACGACATCACCCTCGCCGTCGACAACGGCCGTGCCTTCCTCACCCACTGCCCCCGAAACTCGTGCATCGGCAAGCCCGAGAACCGAGTCGAGGTCGTCCGGCTCGGTGACAGCGCGATCATCACCGTCGAGCCGAAGTCCGGTGTCCACCAGGTGCTGTCGGTGGTGGGCTCCGACGAGCTCGGCCGCGCCCGGTTCCTCCACAACGGAGCCGCCGCGTACCGCATCGGCTGATCGTCAGGAGTCGTCGGCTTCCAGCCCGTCGCGGTCGGCCCACTCCAGCAGGGGTTCCAGTGAGAACACGGCATCGTCGATACCCGCGTGCAGGTCGCCCAGCTCGGCGAAGCGCGCGGGCACCGTGGCGATGGTGCACTCGCGCGGCTCGACGTCGTCGACTTCGTCCCAGCGGATCGGCGTCGACACGGTGCCCTCCGGCACTCCGCGCACGGAATACGCGCTGGCGATCGTGTGGTCACGCGCGTTCTGGTTGTAGTCCACGAACAGCTTCTTCGGATCGCGGTCCTTGCGCCACCAGGTCGTCGTCACCTCGTCGGGCGCGCGCCGCTCCACCTCGCGCGCGAAGGCCAGCGCCGCGCGGCGCACGTCGGCGAAGCCCCAGCGGGGTTCGATGCGGACGTAGACGTGCAGCCCGCTGCCGCCCGAGGTCTTCGGCCAGCCGACGGCGCCGAGCTCGTCCAGCACCTCGTGGGCGACGTGCGCGACGCGGCGGACCGTGTCGAAGGGACAGTCGGGCATCGGGTCGAGGTCGATCCGCCATTCGTCGGGCTTTTCCGTGTCCGCACGCCGCGAGTTCCACGGGTGGAACTCCACAGTGGACATCTGCACCGCCCACGCCACGTGCGCCGCCTCGGTCACGCACAGCTCGTCGGCGTAGCGGCCGTAGCGGGGGAAGTGCACCCGCACGGTCTCCAGCCACGGCGGCGCGCCGTTCGGCACGCGCTTCTGGTGCACCTTCTCCCCCGCGACGCCGGCCGGGAACCGGTGCAGCATGCAGGGGCGCTCCCGTAGGGCGCGCACGATGCCCTCGCCCACCGAGAGGTAGTAGTTCACCAGGTCCAGCTTCGTCTCGCCGCGGGCCGGGAAGTACACCCGGTCCGGGTTGGAGATGCGCACCATGCGGTCCCCGACCGCGACCTCCACCGCCGAGTCTTTCGCCATGACGTGACGGTAACCGTTGCGCGGCGCGGGCGCGATCAGATCCGCACGAGCCGCACCCAGCCGTCGCCCGTGGCCGGGGAGGACAGGTGCCACGTGTCCGGCCCGGAGATCGGCGTCCAGCTCCAGTCGAGGCGGTAGTCCACGGGCCGGGGCCGGCGGGCGCGGTCGAGCCAGTGGTAGTCCAGCCGCAGCAGGAACCCGGCAACCGGTCCCGCGGCCGCGATGCGTCGCCCTACCAGCGGCACGACGCGGCCCTGGTCGGCGAACGTGTCGACCATCGTGCACTCGCAGAAGTAGGCGAGGGTGCCGATCTCCGGCGGGGCGGCCACCGTCGCGTCGCCGATCCGCGCGCCGATTTCCCGGCCGACGCGGGCGTAGTCGGCCGCCGTGGCCCAGCTGCCGAAGATCGGCGGTGCCGTCCAGGGCACCCCGCGGTGCACGTCGAGGTATGAGGCCGGCAGCACGACGAGCGCGAACGCCAGGCTCGCCACGCCCACCCGGAACGCGCCACCGCGCGCCAGCCACCCGGCGCCGACCACGAACACGACGGTGAGCGCGACGATCGGCGCCACGTAGTACCACTGGTAGGGCGGCACGCCCAGCAGCGAGTACGCGCCGTAGTACGCCAGTCCGCCCAGCCCGAGCACGCCCACCGGCCCGAACCGCGCGGCCTGGTCACGGCGCACGACCAGCCACCCCAGCCAGCCGAGCAGTGTCACCAGACCGGCTACGGCCGGGGCGAACGCCACCAACGTCGCCTTCCAGCGCTTCGGGTCGAGGTAGTACTCCGGCCCGTTGCCGTAGGTGTACTCACCGAACGCGCCCTGCGTCGTCTTGATCAGGAACGTGTCCGGGATCGCCGAGCCGAGCGCGAACCAGCTGAAGACGAACCAGGGCAGGGACACCACGAGTGCCACGCCCACCACCGGCAGCAGCCGGCGCCGCAGCGCGCCGACCCCCAGCGCGAACAGCACCACGAAGACCACCAGATCCAGCCGCACCAGCACCGCGAGCCCGGCCACCACGCCGAACCCGACCGCCCGGCCCTCCAGCGCATAAGCCGTGAGCAGCACCAGCGCCGCCGAAATCAGGTGCACCTCCAGTCCGGTCGCCGACAGCACGAACGGGTTGACCAGGATCGCCGCCGTCCCCGCCACGGCCGTGAAAAACGGCAGCCGCAGCGCCCGCGTGATGCGCGCGAACCCCCAGCCCACGGCCGTCATCGCCGCCACGAAGACGACTCCCGCGCCGGCCACCGGGTGGACCTGGCCGCCCGCGACCCGCGTGAGCGTGCCGCCGAGGGCGAGCAGCAGGACGTTCAGCGGCGAGGTTGCCGAGTTCGCCGTCTCGGCCTCGACCAGTCCCCAGTGGAAGTGCTCGGCGAGGTTGCGCGCGTACCCGAGCGTGATGAACGAGTCGTCGATCAGGCTTCCCCGGACGCCGAGGAACACCACGGCGGAGACCAGGGCCACCGTGGCCGGCCACAGCAGTGCCCGGCCAACGCCGCGTTTCGCGGGCTCCCCCGGCTCGGCCGGGAGACGCGCGGCGGCCACGGCCCGGCCCACGTCAGGTCCCGTCGCCGCGCACGAGGTAGAGCACCTGCTCACCGGCCCACGGCGACGCGATCCGCCACTGCGCCAGCACGTTCCCCGGCGCGGCCCCGCCGACTGGAGTCGGGACCAGCGCGTACTCGGGCTTCACGGCCACCGCGCCGTAGTCGAAGTGGTGGAAGTTGAGGTCGACGAGCTTGCGGCCGAACGAGCCCATCGTCGCCTCGCGCTGCGTGATGGCCGGGCCGACGGCACCCCGGTCGTCGAACAGATCCACGATCGAGCAGCCGCAGCTGTAGGCGAGCACCCCGATCTCTCCGCCACTGCGCACCGTGCCGCCGCCGACGAGCCGGCCGAGCTCCGGCCCGATCCGCTCGTACTGGGCGGTGGTGGTGTGGTTGGACATGATCGGCGCGAACGGCCGCGGCAGCCCACCCCAGACGTAGAACACCGCACTCACGACCACCAGCCCGACCGCGGCCAGCACCGCGGGCGCCCCGGCCGTCCAGCGGGAGACCGCCGGCGCGCGCCCGGCCACGGCGGCGACCGCAGCGGCGAAGAACAGCGTGGTCACGGCGATGCTCGGCGCGTAGTACCAGTGATACGGCGGCACGTGCAGCCGCGAGTACGCCAGGTAGTGCACCACCCCGGCCGGCACGAGCGCCACGAACGGCAGCAGCGTTCGCGCCGCGGGGCCGCGCCGCACCAGCGTGAGGAGCCAGCCCAGGAACGCCACCACGCCCAGCGCCGCCGGGAGGAACGAAAGCCAGGCGGCCCAGGGGAAAACGCCTTCGTAGAGCGCCGGGCCGTTCGAGAACCCATAGGCGCCCCAGGACTTCTGCAGCGTCTTGATGATCAGCGTGTCGGGCACCGCGGAACCGAGCACGAACCAGCTGAACACGAACCACGGCAGTGCGACCACGACCGCCGCGAGTGCCGACTTGCCGAGCCCGACCCAGAACCGCGCCCGCAGCAGGACCACCACGATCGCGATCAGCACCAGGTCCACCCGGATGAGCACGAGCACGCCCGTGGCCACGCCGACGAGCACCGGCCGTCGCTCCGCCGAGAACACCAGCAGAGCCACCACCGCCGCGACGCCGAATTCGACCTCGAGCCCGATCGACGAGATCAGCAGCGGGTTCACGGTGAGCAGCGCGACGGCCAGCGGCGAGAACCACCGCGGCAGGCCCGTCCGGTCACCCAGGCGCGCCAGGCCGACGGCGATGACGACCTGGCACAGCACGTACAGGATCGCCGCGGCCAGTACTGCGTCGCGCACCACCAGCGTGAACCCGGCCAGCACGAGCACGCTCAACGGCGACGTCGCCGTGTTCGCCGTGCCCAGCTCGATCAGGCCCCAGTGCCCGTCGAACGCGAGGTTGCGGGCATAGGAGAGCGTGATGAAGGTGTCGTCGATCAGGTGGTGGCGGAACAGCGCGAACACGCCGGCCGAGACCACGGCCACGACGAGCGCGAGCACGCCGTGGCGGCGCGGTGCCGGTCGGGCGTCTTCGACGTCGCCGGGTGCGGTGGTGCTGGTCGATGCCACGCGGACTCCTCGTCGGGAGGGGTCGGGCGGGGTCTCAGCGCGCGGGCACCAACGTGAAGTGCCCGATGCCCTTGGCGGCCGAGTACACCGTCCACGAGTCGGGTCCCGAAGCCGGGCCCTTGCCGTAGAGAAGCCGGTAGTCTACCTGGCGCGGCGGCTGGTTCCGGTCGAACCAGTGGTAGTTGATGCGCAGGCCGAGCCGCGAGACGGCCCCGTCCTCCGCGATCCGCTTGCGCACGATCGACGCGACCTGGCTGCGGTCGGAGAACACGTCGAGGATCTGGCAGTCGCAGTAGTACGCGAGCGTGCCGATCTCGCCCGGCCCCGCCACCGACGCGCCGTTGAGCCGCTGCCCGAGCTCCCGGCCCACCCGCGCGTAGTCGGTCGAGCTCGCCCAGTTGCCGAAGATGACCGGCGAGGGCCACGGCACCCCTTGCGCGAGGTCGATCGAGACCATGCCGAGCGCCGTCACCCAGGCCAGGCCGAGGGCCGTGAGCGGCGCGGCCTTGCGCAGGCCCGGCCGCCGGCCCGACTCGGCGAGCCAGATGCCGGTCATCAGCACGGCGAACGAGGCGATCGTGGCCGTCGGCGTCACGTAGTACCAGTGGTACGGGCCGACGCCGAGCGTCGAGTACACGATGTAATAGACGACGCCGCCCAGGCCGAGCCCGACGACGGGCGCGAGGGCCGGGAAGTCGTCCCAGCGGCGCGCGAAACGGAGGCCGGTCCAGGCCAGCAGCACCGCGGTGCCCGCGACCGCCGCGGCGAACGTGAAGATCACCGTCACCGGCTGGTACAGGAAGTACATCACCGGGCCGCTGAAGTAGCCCCAGGCGCCGAAGAGGCCTTCCTGGTCCTGCTTGATGACCAGCGTGTCGGGGATGAACGAGCCGAGCGCGAACCAGCCGAACAGGAACCACGGCGCGGCGACGAGGACAGCCGTGCCGAACGCGCGCCAGAAATGCTGCCGGATGGCGCGTGTGCTGAACGTGATGATGAGGACGAACACGACGAGGTCGAGGCGGGTGAGCACCGTCAGCGCCGCGAACACCCCGAACAGGACCGGCCGGCCCTCGACGGCGAACACCGTGAGCCACAGCAGGATCGCCGGCACGAGCAGGACCTCGAGGCCCGTCGCGGAGAGCAGGAACGGGTTCACGACCACGATCACGACGCCGAGCAGCCCGACCCACGTCGCCAGTCCGAACGAGCGCGCCAGGCGCTGCCACGCCCAGCCGATGGCGGCGGACGAGAGCACGGTGAGCGCACCGAGCGCGAGAACCGGGTGCGCCGCGCCGCTGATGCGCGTGATGAGCGTGAGCAGCCCGAGCAGCAGCACGTCGAGCGGTGAGGTCGCCGAGTTCGCCGTGGTGCCCGGCACCAGCGCCCACTCGCCGTGGAGCGCGAGGTTCTTCGCGTACGCGAGCGTGATGTACCCGTCGTCGGTCAGGCTCCCGCGTACGAGGAGGAACGACAACAGGCCCAGCAGGGCCGCGGCCCAGGGCAGCCAACGGAAGCGCACGGAGCGTGACCGTACGGCACTGCTGGACCGGGGCTCGACACGGCTGCCCGCGTCTTCCGGGATCGTGACCACTGACTCATCCACCGACATGGTCCGGGAACAATAGGGGGTGTTCGTTGCGGCGATGCTAACGCCCCCGCCCGTGACGCCCCGGTCTTTCAGACCAAGGCGTGGCGGCACGAGCGTTCGGCGTCGGCGCTCTGGTCGAGCACGCGTGCGGCGACGCGGCCGATCGCGGCGTCGAGCTCGGCGCGGTCGCCGGTGCCCCAGTCGGCGAGCCGCTCGGCCGGCCAGTCGCGCCAGGCGCCCACGAGCTTGCCGAACTCCTCGCGCCCGGCCGCGGTGAGCGCCCAGCTCCCGCCGGAGAACTTCAGGTAGCCGGTGAGCTCGAGTCGTGCGAACGCCGGTTCCAGCACCTGCGGGGCACGCCGTAGTGCGACCCGATCGCCGTGAGCGTCGCGGGTCCACCACGGCGTTCCCGCAGGTGGACCTGCACGAGGCACCACAGGCCGCCGTGGTCGAGCTCGGAGCCCGACCGGGCCGCGATGGCGGGCGCGACCTTGCGCCGCTCGCGGAAGAAGAGCGTGGCGACGGCCCGTTCCAGCTCGCGGTCGTGGTCGCGCGCCACCGGCATCGCGAACCCGTCGCCGAGGTCGGGCGCGGCCGCCCTGGACGTGTCACGAAGCGGCACCTCCTTGAGAAAGAACGCCAGCGCCAAAGCGACGAGGCCCACCGGAGCGGCCGACAAGAACACCACATGCAGTGAATCGCTGTAAGCGGCGATCACGGGCTGTGACAGCGCCGGCGGCAGCTGGTGCAACGCCTGCGGCACCTGCGTCGCACGCGGATCGACGCCCGGTGGCAGGGGGTGCGCCGCGAGTGCGCCGGCCAGGTTCGGGCCGAGCTGGTTGGCGTAGACCGTGCCGAAGATCGCCGCGCCGAACGAGCTGCCGATGGACCGCAGAAGGTGACACCCGGCGTGGCGACCCCGAGGTCGCGGTAGTCCACGGTGTTCTGCACCGCGATGGTGAGCACCTGCATGCCGAGGCCGATCCCGAGGCCCAGCACCGCCATGTACAGCGCCGACTCCCAGAAGCCCGTGTCGGAGTCGAGGCGGGACAGCAGGTAGAGCCCGGCCGTCATCAGCGCGGAGCCCACCAGTGGGAACACCTTGTACCGGCCCGTGCGGCTCACCAGGTTGCCGGACAGGATCGACGCGAACAGCTGCGCCAGCACCATCGGCAACAGCCGTACCCCGGACGACGTCGCCGAGACGCCTTGCACGTACTGCATGTAGGTGGGCAGGTACGACAGCGCCCCGAGCATCGCGAAGCCGACGACGAAGCTCATGATCCCGGCCACGGTGAACACCGGGTTCCGGAACAGCCGCATCGGCAGCATCGGTTCCTTCGCCCGCAGCTCCACGAGCACGAAGAGCCCCAGCAGCAAGGCCGAGCCGATCGCCATCCTGATGATCGTCGGCGAGACCCACGCGTACGTGGTGCCACCCAGCTCGTCACGAGCGTCAACCCGGTGGCGGCGAGGCCGATGAGCAGGATGCCGAGGTAGTCGATCAGGGGCTTGAGGACGGCCCGCGCGTTGGGCATCGCGGACGCGGCCACGATGAGCACCACCACGACCAGCGGGATGTTCACGTAGAACGCCCAGCGCCACGACAGGTGGTCCACGAAGAAGCCGCCGAGCATCGGCCCGGCCACGGTCACCACGCCGAACACCGAGCCGAGCGCGCCTTTGGTACTTGCCGCGCTCGCGCAGCGGCACGACGTCGGCGATGAGTGCCGTCGAGGTGACCATGAGGCCACCGCCGCCCAGCCCCTGCACGGCCCGCCACACGATGAGCCACTCCATGCTGTCGGCGAAACCGCAGAAGAACGACCCGACCCCGAAGATCACGACGGACAGCTGGAACATCAGCTTCCGCCCGAACAGGTCGCCGAGCTTGCCCTCGACCACGGTCATGATCGTCTCGGCCAGCAGGTACGCGGTCACGACCCACGACAGGTGCCCCGCCCCGCCGAGGTCACCCACGATCGTGGGCAACGCGGTGCCCACGATCGTCTGGTCCAGCGCCGCGAGCAGCATGCCGAGCAGCACCGCGCCGAACACCCGCGTTGATCTTCCGCCGCGACAACCCGGCCCCCAGCGCGGCCGGCTCCTCCTGCGTCACCTCGGTGGTGGCCGTCATGCGCCTCCTCGTCACCCGCTCGCGGCGGTCGTTCCCGCGGGTCCACCGTAGGGCGCGGTGTCCACTGTGGATAGCTACTCGTTCCGGTGACGGGGCCACCCGTGACGCGTCACATTGACCGAACGGGTGAGCGTGGCCAGAGTGTCCCTCGTGGACTACGTGGACGAACGCTCCGGCCGCCGCTACCCGCTCGACCCCCTGCGCTGGTGCGGGGACGACGGCGCGCCGCTCACCGTGGAGGCGCTGCCGGGCATCACGCGCGAGCAGGTGGACACCGCCATGCGGTCACTGTGGCGCTACCGCGCCGCGCTGCCGGGCGAGCTGCGGCCGATCTCGCTCGGCGAGGGCTGCACACCGCTGGTCGAGCGGCCGTGGCGCGGGCACGACACGCGGTTCAAGCTCGAGTGGTTCAGCCCCACCGGGAGCTTCAAGGATCGCGGCAGCAGCGTCATGCTCTCCGCGCTCGCCCAGGCCGGCGTGCGCGAGGTCCTCGAAGACAGCTCCGGCAACGGCGGTTCGTCGGTGTCGGCTTACGCGGCCGCCGCGGGCATCGCGGCCACGATCCTCGCGCCGGAGTCGACGTCGCCCGCGAAGATCCTGCAAAGCCGCGCGTACGGGGCGACGGTGGACCTCGTGCCGGGCACGCGCGACGACACCGCCGCCGAAGCCCTGCGCCGCTCCGGCGAAACGACGTACGCGAGTCACAACTGGCACCCGTTTTTCTTGCAGGGAACCAAAACACTCGCGTACGAGCTGTGGGAGGACTTCGGCTTCACCGTGCCGGACACGGTCGTGACCGTGGCCGGCGCGGGCAGCATCGTCCTCGGCCTCGACCTCGGGTTCGGCGAGCTGCTGGCCGCCGGCGCGATCACGAAACGGCCGCGCCTGCTCGTCGCGCAGCCCGCGAACTGCGCGCCGATCGACGCGGCCTTCCGCGCCGGGGCCGAGCACGCCGTGCCGACGGAGTTCGCGCCGACCATCGCCGAGGGCACCGCCATCCGCGAACCCGTCCGCCTCCCCGAGGTGCTCGCCGCCCTCCGCCGCTCGGGCGGGGCGACGGTGGCGATCGCCGAGGACGAGATCGCCCGCGCCGCGCGGGAGCTCCCGCGGGTCGGCCTCTACGCCGAGCCGACCAGCGCCACCGCGGCGGCCGCCGTCGACCTCTTCCGCGCCGCGGGCGTCCTCGCGCCCGGCGAGACCACCGCCGTGATCCTCACCGGCTCCGGGTTGAAGGCGGCCACCACGATGAGCACGCTGATCTGACCTCGCGCCCGGTCAGCGGTCGTGGCTGCGCCGGTCGTAGGAGACCGCGTAGATCGCGCTGCGGGCGGCCAGGATCGGGTCATCGGACAGCTCGATGCCCTCGGTGAGCAGCGTGGGGTCGAAGACCTGGGAGTTCCAGTGCTTCTGGTCGGTCACCTCGGCGGTGATCGCCAGGCGCCCGGCCGTGATCTCCGTGCGTTCCTCCGGCCAGACCAGCGTGGCGTCGTTCGTCGGGTCGCCAGGCTCGCCGAGCTGCACCTTGAGCGTGAACTCGACGGGGCCGCGCACCAGCCGCTCGCCGAGCTCCTCGGTGAGGTGCTCGGCCGACCAGTCGCCACCCTCGCCGGCGGCGAGCACGTGGTCGCCGGCCTCGGGCACCCAGCGGTAGCGCACCGGGCGCAGGGAACCGTCGGCGGCGCGCCAGAAGAACGCGTGGATCGCCCAGTAGGTGGTGGTGCCGTAGCTGACCGGCGTGGGCAGCTGCGACGCGGTGAACAGGCCCGGGCCCGCGCTCGGGTGGGCGCCCACGTGGGCCTGCACCTTGCCGAGGTCGGGCGCGCCCGTGGCCGGGTCGGGCTCGGCCGACTTGAGCAGCGCGAGGAAGTCCTCGGGCGTCGCGGCGATGAACCGGTCGAGGTTCACGCCGACGATGTCGGTGTTGCCACCGCCCGGGAGGTGGAACTTCACCGCGAGCCCGCGTACGGCCGTGCCGGCGTCGGGCAGGTGCGGGTTGGTGTCGGTGTGGGAGAACCGCACGGTCGCGCGAACGGGCTCGCCTCGCAGATGCGCCGCCGTGGTGAGGTCGGCGGCGACGCCGGACGGGACGAAGGTGGCGTCGTAGCAGACGCCCCGGGCATGGGCCCGGCGGTAACCCGGGTAGGTGCCCTTCAGCTGCTCGATCTCGTCCACGATGGACACGGAGAGCTGGGACGCCGGCAGTTCGGTGGTCATGTCGCGAAGGTAACGGCCGTCGCGCGTGCGCGCCCGCCGCACTACCCTCCCGGCCACGGAAGTGTTCCTGAAGTTCCCCGCGAACCTGAGAGATATTCTGAAATCCCGGTCACCGCAATCGCCGGCCCGCGCGGATCAAGCCTTGATCAAGTCGCCGGAAGAATGGCGCCGGTGTCAAATCGAGGGAGCGTTTTCCCGGGATTTCCCCCGAGTGAGGTGTCGCACACCTTAAGTCTTCCTTGCTGTGCTTGGTCGCGCGCGCTCGCACCGCTAGCGTCACGCAACCATGGATTCCACAGTGGTCGCCAATGAAGGCGACAGCTACACGAAAGCACTGGGCAACCGCCAGGTGCAGATGATCGCGATCGGCGGCGCGATCGGTGTCGGCCTCTTCCTCGGGGCCGGCGGCAAGCTCCAGCAGGTCGGCCCGTCGCTGGTGCTCTCCTACGCCATCTGCGGCATCGCAGCGTATTTCGTCATGCGCGCTCTGGGTGAACTCGTGCTGCACGAGCCAAGTTCCGGCAGTTTCGTCACCTACGCCCGCAAGTTCATCGGGCCGTGGGCCGGTTTCGTCTCCGGCTGGATGTACTGGGTGAACTGGGCGATGACCGGCATCGCCGAGATCACCGCCGTCGCGATCTACGTGCACAAGTGGCTGCCCGACGTGCCGCAGTGGATCACGGCGCTCGTGGCGCTCGGTGTGCTGCTCGGCGTGAACCTGGTGAGCGTGAAGCTGTTCGGCGAGCTGGAGTTCTGGTTCTCCGTGGTGAAGGTGCTCGCGATCGTGGTCTTCCTGATCACCGCGATCGGGCTCGTGTTCGCCGGCGCGAACATCGGCGGTACCCCGGCCGGCGTGCACAACCTGACCGACCACGGCGGCTTCTTCCCCGCGGGCATCGGCATCGCGCTGATGACCCTTCAGGCGGTGATCTTCGCCTACTCCGCGATCGAGGTCGTCGGCATCGCGGCCGGCGAGACCAAGGACGCGCGCAAGGTGCTGCCGAAGGCGATCAACGGTGTCGTCTGGCGCATCGGCGTGTTCTACGTCGGTTCGGTGCTGCTGCTGGCGATGCTGATGCCGTGGTCGTTCTACAGCGGCGCCGAAAGCCCGTTCGTCACCGTCTTCTCACGCCTGGGCATCGGCGGCATCGGCGACGTGATGAACGCCGTGGTGCTCACCGCCGCGCTGTCGTCGTGCAACTCGGGTCTCTACTCGACCGGCCGCATCCTGCGGGCGCTGGCCGACCACGGCGAGGCGCCGAAGTTCGTGGGCCGCATGAACAGCCGCCACGTGCCCTACGGCGGCATCCTCTTCACGTCGATCGTGTACGTGCTCGGCGTGGTGCTGAACTACCTCGTGCCGCAGGAGGCGTTCGACATCGCCATCGCGGTGGCCTCGCTCGGCGTGGTGGCCACGTGGGCCACGCTCATCTACTCGCAGATGCGCATGCGCCAGGCCGCGCTGCGCGGCGAGGTCGAACGGCCGAGCTACCGCATGCCCGGCGCGCCCTACACCGGCTGGGCCACGCTCGGGTTCCTCCTGCTGGTGGTCGTGCTGATGGGTTTCTCCGACGGCGCGGAGAAGATCGCGTTCTACTCCATCCCCGGGCTCGCGATCGTCCTGGCCGTTGGCTGGCGGATCGTGTCGCGCCGGCGCGGCGCGCGCGTCGGCGACAACGCCTGAGCCCGGCACCGGGCCGCGCCGCACACGCCCGGCCGGGCACCGTTCCCGGCCCGGTGTGTGCGGTGCGGGCATACTCGGATCCGGCGGCGCGGACGCGCCGCACGGCGGGAGGTCCGTGATGGTGTCGTCGGAAACGTCCCGGAAGGTGACGATCCACGACGTCGCCCGCAGCGCGGGGGTGTCGCGCCAGACCGTGTCGCGGGCGCTCAACGACAAGGCCGAGATCGACGGCACCACGAAACAGCGGGTGCTCGACGCCGCCCGCGAACTCGGCTACCGGCCGAGCCGGTTCGCCCGCGGCCTCGTGCGCCAGGACACCACCACGATCGGGCTCGTGATCCCCGACCTGCTCAACCCGTTCTTCACCGAGGTCGCCGCCGCCGCGCTCGAGGCCGCGCGCGCCCGCGGCTGGCACGTGGTCGTGTACGACACCTCCGACAGTGCCGAGGAAGAACTCGGCACGCTGCAGGTGATCGGCTCGCAGGTCGACGCCGTCGTGGGCTACTTCAGCCGGCCCGAGGACGAGCTCGACCGCTTCACCCGCGGCATCCCCGTAGTCCTCATCGGGCGCGAGCACCACACGCCCCGCTTCAGCTCGATCCGGGTCGAAGGCGCGCACGGCGTGCAGGCCGCCATCACCCACCTCGTGCGGGCCGGTCACCGGCGCATCGGCATGCTCGATCACGCGGGCCGCGCCGAGCCGAGCGTGCGGCGCGACTGGTTCGCCGCCGCGGTCGCCGCGCACGGGCTCCAAGCCGAAGTCGTCGAACGTGCCGCCCAGTCGGTCGACGGCGGGGCCGCCGCCCTGGAGGCGCTGCTGGCCGAGCACCCCGACGTGACCGCCGTGTTCACCTTCAACGACATCATCGCCATGGGCGCCCTGCGCGCGGCCCGCCGCCTCGGGCGCCGGGTCCCGGACGACCTCGCCGTGATCGGGTTCGACGGGTTGCAGCTCGGCACCGTCGTGGACCCGGCGCTGACCAGCGTCGCCCTCGACACGCGCCGTCTGGGCGCCCTCGCGATCGACCAGGCCGCGCGCCTGCTCACCGGCGCCACTCCGCTGTCGGCCGACGAGCTCGTAATCCAGGCCGAGCTGCTGGTCCGCGAATCCGCCTGAGCCACTCCGCTTGACACCTCGCGGCGCCTCGCGCACACTTCCGGGCAATTCGTGAACGTTCACGGGAGCGTTCACGGAGCTCTCCGGAGGGTCCCCGATGACGTTGACTCGACGACGGTTCCTGACCGGCGCGGCGGCACTCGGCGCCGCGGCGTTCGGGGCAGGCGCCTGCACCAGTCCCACGACCGCCAACCCAGGGCGGATCACGCTCTGGTACAACACGAACGCCTTGTCCGAGAAAGTGCTCGGGGAGGCCGTCAAACGCTTCGCCGCGCTGAAGTTCACCCCGGCCCACGTGAGCGGCGAGTTCAAGCAGCGGTTGCTGGCCGCGCTCTCGGGCCAGGCCTATCTGCCCGACATCACGATGCTCGGCGACGACATCGCGACCTACTTCGCCGACACCGACCACTTCGTCGACCTGAACACCCTCGGCGCGGGCAACGTCCGCGACCAGTACCTGCCCTGGAAGTGGCAGGCGGGCGCGAGCCCGGACGGCTTCCAGCTCGGGTTCCCGATCGACGTCGGACCGGCCGCGCTGTACTACCGCCACGACCTGTTCGCCCAGGCCGGATTCCCCAGCGAGTCCGACGACGTGGCCGGCGCGGTGTCCACCTGGGACGACTACTTCACCTTCGGCACCCAGGTCCAGAAGAAGCTGCCGGGCCGCTACATGATCACCGATACGAAAACGGTCTTCACGTACTCGCTGGCCCAGGAGCCGAAGAAGTACTTCGACCGCAGCAACCACTACCTCGACGACCAGTCGCAGGTGCGCCGCGCGTGGGACCGGGCCGTGCAGGCGTTCCGGATGGGCCTGACGGCGGGGTACGCCGGCTCGCAGAGCATCAACGGCGAGTCGATCGACCGGCACGCCGCGTGGAACAGCGGCAAGGAGCTCAGCTTCGTCAACGCGTCCTGGATCACCGGTGAGCTCAAACAATCGGCGCCGGCCACCTCGGGCAAGTGGCGCATCTGCCGCGCCCCGGGCGGAGCCGGCAACCAGGGCGGGTCGTACCTCGCGATCACCAAGTACTGTCCCGACCCGCACGGCGCGTTCGAAATCGTGAAGTGGCTGCAGTCGCCGGAGAACCAGCCGCAGAACTACCTGGAGCTCGGGCTGTTCCCGCCCAGCCCCTCGACCTACACGGACCCGCGGCTGCTCGAACCGGAGCCGTTCTTCGGCGGACAGGTGACGATGGACGTGTTCTCGAAGATCGCGCGGGACGTCAAACCCGTGTACTTCAGCCCGTGGGACATCACGATCAGCGACACCTACACCGACGAACTGACCAATGTGGAGAGTGCGGGCAAGGATCCGGAGCAGGCCTGGCAGGACGCCCGCTCCGCGGTGGAACGCCTGCTGCGCCGCCAGGGGGTGCTCTCGTGACCGCGATCCTGCCCGCCGAAAGCGCCGGAACCCGGCGCGCTCCTGTGCGCCGGACCCCGGCCGGACACCGCAAGCGGTGGCGTTACCTGCCGCAGTACCTGGCCATCGCGCCGTTCTTCGTGCTGTTCGCGATCTTCGGCCTCTACCCCGTGCTGTACTCGTTCTACCTGGCGCTGCAGCGCTGGGACGGCGTCGGCCCGATGAAGTTCGTCGGGCTGCAGAACTTCGCCTACCTGCTCACCGACACCACCTTCTGGGACTCGATCGGCAACACGCTGATCATCTTCGTGATGTCGACCGTCCCGATGACCGCGCTGGCACTGCTGGTCGCGCTGGGGTTGAACTCGTCGGTGCGGTACAAGGGCGCGCTGCGAGTGGCGTACTTCCTGCCCAACGTGACCTCGATCGTGGCCATGTCGCTCGTGTTCGGGTCGATCTTTTCCGACGAGTTCGGCATCCTGAACTGGGTGCTGCGGCTGGTCGGCATCGGTGACGTCGACTGGCTCAACGACCCGTGGGCCATCCGCGGCGCGATCTCGATCATGATCATCTGGCGCTGGACCGGCTACAACGCCATCATCTTCCTCGCCGGCCTGCAGGCCATGCCCACGGACGTGCTGGAGGCGGCCCGCATCGACGGTGCCGGCCCGGTGCAGACGTTCTTCCGCGTCACGCTGCCGTTGCTGCGGCCGGTGCTGCTGTTCTCCGTCGTGATGTCGGCGATCGGCGGGCTGCAGATCTTCTCCGAGTCGCAGGTGCTGCTCGGCAACCGCGGCGGACCGGGTGGCGCGGGCATGACCATGGTCCTCTACTTCTACAACACGGCCTTCGCGGACAACGACTTCGGCTACGGCGCGGCCATCGCGTGGGGCATCTTCGTGGTCGTCGTCCTCTTCTCGATCCTCAACTGGCGGCTCGTGGCGCGGCCCGAGCGCGGCCAGGTCCAGACCAAGGGAGCCGGCCGATGACGAGCAGGCGCGGGCGGATACTGACGTTGGTGGCGCTGATCATCGGCGCCCTGATCACCCTCTTCCCCTACTACTGGCTCGCCGTGATGGCGTCGAACACCACGGCCGACATCTACACGACCCCGCCGAAGCTGACCTTCGGCGGGCACCTGTTCGCCAACATCGGCGAGGTGTTCTCCCAGATCAACTTCTTCGGCTCTCTGCTCAACACGCTGATCGCCGCTGTGGTCACCACACTGCTGGTGCTGTTCTTCGACTCGCTCGCCGCGTTCACCTTCGCCAAGTACGACTTCCCCGGCGCCAACCTGCTGTTCGGCATCCTGCTGGCGACGTTCGTGGTGCCCACGCAGCTTTCGGCGATCCCGCAGTTCACGATCATGGCGCACCTCGGCTGGGTCGGCGATCTCAAGGCGTTGATCATCCCGGCCGCGGCCAACGCGTTCGGCATCTTCTGGATGCGCCAGTACGCGCGCGGCGCCATCCCGGACGAGCTGCTCGAAGCGGCGCGGATCGACGGCGCCGGGTTCTTCCGTACGTACCTGTCGGTGGGCCTGCCGGTGCTGCGCCCAGCGCTCGCGTTCCTCGGCATCTTCACGTTCGTCAACGTCTGGAACGACTACCTGTGGCCGTTGGTCGTGCTGATCGACTCCAACCACGTCACGCTCCAGGTCGCGCTGGCCCAGCTGCAGGGCGCCTACGTGAAGGACTACAGCGTCGTGATGGCCGGCACGCTCGTCGCGATCGTGCCGCTGATCATCGTCTTCCTCCTCGGTGCCCGTCACTTCATCCGCAACATCGCCGCCGGCGCCCTCAAGGGCTGAAAGGAACCCATGTCGTCGTCGTACGTCGAAGACCCCGCCCCCGGCCACGGCTCTTTGCCGCCCCGCGCCGCGTTCTCCTCCGACGCGCGGTCGATGAGCCTGGCCGGGACGTGGCGGTTCAACCTGTCGCCCTCTCCGGAGGCCGCGCCTGAGGGGATCGCGCGCGACGCCTTCGACGACAGCACCTGGGGTACGCTCACCGTGCCCGGCCACTGGCAGCTGCAGGGCCACGGGAAACCGGCCTACACCAACGTGCACTACCCGTTCCCGGTGCAGCCGCCGCTGGTGCCGTCGGACAACCCGACGGGTGATCACCGGCTCACGTTCGACTTGCCGGCCGGCTGGCCGGACGAGCCGGCGGTGCTGCGCTTCGACGGCGTCGACTCTTGCGCGAAGGTGTGGCTCAACGGCGAGGAGCTGGGTGTCACGCGCGGCAGCCGGCTGCCGTCGGAGTTCGCGGTGGGCCACCTGCTGCGTCCCCGCGCAAACGTGCTGGCCGTACGGGTGCACCAGTGGTCTTCGGGCAGCTACCTCGAGGACCAGGACATGTGGTGGCTCTCGGGCATCTTCCGCGAGGTCACCCTGCTCTCGCGCCCGGTGGGCGGGGTTGAGGACTACCGGCTGCACGCGGATTACGACCATGTCAGCGGGCTCGGCACGCTCTCGCTCACCGCGGCCGAGGGCGTGCTGCTGAGCGTGCCCGAGCTCGGCGTCGAGGACCTGCCGGCCGGCCGGCCGGTGGAGCTCGCCGTGGAGCCGTGGAGCGCCGAGTCGCCACGGCTCTACCACGGCGAGGTGCACACCGCCGCCGAACGCGTGCCGGTGCGGATCGGGTTCCGGACCGTCGTGATCGAGGACGGCCTGCTGAAGGTGAACGGCCGGCGGGTGCTCTTCCGCGGCGTCAACCGGCACGAGCACCACCCGCGGTTCGGCCGCGCCCTGCCCCGCGAGTTCGCGCTGGCCGACGTGCTGCTCATGAAGCGCCACAACGTGAACGCGGTGCGCACCAGCCACTACCCGCCGGACCCGTACTTCCTCCAGCTGTGCGACACCCACGGCCTCTGGGTGATCGACGAGTGCGACCTCGAGACCCACGGCTTCGGCGACCTGGGCTGGGCGGGCAACCCGAGTGACGACCCGAGGTGGGGAGAGGCCTACCTCGACCGCATGCGCCGCACCGTCGAACGCGACAAGAACCACCCGTCGATCGTGCTGTGGTCACTCGGCAACGAGGCCCACACCGGCCGGAACCTCGCCGCGACGGCCGCGTGGACACGAGAGCGCGACCCGTCGCGTCCGGTGCACTACGAAGGCGACTTCGAGTGCGAGTACGTGGACGTGTACAGCCGCATGTACGCCGACCACGCGGAAGTCGACCGGATCGGCCGCCGCGACGACCCGAACGAACGCCGCCGGTCGCTGCCGTTCCTGCTGTGCGAGTTCGCGCACGCGATGGGCAACGGGCCGGGCGGGCTGCTGGAGTACCGCGAGCTGTTCGAGCGGTACCCGCACGCCCAAGGCGGGTTCGTGTGGGAGTGGCTCGACCACGGGCTCGCCCGGCGCGACGCCGCCGGCCGCGAGTATTTCGCCTACGGCGGCGACTTCGGCGAGCAGATCCACGACGGCAACTTCGTGATCGACGGCCTCGTGCACCCCGACCGCACGCCCTCGCCGGCGCTGGCCGAGTTCGCGAAGGTCTTCGAGCCGGTGCGGATCGGCGCGAGCGCGGAGGGGGTGCGGATCTCGAACCACTACGACGTGGTCGGCTCCTCCCACCTGGTGTTCCGCTGGACCTTCGAGGACGACGGCGTCGAGGTCGCGGCCGGCGAACTGGCCGTGCCCGAGGTCCACTCCGGACAGAGCCGCGACGTGCCGCTCCCCCGGCTGCCCGGCGCCTCGGGGGAAGGCGTGCTGACCGTGCGAGCGGTGCTGGCGGCCGACACCGGCTGGGCGTCCCCAGGCCACGTCGTGGCGTGGGGGCAGCTGCCGGTCACGCCCGCGGCCGACCCCGTGCCCGCGGCGGTGGGTGCGCCGCTGCTGCGCGAACGTGGGCTCCTGCGCCTCGGGCCCGGCGCGTTCGACGCCGCCACCGGCCGGCTCGTCGCGCTCGGGGGCCACCGCGTCGAGGGGCCGCGGCTGGACCTGTGGCGCGCGCCGACCGACAACGACCGGGGCTCCGACGACCCCGAAGCCACGCAGTGGCGCGCCGCGGGCCTGCACCGGCTCCAGCACCGCGTGGCCGAAGTGGACGGACAAGCGTCGGCTCTCGTCGTGCGGACGCGGGTCGCGCCGCCCGGGCTCGGGTTCGGCATGCTCACCGAGTACCACTGGACCGCCGACGGCGACCGGTTGCGCCTGCGAGTCGACCTGGAGCCCGCCGGCGAGTGGCCCTGCACGCTGCCCCGCCTCGGCCTGCGGATGGCGGTGCCCGGCGGGTTCGGCGGCGTCGAGTGGTTCGGCGCCGGCCCGGGTGAGGCCTACGCCGATAGCCGCCAGGCGGCGCGGACCGGCCGGTTCTCCTCCACTGTGGACGCTCTGCAGACGCCGTACGTGTACCCGCAGGAGAACGGCAACCGCGCCGACGCGCGCTGGCTGCGCCTGACGTCGGCGGGTGGGGCCGGGATCCGGATCGAGGGCGAGCCGGTGTTCGACTTCACCGCGCGGCGCTGGACTTCGGAGGATCTCGACGCCGCTCGCCACACCGTCGACCTGGTGCCGGGTGAGCTCGTGCACCTCAACCTCGATCTGGCCCAGCACGGGCTCGGCACCGCCTCCTGCGGGCCCGGCGTGCTGCCGCGCTACCGCCTGCACGCCCAGAAGGCGAGCCTCACGCTCACGTTCTCCCCGATCACGCTCGAAGGAGCCGCCCGATGGCCGGTGCGCCCGAGGTCCGCCTCGTCCCGCACACGCACTGGGACCGTGAGTGGTACGAGCCGTTCCAGCGGTTCCGCCTGCGCCTGGTCGGCCTGATCGACGAGGTGCTCGACCGCGCCGAGGCCGACCCGCGGTTCCGGTTCACGCTCGACGGGCAGATGGCCGCGGTCGACGACTACCTCGAAGTGCGGGGCGAGAACCGCGACCGGGTGGCCGCGCTCGTCATGTCCGGGCAGCTCGCGGTGGGGCCGTGGCAGATCCTGCTCGACGAGTTCCTGGTCTCGGGCGAGAACATCGTGCGCAATCTGGAGCTCGGCTGGGCGCGCGCCACCGAGCTCGGCGGCGCGATGCGCGTGGGCTACCTGCCCGACGAGTTCGGCCACTGCGCGCAGATGCCGCAGATCCTGGCCGGCGCCGGGTTCGAGCACGCGTGCGTGTGGCGCGGGGTGCCGTCCGGAGTGGACGGTCACGCGTTCCGCTGGACGGCGCCGGACGGCAGCTCGGTACGGGTGGAGTACCTGGCCAACGGCTACGGCAACGCGGCCTACGTGTTCTCCGACCCCGGCTTCTTCGCCTTCCGCATGGGCGAGCTCGGCCATCGGCTGCGACCGGAGTTCGGCGCCGACCCGGTGCTCGCGATGTACGGCACCGACCACTCCGCGCCCGTCGGCTCGCTGGTGAAGCTCGTCGCGGGGCTCGACCCGGCGTCGGTCGACGTGCGGATCAGCACGCTGGCCGAGTACATCGGCGCGCGTGACGCCGCGGACCCGGCGCTGCCCGTGGTGCGGGGTGAGCTGCGCAGCCACGCGGCGGCCAACATCCTGCCGGGCGTCCTTTCGGTGCGCCCGCAGCTCAAGCAGGCGATGGCTCGGGCGGAGCGGCTCGTGGAGCGTTACGCCGAGCCGTTCGCTGCGCTGTTCTCGGCCGAGTGGCCGCAGCGGTTCCTGGACCTGGCGTGGTGGCGGCTGGTCGACGCGTCGGGGCACGACTCCGTGACCGGCTGCGGCGTCGACGAGACGGCGACGCAGGTGTTCGCGCGGATCAGCGAGGCGGCCCATCTCGGGCAGGCGGTGCGCGACCGCGTGGCCGGCCGGCTCGCGCGGTCCGTGGCGCGGGATTCGCTGCTGCTGCTCAACCCGACGCCCGCGGCTCGCCGCGACCTGGTGACGCTGGACGTCGAAGCGTCGTGGGACAAGGTCTCCCTGGAGCTGCCCGACGGCACGCGCCTGCCCGCGCAGGTGGAGGCGCGCAGCGGACAGTTGCTGCACGAGGAAGCGGCCGCGGGCGCCGACCTGCCGCTCTTCCTGCCGCGCATCCACGGGCGGGAGCTGTTCGGCAGTGAGATCACGGGCTGGCAGTGCGACTCCTCCGAACGCTTGCTGGAGTTCTCCGTCGCTCGGCACGGCGGCGAGGAACAGTTCGACGTCGAGGCCGTGCGCGCGGCGGTGACCGGCGCGACGGGTGTGTGGACGATCCGCATCCGCCAGGCCGAGCGGCGGACGGTCACCGCGTTGGTCGATGTCCCGGCCCTCGGGTGGACGACCGCTCGCGTGGTGCCGGGCTCTCTCGAGGTCACCGCGCCCGTCCTGGCCGGCCCGTCGCTGAGCAACGGGCTCGTGACCGTCTCGGTGCTCGACGACGGCACACTTCGGATCGCTTCGGCCGACGGCACCGTCCTCGACGGCGTCGGCCGCATCGTCGACGGCGGTGACCGCGGCGACTCCTACAATTACGCCCCGCCCGGCACGGACACCCTGGTCACCGAGCCGGACTCGGTGCGAGTGACGCCGGGCGTGGACGGTCCGCTGCGCACGAGTTTCACGGTCGAACGGACCTACTCGTGGCCGGCGGCGATGGACTGGGCGGGCGATCGCCGAGGTGCGTCGACTTCGCGCGGCACGGTGACCATGGCCGTCGAACTCCGCACGGGCGAACCGTTCGTCCGCCTCGAACTCACGATCGACAACGCCTCACGCGACCACCGTGTGCGATTCCACGTCCCGCTCGCCCGCGCCGCGCGGACCTCACATGCCGAGGGCCAGTTCGCGGTCGTCGAACGCGGCCGCACCGCCGAGGGCGGCTTCAGCGAGTACCCCTCCCCACGTTCCCCGCCCACGGCTTCGCCGACGCCGGCGGCGCCGGGCTGCTGCTGACGCAGGCGTGCGAGTACGAGCTGCTCGACGACGCGCTCGCCCTCACCGTTCTGCGCACGAGCGGCCGGCTCAGCCGCAACGTCCACCCGTACCGCGAAGAACCGGCCGGCCCGCAGATCCCGACCCCGCTGGCCCAGCAGATCGGCGTCACGACCGTGCAGCTCGCCGTCCTTCCGCACGCCGGTGACTGGCGCGCCGGGGCCCTGCTCTCCGCGGCCGAGCTCTACCGCCATCCGCTGCACGCCACCCTCGGCACCGGGCCGCTCGACGCGCCGCCGGCCTCGCACTTCGGCCTGTCCGTCGACGGCGCGGCACTCTCCAGCGTGCGGCGCCGTGAGGGTGCACTGGAGGTGCGGCTGGTCGCGCAATCTCCCGAGGCGGCCACGGCCGTAGTGCGTGGTTCGTTCACCTCGGCCCGGCGAGTGGACCTGCTCGGTCGCCCCGGTGAAACCGTGCCCGTGACCGACGGCGAGCTGCGGCTCACCTTGCGCCCCTGGGAAATCGCGACGCTCCGCCTCGCGTGATCCTTCACCTGGCGCGGTAACCGGACCTACTCGGCCAACCCCGGCGAGCCCACCGGTAGTCGACGACGAGCTGCGCCTTTCCCGGCACCCCAGCAGATCGCCACCATCCGCCCGAGCCGGACCTCACCCCCGCGTCCGCAACATCGGCGGCGACAACAGTTCCGCCGGCCCCCTCCGGTACAGCCGGGCGGGCCGGCCGCCGTCGCGGGTCGTGGTGGTGCCGACGGGCTCCAGGAGTCCCTCGGCGCCCGTGACCTTGCGGTGGAAGTTGCGCGGGTCCAGGCGCGCGTCCCACACCAGCTCGTACACGCGGCGCAGCTCCGCGACCGTGAACTCCGGCGGGCAGAACGCCGCGGCGAGGGGGGTGTACTCGAGTTTCGCGCGGGCGCGTTCGAGGCCGTCGGTGAAGATCTTCGCGTGGTCGAAGGCGAGCGTCGCCGGGTCGAGGGTCGCGACCGGGGTCCAGCGCGCCTCGGCCGCGTCCGTGCCGGCTTGCGGCACCGGGAGGTCGGGCGCGAGCGCGAGGTAGGCGATGGTCACCACGCGCAGCCGCGGGTCGCGGCCCGGGTCGCCGTAGCCCGCGAGCTGTTCGATGTGGACGGTGCCCGGCGCCAGGCCCGTCTCCTCCGCCAGCTCGCGCCGCGCGGCCGTGTCGAGGTCCTCGTCGGCGAGGACGAAGCCGCCGGGCAGCGCCCAGGCGCCGCGGAAAGGCTCGATCCCCCGCCGCACCAGCAGCACGCACAGCTGCTCCCCGGTGATCGTGAGCACGACGAGGTCCACGGTGACCGCGCTGGGCGGGAACTCCTCCATGTGTCGCACACTACACCGTAATCGTCAGCTTGACGAAAAGACCGTCGCACCCATATCGTCACGGCGACGATAAGGAGGTCCCCATGGTGGACATCAAGTGCCGGTTCGGGTTCCGGCACCTGCGGGGTGTGCCGACCGCGCACATCCGGCACCTGCGCGGCGGCAAGCTCGTGCACGACGGCACCGGGCTGTCGTTCTGGTATCGGCCGCTGGCCGCGGCCCTGTCGGAGATCCCGGTGGACGACCGCGAGCTGCCGCTGCTCTTCCACGCGCGCACGGCCGACTTCCAGGACGTGACGGTGCAGCTCGCCCTCACCTTCCGCGTGGTCGACCCGGCGCTCGCCGCGCAGCGCATCGACTTCTCCGTCGACCCGGACACGGGCCGTTGGCGCGGCGACCCGCTCGCCCAGATCAGCGGGCTGCTCACCGAGAACGCGCAGCAGTACGCCCTCGACGTGCTCACCCGCACGCCGCTGGCAGAGGCCCTCGTCGACGGCGTCGGCGCCGTGCGCGACCGCATCCGCGCGGGGCTGGCCGAGGAGGACACGCGGCTCGCTCAGACGGGCTCGGCCGTGCTCGACGTGCGTGTCGTCGCGATCCGCGCCGAGCCGGAGGTCGAGAAGGCGCTGCAGACGACCGCGCGCGAGAAGGTGCAGCAGGAAGCCGACCGCGCGACGTACGAGCGGCGCGCACTGGCCGTCGAACGCGAGCGCGCGATCGGCGAGAACGAGCTGCAGAACAAGATCGAGCTCGCCCGGCGCGAGGAGCAGCTGCTCGCCCAGCGCGGCGCCAACGCCCGCCGCCAGGCCGAAGAAGCCGCGGCGGCCGACCACATCGAGACCGAGGCACGCGCGAGCCGGGAGACGCGGCTGGCGCAGGTGAACGCCGAGGCCACGCGCACGCTCGGCGAAGCGGAAGCGGCGGGCGAGGCCGCCCGGCTGGCCGCGTACCGCGACTTGCCGGAGCCGGTGCTGCGGGCGTTGGCCGTGAAGGAGCTGGCCGCGAACCTGCCGAAGATCGACAGCCTCGTGCTCACGCCGGACCTGATCGCGCCGCTGCTGGCCCGGCTGGGGATCGGGTCGTGAGCCGCGCCCCGCGGGCCGTGGTGGTGCACCGGCGCACCGAGCTCGACGAGCTGCTCGCCCGCCACGGCACGCGTGGCCAGGCGGAGTTCTTCCTGGCCACGCGCGGCCGCTCGCTGGACGACGTGGTGGAGCAGGATGCGGCGCTGCGGCGGGCGTTGACCGCCGTGTCGGCCGCCATCCCGCTGGACTGGCGCCGCGGCAACGTCGAGCGGGCAGACCTGTCGCGGTTCCTGTTCACTCCGGAGGACGTGGTGCTCGTCGTCGGGCAGGACGGGTTGGTCGCGAACATCGCGAAGTACCTCACGGGCCAGCCCGTCGTCGGCATCACGCCCGCTGAGCCGGGCGTCCTGGTGCGCCACCCGGCCGCGGCCACGGCCGACCTGCTGCGCGTGCGGGACTCGGTCGAGCCCCGCACGATGGTCGAGCTGACCGCCGACGACGGCCAGAAGCTCTTGGCACTCAACGAGATTTACCTCGGCCACCCGAGCCACCAGACCGCGCGCTACCGCCTGGGTGCCGAGCGGCAGGCGTCGTCGGGCCTGCTGGTCGGCACGGGCACCGGCGCGACGGGCTGGTGCCGGTCGGTCTGGCAGGAACGGCACAGCCCCTTGCGGCTGCCGGCCGTCGACGAACGCCGGCTCGTGTGGTTCGTCCGCGAAGCCTGGCCCTCCCCCACCACCGGGACGTCGCTCACCGAGGGCGAGCTCACGACGTCGGCGCTGACGATCGACGTCGAGTCCGATCACCTCACCGCGTTCGGCGACGGCCTGGAGAACGACGCGGTCACCGTGACGCGTGGGCAGTCGGTGACGTTCGCCCCGGCGGCGCGGGCGTTCCACCTGGTCCGCTGAGGTCCTCCGCGAGCTTCCGGAGCCCCTCGGCCGACCGCGTGCCCGGCTCGGCGTGGTAGATCACCATCAGCTGGTCTTCGGCGCCGGTGACCGCGAACTTGTCGTACTGCAGCTCCAGCTCGCCGACCCGCGGGTGGCACAGGCGGTGGGTTTCGCCGCCGGGCTGCGGGCGCACGTCGTGGCGCGGCCAGAGCCGGCGGAAGAGCTCGCTCTCCGCCGACAGCTCTTCGACCAACCCGGCGAGCCGCGGATCGTCCGGCTGGCTGGCGGCGCGCAGGCTCGCCACGAGACCGCCGACCCGCGCCTCCCAGCCGGTGAAGAACTCCTGCGCGGCGGGGTCGAGCAGGACTGCGCGCAGCAGGTTCGTGCCCGGTGTGTACACCGGCGAAAGCGCCGCAACGACCGGGTTGGCGGCGAGGACGTCGAGGTAGCGGCCCTGCACGTACGCCGGCGTCAGCTCCCAGGACGCGGTCAGCCGCGCGGCGCTGGGCCGGACGTTCTCCTGGCTCTCCTGCGCACGGCGACGGCGTGGCGCGGGATCGGCGAGGTCGTGCAGGTACGCGGTGGCCTCCCGGTCGAGGCGCAGCCCGCGCGCCACGGCGTCGAGCACCTGCGCCGACGGGTGGCGGTCGCGGCCCTGCTCCAGCCGCGTGTAGTACTCCGTGCTGATGCCCGCGAACGCCCGAAGCGTTGCGGGCCGCCGGCGGGCCAGGCGGTGCAGGCGGTGGTGCTTTCGCCGTAGTTGTCGTGCGGGTAGCGATGGAAGTAGAGGTCACCGTCGGGCAGCGTCACCTGCATCGGCGCGTTGCCGTCCGACGCGGCGGCCGTCGGGGCGATCGAGGCGGCGATCGTCGGGTCGGCCGGCGCGCGCACGCCGAGCCGCACGAGGTCGAGGAAGCCGAAGTCGACCACGTCGTGCTCGTAGAAGCAGCCTTCGTCGAAGCAGATCTGGCCGCCGTCGTCCGGGTCGGTGCCCTTGTCGAGGCGCTCGTAGTACGTGTGGCCGCCCCAGAAACCGGACCTCGTGACCGTTTACGAGTCGAGCGAAGCTAGCCAGGAGTCCGCTGTGGACTCCCAGGTGGTGGCGCTCGCGGTGTCGCCGTTGGCCCGGGCGATCGCGTCCGCCGTCACCAGCCCCGCGATCTCCGCGGCGATCGACGAGGGCGACCGGCCGTACTGTTCTTCCCAGCGTTCGGTCGTGGCGGGACCGCTCGTGCGCAGGTGCTCGGCGGTGACCTTGACCTTCGCATACGTGGCGGCGTCGGTGAGACCGGTCAGCCACGCGAGCACGATCGCGTCGGCGTCCTGGTCGAGCTGCTCGCAGTATCCGAGCTGCTGCGCACTGGCGCCGGCGACGCCGCTCACGGGGCTGTAGCGCGGGAACGCACCGGCCGGATACGTCGTGCCGTCGCCGGCGGTCGGCGAGCCGATCCACTGCGAGCCCCACAGGAACTGCGCCATGCGCTTCGGCTGCGCAGTGTCGCCGGCGGCCAAGAGACCGGTGGCCTGTTGATAGAGGTCGCGGCCCCACACGCGGTGGTAACCGTCGCCGAGGCTGCCGCCGTTCACGACGTCGCCCCACGGCGTCGCCAGCCCGGCCACGCTGGCCCCGCGGAACGTCTTGTCCTCGGCCGCGTGCAACGCCATCGCGGCGACGTGATACGCACGCCGCCGCTGCTGGTCCCCCGCGACGCTGACGGGCGCGGGCTTGAGGCTGCCGACGTAGGAGTTCCAGCCCGTGCGGTAGCCGGACTCCAGCGAGCCGAACCCCGCGGTCAAAGAACCGTTGCCGCGCTCGTCGCCGCCTGTGCAGTCGATCCGTACCCGAGGGCGACGGTGAAGGTGGTGTCCGCGGCGACCGGGATCTGTCCACACTAGACGATGTTGCCCGCACCCGAAACCGCATCGAACCCGTTGTCCAGCGTGTGATCGGCCCGTAGGTCGACGAGACAGTCACTGGCGGCGCCGGAGTATCCGTTGTCGTGCGCGGAAAACCCGGTCGACGCGCGCAGCGAAGACACGACCGTGGCCGTCGTGCCGAAAAGGTTCTCCGTACCGCTCGCCACGAGCCCGCTGCCGTCCCACGCGGCGGTGTCTCCGCCCGCGCCCCCGGCCATGGACGGGTTGGCGAGCAGGTGAAGCCGATACGTGCCGCCGTCGAGCGACTGGAACCGGGTCCGGGTCACGAGCGTCGCGCGCGCCGGGTCGGTGACGTACGTGGTCGTGATGCGGTAGCGGCCGCCCTTCGCGGTGTTGGTGACGGTGTATTCCAGCGACTTCTCATCGGGCATCGAGACGACGTGGTTCGTCGCGTCACGCTCGAGGTCGACGAACGAGAAGCCGTCTGTGATCACGTACTGCATGTCCTGCGTCTCGGGGACGTCCACGCGCGGGTAGAAGACCTCCGACGTCACGCCGTTCGCGACGGTGAACCAGACCGGGCTTTGCGTCGTCGGCGAGGTGCCGAGTGCGGACTTGTCGCCCGTGGTCCAGGACGAGGGGCCGCAGCAGTCGGTCGCGGTGCCGCTCGCGGGGGCTGCCGCGGTGCTCGCCACCAACGCCAGCGCCAGCACTCCCGCGCGGGCTTTCTGCCAGGTCCTCATCCGCTCCCTCTCCGCCGCCTCGGCCGCCCCTCGTGCCGTGGCAGCGCCGGCCGGACCACGGCCGAAGGAAGGGTTCCGCCACACCACCTGATGGGTGACGGCCACTCCCCGGAAACTGTCGTACCCGGATGGTCTCCTGAATCCCGGAAGCGGCCCTCACCCCGGGGCGCCGCCGGAACCTCGAGGAGAACACCATGGCCGGAGACACGGTCGTCACCATCGTCGGCAACCTCACGTCCGACCCGGAGCTGCGCTTCACCCCGTCCGGCGCCGCAGTCGCCAACTTCACCGTCGCGTCCACCCCGCGCACCTTCGACCGCACCTCCGGCGAATGGAAAGACGGCGAAGCCCTCTTCTTACGCTGCGCGCTCTGGCGCCAGCCCGCGGAAAACGCCGCGGAATCCCTCACCCGGGGCGCGCGCGTCATCGTCCAGGGCCGCCTCACCCAACGCTCCTACGACACCAAGGAAGGCGAACGCCGCACCGTCGTGGAACTCCAGGTCGAAGAGATCGGCCCCTCCCTGCGCTACGCCACGGCGAAAGTCAACCGCGCCAACCGTTCCGGGCCGCCTGCCGGAGATTCCCCAGGGAGTTCGGCCAGTTCCGACAGCCCGTGGTCCCCTGCCGCCTCCGCGATGCCGGTCGCAGCGGGCGCGGGCGATCCGCCGTTCTGACGTCGCCCGCCGGCGCACGCGGCTCGGCCGCGGCGAGACATCGTGCGAACTGTGATGGGCAAGCAGTGCCGGGTTGGACGCTTCGTCGTCGCGCTACCGGAGGGAGGATCTGTAACCGCGCGATCTCGACATGGAGGGCGGGGCGCCGCGGCCTGCGGACGCCGCGGATCCGTTGCGATGACACCGTTTTGGTACTGAGGCACCCAGTCCCAGCGCCCGCCCCCATTGGAGGGGCGGACTTGAGCGCGCCACCGGCCGTCACATAGCAGCCGCGACGCCGCTTTGATGTTGAGACACCCAGCCTCAGCACCCCGCCCCACCGGCGGAACGGCCCTGAGCGCGCCACCGGCCATCCCGCAGCAGTCGCAACGCCGCTTCGGTGCTGAGGCAACCAGCCTCAACACCCCACCCACACCACCCGTGGGATGGCCCTGAGCGCGCCACCGGTAGTCGCGGAGGCCCGGCGACCCGATGGGACGCGCGGTCCGCCACAGGCCAGCCGGCCTGCACTGTGGTCACTTGTCGGCCCGCGCGTGATGGCGCCGCCGGCCATCAGCGTCGCCGGCACGACGGTCGAACCTGCCCGGTTGCCGCCGTGCGGCTGTCTCGGCGATCACCCCACCACCGTCGCGGCGGGTGGCCGAGATCGGCCGTCACCCAGCCCGTCCACACAGGACGTTTCAAGCCCACATCCGCCAAGCGTCAGCCGAGTTCCGCGAGCATGGCCTTCAGGATGCGACTCAACGTCGCCGCATCTTCGGGGCTACTGGCCGAAGAAAGGAGTCTCGCAAGACCGGCCGCGTGGTCGGTGAGGGTCGCGTCGATGACGTCGCGGCCGGCGGGGGTGAGGGTGATGCGGAAGCTGCGGCGGTCGGCCGGGTCGAGGCTGCGCTCGACGTACTCCGCTGCCTCCAGGCGGTCGAGGCGGTTGGTCATGCCGGCGCGGGAGGTCATCAGCGCGGCCGAGAGTTCGGAGGGGGTGAGCGTGTAGGGCGCGCCGGTGCGGCGCAACGCGGCGAGCACGTCGAACTCGCCGGGGCGCAGGCCGTGTTGGGTGAACACCCGTTCCACGGCGGACTCGACGACCCGCGTCAGCTGGGCGAGCCGGCCGAACACGTCCATGGCGGACAGGTCGAGGTCCGGCCGTTCCTGCCGCCACTGAGCGATGACCTCGTCGACGGCATCGCAAGACTCACTCACACCTGAAGTCTAGGCGAACGAAAGGAGTACCCACCGCCCGAGACACGCCCGGGCGCCGACCCGGCCTACCCGGCTTCACCCGCGCGGTCCGCGACCCCGAGCCGCAGGTGTTCGCTGTGGTAGACGGCCTCGTCGAGCAGCTGGGCGACGTGGTTATCGTGCAGGCTGTACACGATGCTGCGGCCATTGCGGATGCCGACGACCAGCCCGAGGTTGCGCAGCAGCCGCAGCTGGTGCGACACGGCCGACTGCTCCATCCCGACCGCGGTCACCAGGTCGCTGACGGCGAGGGGCTGTTCGCGCAGCGCGCTGAGGATCAGCAGGCGGCTCGGGGTCGCGAGCGCCTGCAGCGTGGTGGCCACCGCGGCCGCGGTGGTCGCGTCGAGCCGTCCCGCGGGGCGGCGGCGTCCTTCGACCCCGTGTCCCATGGAGAGGAGACTAGAACACGACAGGAGACATGAACATATCTTCATTCGTTCTGCTACCGTTCCCAAGATGGAAAGCGCAGGACACGGGCATGGGCACGGCCACGGGCACGGGCACTGGAGCCGGCTCAAGCACGCCCTGAAACCGCACAGCCACGAGTCGGCCGAGCTCGTCGACGACACGCTCGAGGCGAGCCGCTCCGGGATGCGCGCGCTGTGGCTGTCGTGTGCCGGGCTGCTGGCGACGGCGGTCGCGCAGCTGGCGGTCGTCGGGTTCACCGGGTCGGTCGCGCTGCTCGGCGACACGCTCCACAACTTCGCCGACGCGCTGACCGCCGTGCCGCTGGCTGTCGCGTTCCTGCTCGCGCGGAGGCAGGCGACGCGCCGCTTCACGCATGGACTCGGGCGCGCCGAGGACCTCGCCGGCCTGGTGATCCTCATGGTCATGGCCGGGTCCGCGGTGCTCGCGGCCTACGAGGCGATCGATCGCCTGCTGAACCCGTGGCCGATGACGGGCGCCGGGTGGGTGGCGCTCGCCGGCGTGGTCGGCTTCGCGGGCAACGAGCTCGTCGCGCGCTTCCGCATCCGCGTCGGGCGGCGCATCGGGTCGGCAGCGCTCGTCGCGGACGGGCTGCACGCGCGGACCGACGGGTTCGCCAGCCTCGCCGTGGTGCTCGCGGCGGGCGGGGCGCTCGTCGGCTGGACGTGGGCCGACCCGGTGGTGGGCCTGCTCATCACGGTGGCGATCGTGCTGGTGCTGCGCGACGCCGCGCGCGAGGTGTTCGGCCGGCTGCTCGACGCCGTCGACCCGCACCTGGTGGACGACGCCGAACTCGCGCTCGCCGAGACGCCCGGCGTGCTGGGCGTCGACGTGATCCGGTTGCGCTGGATCGGGCACACCCTCGCGGCCGAGGCGGAGGTGTCGGTCGACCCGGGCCGCACGCTGGCGGAGGCGCACGGCATCGCGCACGCCGCCGAGCAGCGCATGGCGTCGGCCTTGCCGCGGCTCACGCGGGCGTTGATCCACGCCCACCCGGCGCGCGACGTCAACGTCGTCGCCGCGGGCGTCAAGGAAGCGTGAGCGCCGGGGGCGAGCCGGGCGGTGCCGCCGCACGCTGGGGTTCGTCAGGGTGACGCGTGGGAAGGGGGTGTGCGGTGAGTGATCTCGACGGTTCGGTGCTGCTGGTGGGCGTGTTCATCGCGTTCGCGGTGGTGTTGCGGGGATTGCAGTGGTGGCTCGGCCGCGACCGCGGGCTGACGCACACTCAGCAGCAGTGCTCCCCCCGCCAGGCCTCGCGGCCCTCCCGCACCGCGACCGCCGCGATGACCAGCGCGACCACCGGGTCGGCCCAGTACCAGCCGAACAGTGTGTTGAGCAGCAGCCCGACCAGCAAGACCGCCGAGAGGTAAGTGCACAGCAGGGTCTGCTTGGAGTCGGCTACGGCGCTCGCGGAGCCGAGCTCGCGGCCGGCCCGGCGCTGCGCGCCTGACAGCACCGGCATCACCGCCAGCGACACCGCCGCCAGCACGATCCCGACGGTCGAGTGCCCCGCCTCGCTCCCCCGCGCCAGTGCCCACCCGGCGTCCGCCACGACGTAGGCCGCCAACGCGAAGAACGACACCGCGATCACCTTCAGCGCCGCCCGCTCCCGCCGCTCCGGATCCGCCCCGGCGAACTGCCACGCCACCGCCGCCGCCGACGCCACCTCCACCACCGAGTCCAGCCCGAACCCCACCAGCGCGCCCGAGCCCGCCGCCTCCCCCGCGACCAGCGCGACCACAGCCTCGACGACGTTGTACGCGATCGTCCCCGCCACCAGCCACCGCACCCGCCGCGCCAGCACACGCCGCCGCCCGTCGGACACCGCCGCCGCGGGCGCACAGCATCCGGCGCCGCCGCAGCACTCATCGACAGCCGTCGGTTCGACCCGCGCCTCGCGACTCATCACGCCACCTCCACCGCAGACACGCCTTGACTCACGCAACCAACCTCAGCCACCCCGCGCCGACGACCCGAAACCATCGGCGCGGCCGCCCAAGGATCGGCGCCGCCACAGCGCAGATAGGCCGTCACCGCCTCGACTCGCGCCTCCTGACTCACCACGCCACCTCCGCCATGGGCACGCTCTCGTCCGAGCAAGCGGGCGGAAGCACCGGCCACGCGCATAAGCGCGCGGGCTCGGGTGTGCACCAACCGCCACCTTCGCGGCGCTGGTCGACCGCCGCATCGGCTCGCACGTCGCGACGGCGACACGCCACCTCCAGGCAGACACACCTTCGCCCACGCAACCAACCGCAGGCACAGGGAGATCCGAAAACATCGGCGCGGCCGCCCGAAAATCGCCGCCACGCCTTTCGACGACGGCCGCCGCCACGCGCCGCCGCTCCGTCGGCGCGCGTCGCCGATCGCGCGAGGCCGCCGGTCGGGGCGTGCAATAACCGGCACCGCGGCAGTCGTCGGCGGCCGGCTCGTGACTGATCAAGCCGCTTCCCTGCCAGACCGGTGCTCGCCCGCCCGAAAACGCAGCGAGCGCGCGCCGGCGGGTCGGCGGAAAGATCCGGCGCGGCGGAACGGCAGCCGGCTCCCCCGCCGGTCCGCCAGACAGCCGCCGGCGTGAGCCGCGCCTTGCTCCTCATCGGGCGATCGCTGACGTGGGCACGTCTTCGTCCGCGCAGTCAGGTGTCGGAGCGACGGCGAGGACGACCTGGGTCAGTTCGGCGAGCGCGTGGGCCAGGTGGGGGTCGGCGAGGGTGTAGCGGACCTGGCGGCCCTCGTAGGTGGCGAGGACCAGCCCGCAGCCGCGGAGGCAGGACAGGTGGTTGGAGACGTTGGACCTGCTCAACCCGAGCGTCTCGGCCAAGCGCGCCGGGTAGGCGACGCCGTCCAGGAGGGCGACGAGGATGCGGCAGCGCGTCGGGTCGGCCAGGGCGCGGCCGATCCGGGCGAGGGCTGATTCGCGGGTTTCACAGCTCAGCATGCGTCGAATAGTACAGCGGCGGCTGATCTATTCAAAATACCCTGAACCGAAGACCGAGACGAAGCGAACGCGGGCCGCCGTAAGATCCCCAGGCCGTCGTGAAACCCGGCGGATCGCCCACAAGGCAAGGAGATCGATGTCGGCGTCCGGCACGATTCAGCGGGGCGCGGCGCGCGCCGCGACGGAGGTGTTGGCGCCGTGGGTGTGGGTGCTGGGGTTGCCGCTCGCGGTGGCGTGGGAGGTGACCGGTCATCGGGTCGGGGCGACGGTGCTGTGGGGGCTCGTCGTGGGCGTGACGGGGTCGCTGATTCCCATGGCCGTCATCGTGCGCGGGGCGCGGCGCGGGAAGTGGGACTCGCACCATGTGACGAACCGCGCGGGGCGGGTGGTGCCCTTCGTCGTGTGTCTCGGTTCGCTGGCGGCGGGGTTCGTGGTGCTGATCGTCGGTGGGGCGCCCCGGGAGCTGATCGCGCTGACGGCGACCGAGCTGGCGTGCCTCGTGGTGGCGGTGGCGATCACGTTCGGGCTGAAGTTCAAGATCTCCATCCACGCCGAGGTCGCCGCGGGCGCGACGGTGATGCTCGTGTGGGTGTACGGCCCGTGGCTGCTCCTGCTGGTGCCGTTCGTGCTGTGGGTCGCGTGGTCGCGCGTCGAGCTGGGTGACCACACGGCGCCCGAGGTGGCGAGCGGTGTCTTCGTGGGCGCGGTGGTCGGCGGCGCCGTCTACTTCGGACTCCTGGCCGCGCTCTCGTAGGCTGGGCCGCGTGGACAACCTCCTCGGCGACTACCTCCGGGCGCGGCGCGAGCTCGTCTCACCCGAAGACGTCGGACTGCCCGCCGGCAGGCGGCGGCGCGTGCGCGGCCTGCGCCGCGAGGAGCTGGCGCTGCCGGCCGGGATCAGCAGCGACTACTACATGCGTCTCGAACAGGGCCGCGACCACAACCCGTCCGCGCAGGTGCTCGACGCGCTCGCCCGTGTGCTGGGCCTCGACGACGCCACGAACCACCTCCACAGCCTCACGGCCCCCCGCGCCCGCCACCGCCGCGGGCCCGGCGCCGGTGGTGCCGCCGAGCATCGCCGAGCTGATCGGCACCTGGCCGGCCACGCCCGCGTACGTGCAGGACCGCCTCACCAACGTCCTCGCCGCCAACGCCATCGCCACCGCGCTCTCGTCCCACTACGCGGCCGGCCGCAACCTCCTGCGCGAGGTTTTACTCGACCCCGCCGAGCGGGACTTCCGCGTCGACTGGGACGAGACGACGGCCGACGGCGTGGGCGGCCTGCGCGCCTCGCTCGGCCGCGACGTCGGCGACCCCGCAGCCATCGAGCTGGTCACCGAGCTCTCCGCGAAAAGCGAGCGCTTCCGCGAGCTGTGGTTCCGCCACGACACCAAGCCCCGCACCGGCCACCTCGCCCGCTTCTGCCACCCGGCCGCCGGCCCCCTCGACCTCCACAGTTACAAGTTCACTCTGCCCGGCCCCGACGCGCTGTCGCAAGTGGTCTTCCACGCCGTGCCGGGCAGCCGCCACACCGACGCGCTCGCGTCGCCGGCCAACCTCGCCCACAGCAAGTAGCAGGCCCTGCCGCGGGCGGGTCCCGCACACCCGGACCCGCCCGCGGCAGAAACTCGGCTCGCTCTCGAACTCCGTCACCGCACAGTCTCCACCAGAACCGGCAAGCGCGGCGAGACCCAGGCCAGGGTCAGCCTTCGCGTCCGGACAGTTCCTCGACGACCTTCAGCAGCGCCGAGTGGTCCAGCGACCCATGACCCATGGCGCGTCCGGCGGCGACGAGCTGGGCGACCAGCCCGGTCAGCGGCAGCGCGACGTCGGCCTGGCGCGCGGCCGCGAGCGCGATGCCCATGTCCTTGTGGTGCAGGTCGATCCGGAAGCCCGGCTGGAACTGCCGCGCGACCATCGACTTGCGCTTGAGTTCCAGGATCCGGCTGCCCGCGAGCCCGCCCGCCAGCACCTCGAGCCCGGTGCCGGCGTCCACCCCGGACGCCTCCAGCAGCACGATCGCCTCGGCGACGAGCCCGTAGATGCCGCCGACCACAAGCTGGTTGGCCGCCTTCACGACCTGGCCCGCGCCGTGGGGTCCCACGTGGACGATCGTCTTGCCGAGCACCTCGAAGATCGGACTGGCCGCCTCGAAGTCCTCGGCCTCGCCACCGACCATGATGGACAACGCGGCTTGCTCCGCGCCCGCCTGGCCTCCGGAGACCGGCGCGTCGAGCACCCGGATCCCCTTGGCACCACCGGCTTTGGCGACGGCGATCGACGTCTCCGGCCGGATGGTGCTCATGTCGGCCAGGAGCGTGCCCGGCTTGACGACGTCGAGCACTCCGCCCGCCGCCAGCACCACCTGCTCGACCTGCGGATGGTCGGGCAGCATCGTGACGACCACCTCCGCCTCGGCCACCGCGTCGGCCACGTCGGACGCCGCGCGCCCGCCCGCCGCCGTCAGCTTCGCCAGCGCGTCGGCACTGAGGTCGAAACCGCTCACGTCGTGTCCCGCACCGGCCAGGTGCGCGGCCATCGGCGTGCCCATCACGCCGAGACCGATGAAGCCCACCTTGCTCATTTGTCTCCCCTTCGCTCTTCCGGCAGCCAGGCCAGCGACGCGAGCGTGGGACCGTCCGGTTTGTACTCGATCCCCACGTGTCCGCGGTAGCCCGCCACCGCCAGCTTTTCCAGGTGTCCCTCGAGGTCCAGCTCCCCCGTGCCCGGCTGGTGCCGGCCCGGCGCGTCGGCGATCTGCACGTGTCCGGTGCGCGGGGTGTACTCCGCGATCACGGAGTCGAGGTCGTCGCCGTTCACCGCCAGGTGGTAGAGGTCCGCGAGCAGCCGCACGTTGTCCAGCCCCAGCCGGTCCATGACCGCCACGGCGTCCGCGGCCGTCTTGAGCGGGTAGGCCGGGGTGCCCGAGAGCGGCTCCAGCACCAGCTGAGCCCCGATCTTGCCCGCCGCCTCGGCGGCCGTGGCCAGCTGCTGCAGCGCCAGCGCGTCCTGTTCGGACGGTTCGACGCCGTCGAGCCGGTTGCCGTACAGCGCGTTGAAGCTGCGGCAACCGAGGCGTTCCGCGATCCCGATCGCGATGGTGAGGCTCACGGCGAACTCCGCCTCGCGCCCGACCCACGACACGAGCCCGCGCTCGCCCGCGGCCATGTCGCCGGCGAACAGGTTGAGCCCGGTCAGCTGCACGCCGGCCTGCTCGATGGAGCGCACGAACTTCTCGACCTCGACCGGGCGCGGGTCGGCGCTGTCGAACGGCCACCAGTACTCGACCGCGGTGAAGCCCGCTGCCCGGGCGGCCTGCGCGCGCTCGAGCAGCGGGAGCTCGGTGAACAGGATCGACAGGTTGGCGGTGTAGGGCAGCGAGTGCCGCACTCCGGCGGGACCGGTCATCGGATACCTCGGCTCATCGGATTGCTCTGACCTCTTGATTTCGTATAGTGGAAGCTTTCTTCCGTAGTTCGAGAATAGCCGTCAGAGCTGCGCCGGGTCAACGGGCCGCGTGCAGTTCACGGCTCGCACCGTCACCGTTCACGCGGGCCGCGAGGTCCACCACGGTCTCGACGGTCGGCTCCAGCGCGCAGTGCGCCCGCGCGTCGCGGAAGCAGCGTTCGAGCACCGGGTCACCCGGGTAACCCGAGCACAGGCGCAGCGCCACCTCGGTCGTTGCCGTGACGGTCTCCGCGGCGGTGAGCCAGAGGTGGAAGAACTTCGGCAACGCGTGCACGGGATCCCAGCTGTACGTGGCGAACGCGTCGGCGGCCAGCACCCGCACAGCCGAAGCACGCAGGCGCAGGCGCGCGAGATCCGCTCCGGACCCGTCCCCCGAAACCCGCTCGATCGCCGCCTCGGCGAGACCCAGCGCGACGGCCGCGCCGAGGCCGAGGAACCACGGCAGCGCCAGATCGAGCACCACCTCGGCTCCCTCGCCGTCCCGGCCGAGGACCGTGTTCTCGGGCAGCTGCACCGGATCCGCACACACGGTGGTGGTCGCACTCGCGCGCAACCCCAGACCGCCACTGGCGGCGGGCACGAACAACCCGGGCGCATGGCCGGGCACGAACCAGACGGTCGCGCCACCCCGGCCGCTCGCCGGCCGGCTCGACCACACGTAGCTGTCGGCCTCCCCCGCCGCGACCACCCCGGCCTTCCGCCCGGTCAGGTCGACGACCCCGCCGTGGGAACCGGCCACGCCGTCCGGCGCGAGCAGGCGGCTGCCGGGCCCCGCGTCGACCAGCGCCAGCGTGCTGAGGTGGCGGCCCGCGGCGAGCTCCGCGCGCACAGATTGGTCCGCGTGCGCCTCCAGTACGGCGACGGCCGCGAAGTGCGAACGCAGCACCGTGGCCGTGCTCGCGCACGAACGCGCCACGACCTCGACCACGCGCGCGGCTTCGGCCAGTCCGTGGCCACCCCCGCCCAGCCGCCGCGACGCCGTCAGCGCCAGCACGCCCTTGCGGCTCAACGCGGCCATCGCCCCTCGCGGGAACCGCGCGAGCCGGTCGGCCTCGGCCGCGGCCGGTGCGACGGCGGAAGTCACGACTCGGGAGATTTCTTCAACAGAAGGCACCATTGCCCCCTTCGCTCAGGGTTTTCGGCAGGGAAAGAGCGCACGGGACCCGCCGTCCGCGCACGTCGGCCGGGGGGGGGCAGCCAGGACGGGGGACGGCGGGTCCGGGGCAGGCGGGTCGGGGCCGCCGTCAGGTGTTCTGCACGTGCTGCCAGCCGAAGCGGCCCTTGATGCAGAGGTTGCCGTGGGTCACGGAGCTGTCGTGCGGGCTGGTGACCTTCACGATCTCGTTGTCCTGCACGTGGAGCGTGAGGTTGCAGCCGACCCCGCAGAACGTGCACACCGTCGTGGTCTGCGTCTGCGCGGCTTCGTCCCAGCTGCCGTCCTCGCGTTTGTCGTGCTCGGCCTTGAAGCTCAGCGCGCCCGTGGGACAGACCTCCACGCAGTTTCCACAGTAGACACACGCGCTGTCGGGCAGCGGCGTCGAGAACTCCGTGGAGATCCGTGCACCGAAGCCGCGCCCGGCCACGGAGATGGCGAACGAGTTCTGCCACTGGTCGCCACAGGCGTCCACGCACTTGTAGCACAGGATGCACTTGCCGTAGTCCCGCACGTAGAGCGCGTTGTCCACCTTGACCGGCTGGCGCACGGTGGCCGCGGTGAGGCCGTCGACGGGCTCGTGCTCGCCCGGCAACGCGTCGTCCCGATCGTCGGAAGGCGGCGCCGGCGGCCCGAACCGCTCGGGGTCGGCGCCCGTCTCCGCCATCCACTCCGCGACACCGGGGGTGGTCGAGAGGTCGGTCGCCGAGCCGAGCAGCTCCAGTACCACCTTGCGGCTCGTGCGGGTCCGCTCGGAATCCGTGTGCACGACCATGCCCGGTTCGGCCTTGCGGGAACACGAAGGCACAAGCGTCCGCGAACCCTCCACCTCGACCATGCAGACCCGGCACGCGTTGGCGGGCTTCAGGGTGTCGCCGTAGCAGAGCGTGGGGATCTCCTTCCCCACGGCCGAGCAGGCGTCCAGAATCGTCGCGCCCTCGGGCACCCGGACCGTCTCACCGTCCACAGTGAACTCGACGAGCCGCTTCGGCAAGCCTATTTCGACAATGGTCATGACTCCTCCACGGGAGCGAGTGTGTCGTCGGTGGTCATGACTCCTCCACGGAAAGCGCGCCCAGCCGCTCGACGGCCGACTCGATCGCGTTCCACGCCGTCTGCCCCAGCCCGCAGATCGACGAGTCCCGCATCACCTGCCCGACTTCGCGCAGCAGCGCCAGATCATCGGCATCGGTGCTCAGCTTGCGGCCGCCGACGATGCGGCTCACCGCCTCCTCCTGCCGGACCGTCCCGATGCGGCAGGGCACGCACTGCCCGCACGACTCGTCGCGGAAGAACGACGCGATGCGCAGCAGGAACCCGCCGAGGTCGGCCTGATCGTCGAGCGCCAGCACGACGCCGGAGCCGAGCGTGGTGCCGGCGGCGCGCGCGTCCTCCATCGTGAGCGGCAGGTCGAGCTCGTCGGGCCGCACGAACCCACCGGCCGCGCCGCCGAGCAGTACCGCCCGCAGCTCACGGCCTTCCGGCACGCCCCCGGCCAGCGCCAGCAGCTCGCGCAGCGTGGTGCCGAACGGAACCTCGTAGACGCCGGGCTTGCGCACGTTGCCCGAGAGGCAGAACAGCTTGGGCCCGGCCGATTTCTCCGTGCCGATCTCCCGGTAGGCCGCATAACCGGCCGTGAGGATGAGCGGCACGTTGACCAACGTCTCGACGTTGTTCACCACCGTCGGCTTGCCGAACAGGCCCTGCTCGGTCGGGAACGGCGGCTTCGACCGGGGCTCCCCGCGGAAGCCCTCGATCGAGTTGAAGATCGCCGTCTCCTCGCCGCAGATGTACGCGCCGGCGCCGCGGCGGATCTCGATGTCGAACGAGAACCCCGTGTGCCCCATGATGTCCACGCCGAGGAACCCGCGCTCGCGCGCGACGTCGATCGCGTTCTGCACCAGCCGGCGCGCCCGCGGGTACTCGCCGCGCAGGTAGAGGAAGCCGAGCGTGGCGCCGGTCGCGAACCCGGCGATCGTCATCGCCTCGACCAGCGCGAACGGGTCGCCCTCCAGCAGCACCCGGTCCTTGAACGTGCCGGGCTCGCTCTCGTCCGCGTTGCACACCAGGTAGTGCGGCAGCGCGGGCTGGCGGGCCGCGCCCTCCCACTTGCGCCCGGTCGGGAACGCGGCCCCGCCGCGGCCCATCAGCCCGGCGTCGGTGACCTCGCGGATCACGCCGTTCGGCCCGAGCTCCAACGCGTTGCGCAGCGCCGCGTAGCCACCGGTGGCTCGGTAGTCGTCGAGACTCTCCGGGTCGACAGCCCCGACCCGGCGCAACAGCCTCAGCGACTCCCGGTCCGTCTGGTGCAGCACCGGCGCGGCACCGTCCTCGGCGGACGGAGAGCGGCGCGCGGCGAGCACCACGTCCGCGCCGGTGGCGGGCGCGAGCAGTTCAGTCCCCGGCGGGTCGCCGGCCTCGAACGCCAGCGCCGCGGGCGCCTTCTCGCACACGCCCAGGCACGGGCTGCGCAGCCACGTCACGCCGCCGCGCGCCTTGCCCGCGGGCCCGACGTGCTCGGTGAGCGTGTCGCACACCGTGTCGGCCCCGTTGACGCGGCACGCGAGGTCGGTGCACACGTGCACCACGCGTTCCGGCCGCTCGGTGAGCGAGAACAGCGAGTAGAAGCTCGCCACGCCATACGCGTCGGCCGGCGGTACGTGCAGCTTCTCGCAGATGTAGTTCAGCGCGCCCTGGCTGATCCAGCCGACGCGGTCGTTGACGGCGTGCAGCGCGGGCAGCAGCTGATCGCGGGCCGCGCCTTCGGGCAGCGCGTCGACCGCCGCGCGTTCTTCGAAGGAGGCCTTGGCGTCGAGGAACTGGAGATCCATCCCGGCCCCTCAGCCCGCGACCGCGTCGAGCTGTGTCTTCCGGGGCCGAGCCCCGGACCCCAGCCGGGGTGCAGGCCCCGCTGGGCCCCCTGAAGGCAATTTGTCCACGCGGATAGCAGCGGCCTTGTACTCTGCGGTGCCCGCAACGGGGTCCGTGGCCTCGATGGTGATCACGTTGACGTCGACCTCGTCCGGGAAGTGGAACGTCATGAACGCCAGGCCCGGGCGCAGCCCCTCGTCGATCCGCACCGGCGCGACGATCGCACCGCGCCGCGACGAGACCTGCACCATTTCGTCCTCCACCACACCGAGCAGCGCGGCGTCGGCCGAGCACAGGTCGAGCGTCTCGCCACGCCGGCGCGGCGACGGGAACCCACCCGACTGCACGCCGGTGTTGTACGAGTCGAGCCGCCGGCCCGTGGTGAGGCGCAGCGGGAACTCGTCGTCGAGCACGTCGACCGGCGGGCTGTGGCGCAGCACGGTGAACGGCGCCGGGCGGCCGCGCTCGGCCGGGTCCTCGGCCCACAGGCGGGCGTGCAGGAACGACGGCTCCAATGCGTCCTCGCTGTAGCAGGGCCACTGGATGCCGCCGAGCTCCTCGAGCCGCTCGTAGCTCATGCCGGCGTGGATCGGCGAGAGCGAGCGCAGCTCGTCCCACACCTCGCGCCCGTCATCGCCGCTGTAGTGCCAGTCGTGGCCCAGCCGGCGGGCGAGCTCGCAGAGCAGCTCGATGTCGTCCCGCGCGCCGCCCGGCGGGTTCACCGCCTTGCGCACCCGCTGCACGCGCCGTTCGCTGTTGGTGAAAGTGCCGTCGCTCTCGCACCACGCGGCCGAGGCCGGCAGCACCACGTCGGCGAGCTGCGCGGTCTTGGTGAGGAAGATGTCCTGCACCACCAGGTGCTCGATGTTCGACAGGCGCTTGATCGTGTGCTCGCAGTCGGCCTCGGACTGCACCGGGTTCTCCCCGATCACGTACACGCAGGTGATCAGGCCGTCCTCCATCGCCTCGAGCATCTGCGTGAGGTTCTTGCCCTTGTGCGGCGGGATGTGCGAACCCCACACCGCGTCGAACTTCGCGCGCACGGCCGGGTCGAGGATGTCCTGGAAGCCGGGCATCCGGTCCGGGATCGCGCCCATGTCGCCGCCGCCCTGCACGTTGTTCTGCCCGCGCAACGGGTTCAGCCCGGCGCCGTAGCGCCCGACCTGCCCGGCCAGCAGCGACAGGTTGATCAGGGACAGCACGTTGTCGGTGCCGTTGTGGTGCTCGGTGATGCCCAGCGTCCACGACATCTGCCCGCGATCGGCGCGCGCGTAGGTGTGGGCCAGCTCCTTGATGAGCTCGGCCGGCACCTTCGTGACCTGCTCGGCGACCTCGAGTGTCCACGGCTCCACGGAGGCGGCGAACTCCTCGTAGCCCTCCGTGGCCCGTTCGATGAACGTGGTGTTGGCGAGTCCGGAGTGGATGATCTCCCGCGCGATCGCGTTGGCGAGCGGGATGTCGGTGCCCACTTCCAGCTGCAGCTGCCGGTGCGCCCACTTCGCGGTGCTGGTCTGGCGCGGGTCCACGACGAAGAGCTTCGCTCCCTTGTGGACGGCCTTGAGCACGTGCTGGAAGAAGATCGGGTGCGCCTCGCGCGGGTTACCGCCCCAGATCACGATCACGTCGGCGTCTTCGATCTCCGCGTACGACGACGTGCCGCCGCCGCTGTCGAACACCCGCGCCAGACCCGCCACGCTCGGCGCGTGGCAGGTCCGGTTGCACGAGTCCACGTTGTTCGTGCCCATCACCGCGCGGGTGAACTTCTGGGCGACGAAGTTCATCTCGTTCGTGGCCCGCGCGCAGGAGAACATGCCGAACGCCTCGGGCCCCTTCGTCTCCAGCGTGCGCCGGAACCCCGCGGCGGCGCGGTCGAGCGCCTCTTCCCACGTCGCCGGCCGCAGCACACCGGAGTCCCGCACCAGCGGCTCCGTCAGCCGGGCGTACGGCGTGGTGTCCTTCCTGCGCTTCATCTTCTGCCTCCAGGAGGTGGTGGGATGGGTGTCAGCCGACCGGCACGGCGGTGGCCGTGCGGTTCAGCAGGCCGATGGCCGCGTGCACGTGGCGCAGCGCGGGTGCGGGCACCCCGGTGAGCTCGGCCAGCTCGACGACGGCGCCGATGATGGCGTCGATCTCCAGCGGCTTGCCGGCCTCGAGGTCCTGCAGCATCGACGTCTTGTGGTGCCCGACGCGCCAGGCGCCGTCGATCCGCTTCTCCACGGAGACCTGGGGATCCGCCCCCGCGGCCCGGGCGATCGCAAGGGTCTCGGTCATCATCGTGGCGACGAGCTCGCGCGTGTCGTCGTGCTCGCACATCTGTGCCATCGTCGCCCGCGTCAGCGCGCTCAACGGGTTGAAGGCGACGTTGCCCATGAGCTTGACCCAGATGTCGTCGCGCAGGTTCGGCTCGACGGGCGCCTTGAGGCCGCCCTCGATCATCGCCTCCGACAGCGCGACGCAGCGGGGCGAGACCCCGCCCGCCGGCTCGCCCAGGGAGAACCGCGTGCCCTCGAGGTGACGGATCACGCCCGGCTCCTCGATCACCGTGGAGCAGTAGACGACGCACCCGATGGCACGCTCGACCGCCATCACCCGGCTGGTCTCGCCGTCCGGGTCGACGGTCTCGACCCGGTGGCCCTCCAGGGGGTGTCCGGTCAGGCCGTGGAAGTACCACCACGGGATCCCGTTCTGCGCCGCGACGAGCGCGGTGTCCGGGCCCAGCAGTGGTTCGAGCAGCGCTCCGCTGCTCGGGTAGGAGTGGGCTTTGAGCCCGAGGAAGACGAAGTCGACCGGGCCGATCTCGGCCGGGTCGTCGGTGACGTGGGGATGCGCGGTGAAGTCGCCGCGGGGACTGAGCACCCGGACTCCGTGTTCGCGCATCGCCTCGAGGTGCGCCTTGCGCGCGACCAGATGGACCTCGGTGCCGCCTCGGTGCATGGCCGCACCCACGTAGGCGCCGATCGCGCCCGCGCCCAGAACAGCAACCCGCATGGTGTGCCTCCCGCTCGGTCGAACACAGCGATTGCATACAGTATCCCGGGAAGTCCTCAGGCACCAGGATCCGGTGATGGAATTCGCCGATGACAGCCGGGCGGAGCAGGCCTACCCGGCACTGATTGTCATTTCGGGACTGCCCATTGATCCACTTCGGGTGAGATCCAGGCCACAGAGTGAAGAGTTGGGATTTTGCATACCAAAACCTGTATTCTTGGCTCAGCTCCACGAGATCCCGCGGTTTCCCCGCAGTCGTGCGGACCGCGTCAACCCAGACCAGAGGTGCCCCGTGACCCAGACCGCCTCTCCCCTGCCCGAGCGTGGGCCCACCGGTCGGCGGACGGCCAAGGGGTCCCTCGCGGCGAAGTCCGCCCAGCGCGTGGAGCGGCCGGCGCCGCTGCGCCAGGTCGTGTACGACGCGCTGGCCGAGCTCATCATCAACCGCACGCTGGAGCCCGGGCAGCACCTCGTCGAGGCCGACCTGGCGGAGTACCTCGGCGTGAGCCGCCAGCCGGTGCGGGAAGCGCTGCAGCGCCTGCAGACCGAGGGCTGGGTCGACCTGCGGCCCGCGCAGGGCGCGTTCGTGCACATGCCCACCGACGAGGAAGCCGACCAGCTGCTCGGCGTCCGCGCGGTGCTCGAGACCCACTCGGCGCGGCTGGCGGCCGGGTGCGCGTCCGAAGCACACGTGGCCCGGCTGTGGGAGCTGCAGAACGCCGGTCTCGAGGCCCTGGCCGCCGACGACGGCGAAGCCCTGGTCACGGCCAACGCCGACTTGCACTCGTTCCTCACCGAGCTGACCGGCAACGCCGTGCTGGCCGAGCTGATCGGGCTCGTCGACCGCCGCGTGCGCTGGTACTACACGCCGATCGCCCGGCCCCGTGGCCACGACGCGTGGGCGGAGCACGCCGAGCTGATCGAGGCCGTCGCGGCGCACGACGTCGAGAAGGCGGAGAAGATCATGGCCCACCACACGGAACGCACACGTCAGGCGTTCCACGAGCGGCCCGAAGCAGCCCGGGAGTGACGGGGCGGGCGTCAGCCGCCCCCTCACTCCCGGGCCCTGTACCGAAAACTCCGGCAGGCGTCAGCTGCCGGCGCTCCCGGTGGCCGGTGATGCCTGCGCGACCACGCCGGTCTCCTCCGAGGCGGTCGGGCCGCTGCGGCGGCCCGGCTGGCGCAGGAAGAGCACCATCGCGGCCGACAGCAGCGCGATGCCGCCGGCCAGGATGTAGGCACCGGTGTAGCCCCACGCCGAGATCACACCCGCGGCGAGGCCACCGCCGCCGACACCGCCGATGAGCTTGGCGCTGTAGACGAGGCCGTAGTTGGTGGCGTTGTGGTTCTCACCGAAGTAGTCCGGCACGAGCGCAGCGAACATCGGGTAGAACGCGCCACTGCCGAACCCGGTCAGGATCGCGAACACCATGAACCAGAACAGGTTGTGCGTGTTGCCCGACCACATCACGCCGAACTGCGCGATCGCGGCGATCACGAGCACCCAGAACAGCGTCTGCTTGCGGCCGATGCGGTCCGACGCCCAGCCGACGAGCGCGCGGCCGGTGCCGTTGACGATCGCCAGGAGGCCGGCCGACGACGCGGCCACGAACGGCCCGAAGTTGCTCTGCTCGGCGAAGGGCACCTGGAAGTTGATGCCGAAGAGCGACACACCGCCGATCACGATCAGCGTGACCCACATCAGCGGGAGCATGCCGGTCCTGATCGCTTCCATCGGCGTGAACTGCCGGACGGCCGGCGGGTTCTTCGCCAGGCTCTTCGCGTTGCCCGTTGCCTTGCCCTTCAGCCACGCGATGGGATCGACCTCCGCGGGCCACCAGTTCTTCGGCGGGTCCTTGAACAGGAACCCGCAGACCCCGACGACGATCAGCATGTAGAGGCCGATGGCGTCGAGCGTGATGGTCAGGTTCTCGTGCCCGAGGAAGGCGCTGAACAGGTAGATGAACGGCACCGAACCGTAGGCGAACCCGCCGTTCACGAAGCCGGTGCGGGCACCGCGCTTCTCGGGGTACCACTTGCCGACCATGTTGATGCAGGTGGCGTAGACCAATCCGGCGCCCGTGCCGCCGAGCACGGAGTACCCGATGAAGGCGAGCACCAGGTTGCCGCTGTGCGCGATGGTGAAGTAGCCGATCCCGGAGCAGAGCGCGCCGATCAGCATGGCGGTCTTCGCCGAGACGATGTTCTTCTCGCGCAGCCGGCCGGCCGGGAACGCGACCCCGGCCTGGAACACGGCCCAGATGCTGGCCAGCCAGAACGCGTCCGACAACGACCAGCCGTATTTGTCTTCGAGTGTGCCTTCGACGGCTCCCCAGCCGTACTCGAACACACTCACCGCCATCATGGCGACCCACGGCAGCCAGACCATGAATGCGCGTGAGCGGCCCATGATGTCTCTGGGACTCTCACCGATCCGGTACTTGCGTCCGTTGTCGTCGACGATCTCCTGGTACGTCGGTAAGGCTGCGGTCATGAGAGTTCTCTTTCGTCAACGTTGACTTCGGTTCCCTCTGAGTGGGGTGGCTCCTTGTCCCCCGCCGGGCGCGACCGCGCGCGCCCGGCGCTTCTTGCGTGTGCTCGTGTCCCCCGCTTGGCCGACGGCTAGGTGTCCGGCAAGATACGCCTCCTTCCCTCTCGCCGGAAGTGATCAGCCGAGCAGACCGGCCGACCGCGCCCAGCGGTACTTGGCACCGAGCACCGCCACGGGCTTCTCGGTCGTGTACGGGTAGGCGACGATCCCGTTGGCGTAGAGGTGGTCGCTCGCTTCCTCCACCTCGACGTCCCCGGACAGCGACGCCACCACCGGCTTGTGGATCCCCTTGCGGCGGAACTCCTCGACCACGTCCGCCACGAGCTCGGCGAACACCATCGGCGGCGTGACGATCGTGTGCCAGTAGCCGAGAATCAGGGAGTGGATGCGCTCGTCGGACAGACCGAGCGCGATCGTGTTCCGATAGGTCGACGGCGGCTCGCCACCCGTGATGTCCACCGGGTTGCCGGCCGCGCCGAACGGCGGGATGAACTCCCGGAACGCCGCGTCGAGGTCGTCGGGGATCTCCATCAGCGACAGACCGTTGTCCACACAGGCGTCGGAAAGCAGCACGCCCGAGCCGCCGGCGCCGGTGATGATCACGACGTTCTCGCCCTGCGGGGTCGGCAGCAGCGGGATGCCGCGGGCGTACTCCAGCATGTCGTTGAGCCCCGGCGCCCGGATCACACCGCTCTGGCGCAGGATGTCGTCGTAGACCTTGTCGTTGCCGGCCAGCGCGCCGGTGTGCGAGCTGGCCGCCTTCGCGCCCTGCGACGTGCGCCCGGCTTTCAGGACCACGACGGGCTTCTTCGCCGAGACCCGCTTGGCGGTCTCCGCGAACGAGCGGCCGTCCTTGAGGTCTTCGAGGTGCATCGCGACCAGTTGCGTGTTGTCGTCCTGTTCGAAGAAGGTGAGCAGGTCGTCCTCGTCGATGTCCGCCTTGTTGCCCACGCCCACGATGGACGACACACCCATGCCCGCCGACCGGCTGAAGCCCAGGATCGCCATGCCGATGCCGCCGCTCTGAGAGGAGAGCGCGACACCGCCCTTGACGTCGTACGGCGTGCAGAAGGTCGCCGAGAGGTTCTCGGGTGTGTAGTAGTAGCCGTAGATGTTCGGCCCGAGGATGCGCACGCCGTGCTTGCGCGCGATCGCCACGACCTCGTCCTGCAGCTCGATGTTCCCGGTCTCGCCGAACCCGGACGGGATCAGGATCGCCCCGGCCGCGCCCTTCTTGCCGACCTCTTCGAGCGCGGCGGGCACGAACTTCGCCGGGATGGCGAACACGGCGACGTCCACGTCACCAGGTACGTCGCTGATGCTCGCGTACGCCTTGCGGTCGAGGATCTCCGACGCCTTGGGGTTGATCGGGTAGATCTCGCCCGCGTAACCGCCGTTTACGAGGTTCTTCATCACCGAGTTGCCGATCTTGCCGGCCTCGGCCGAAGCCCCGATGACCGCGATGGCGGCCGGCTTCATGATCCGGTTCATCGACGCGAGGATCTCCTCCTGCGTGAACCGCACCGGCTCCTTGGCCGCGTCCGGGTCCACCAGGATGCGCACATCGACCGCGGTCGCGCCGGCGGCCGTGGCGAGCACCGGATTGAGGTCGACCTCCGCGAGCTGCGGGAAATCCGCGACGAGCTGAGAGAGCTTGTTCACGATGCCCGCAAGCGCCTTCTTGTCCACCCCCTCGCTGCCACGCACGCCGTTGAGGACCTCGGCGGCGGCGATGCCGTCCACCATGGACAGTGCCTCGGCCTCACTGGTGGGGGCCAGCCGGAAGGTCACGTCCTTGAGCACCTCGACGAGCACACCGCCGAGCCCGAAGGCCACGATCTTGCCGAAGGTCTGGTCAGTGACCGACCCGATGATCACCTCCTGCCCCGTGGTCAGCATCTGCTGCACCTGCACGCCCACGATGCTCGCCTCGGCGTTGTACGCCTTGGCGTTGGCCAGGATCGTGGCGTACCCGTCGGCCACCTGCTCGGCCGTGCGCAGGCCGACGAGCACGCCGCCGGCCTCGGTCTTGTGCAGGATGTCGGGCGACACGATCTTCAGCACCACCGGCAGGCCGATCTCCTGCGCCTGCGCCACCGCCTCATCGGGCGAGGTCGCCAGGCGCTCGGCCGGGGTGGGGATGTCGTAGGCCTCGCACACCGCGCGGCCTTCCGGAGCGGTGAGGGACGAGCGGCCCTCGGCCGCCGCCTTCTCCAGGATCTTCTCGACCGCAGCGCGGCCGGTTCCCGTGGTCATCCAGCTTCTCCTTAGATCACGCCTGCGGTGCGCAGCCGCTCGAGGTCTTCGCCTGCGTAGCCGAGCTCGCCGAGCACCTCGTCGTTGTGCTCGCCCAGCAGCGGCGAGCGGCCGATGTCCACCGGGGAGTCCGACAGCTTGAGCGGGCAGCCCACGGTCTTGAACTTGCCGCGCTCGGGATGGTCGATCTCGACCACGCTGCCGAGCTCGGCGAGCGTCTCGTCTTCGATGAGCTCCTGGGTGGACAGGATCGGCCCGCACGGGATGTTGCGGGCGTTGAGCTTCTCCATGACCTCCCACTTGGTGTGGCGCTCGGTCCACTGCTCCACGAGCGCGAACACCTTGTCCAGTTTGGACAGCCGCGCCTCGGGCGTTGCCCACTCCGGGTCCTCGGCGAGCTCGGGCTGCCCGATCAGCTCGGTGATGGGCGCCCAGCCGACGGGCTGGATGATCACGTAGATGTAGTCGTTCGGGCCGCCGGGCGCGCAGCGCACCGCCCAGCCGGGCTGCCCGCCGCCGGACGCGTTACCGGAGCGCGGCACCTCGTCGCCGAACACCTCGTTGGGGTACTCGCCGAGCGGGCCGTGCGCCAGCCGCTGCTGGTCGCGCAGCTTGACGCGGCAGAGGTTGAGCACCGCGTCCTGCATGGCCACCTGCACCCGCTGTCCGCGGCCGGAGTTCGTGCGCTGGTACAGCGCGGCGAGGATCGCGGCCACGAGGTGGATGCCGGTGCCGGAGTCACCGATCTGCGCGCCGGTCGCGGTGGGCGGACCCTCCTCGAACCCGGTGGTGCTCATCGAGCCGCCCATGGCCTGCGCGATCACCTCGTAGGCCTTGAAGTCGGCGTAGCGGCCCGGGCCGAAGCCCTTGATGGAGGCGTAGATCAGCCGCTCGTTGATCTCCTGCAGCTTCTCCCAGGAGAAGCCGAAGCGGTCGACGACACCGGGGCCGAAGTTCTCCACGAGGATGTCCACACCGGACACCAGCTTCGTGAAGATCTCCTTGCCCTCGTCACTTTTCATGTTGAGCGTGATGCTGCGCTTGTTCCCGTTCAGCATCGTGAAGTAGAGACTGTCCACTCCGGGCAGGTCCCGCAGCTGGCCGCGGGTGATGTCCCCGCGTCCCGGCGTCTCCAGCTTGATCACGTCCGCGCCCAGCCAGGCGAGGATCTGAGTCGACGACGGTCCCGACTGGACATGGGTCATGTCGAGGACGCGGACGCCTTCGAGTGCCTTTCCCATTTTCGTGCCTCCCGACTACTTGTACATCGTCTGGTTCATGGTTCCGGGGGCGTACGCGTCCGGGTCGACCCAGACGTTGATCAGCGACGGCTTGCCCGACTCACGCGCGCGCTGCAGCGCCGGCGCGATGTCGGCGGGGTCGCGGACCTCTTCGCCGTAGCCGCCGAGCATGCGGGCGAACTGGTCGTAGGGCACGTCGCCCAGGGTGTTGCCGATGCGCTCGCGCGCCAGGCCGTACTTCTGGGCCTGGCCGTAGCGGATCTGGTTCATCGACGAGTTGTTGCCGACGATTCCGACGAAGGGCAGGTTGAACCGCACCAGCGTCTCGAAGTCCCAGCCGGTCAGGGAGAACGCGCCGTCGCCGAACAACGCGACAACCTCCTTGTCGGGGCGGGCGTGCTTGGCGGCCATCACGAACGGGATGCCGACGCCGAGCGTGCCGAGTGGGCCCGGGTCCATCCAGTGCCCAGGCGACTTCGGCTGAACGACCTGGCCGGAGAAGGTGACGATGTCGCCGCCGTCGCCGATGTAGATCGAGTCCTCGGTGAGGAACTCGTTGATCTCGTGCACGAGCCGGTACGGGTGGATCGGGTTCGCGTCGGAGTGCTGCTGCGGCAGGCGCTTCTCCTTCGCCTTGTCCTCCACCGCGCGCAGTTCTTCCAGCCACGGCTTGCGGGCCACCGCGCCGTTGTCGGTGCGACCCGACGCCGCCTGCGTCACGCCCGCGAGGATCTGGCCGGCGTCTCCGACGAGGCCCAGGTCGATGTCGCGGTTCTTGCCGACGGTGCGGTAGTCCAGGTCGATCTGCACCACCGTGGCGTCGGGCGAGAGGCGCTTGCCGTAGCCCATGCGGAAGTCGAACGGCGTCCCGACGATCACGATCACGTCCGCGTTGTCGAACGCGTAGCGGCGCGAAAGCTGGAAGTGGTGCGGGTCGCCGGGCGGCAGGGTGCCGCGGCCCGCGCCGTTCATGTACGCGGGGATGTTCAGCGTGCGCACGAGCTCGGCCGCGGGCTCGGCCGCCCGGGTGGTCCAGACCTGGCTGCCCAGCAGGATCACCGGCTTCTTCGCGTGCACCAGCAGGTCGGCGAGGCGCTCGACGTCGGCCGGGTCGCCGGCGCTGCGCGTGGACGCGCGGTAGCGGCCCGCCTCGGGGATCCGCGCGGCCGACAGCGGGACCCGCGCGTCGAGCACGTCGCGCGGGATCTCCAGGAACGCCGGGCCGGGGGCACCCGCCAGGGCCTCGCGGAACGCCATCGACACGAGGTCGGCCGCGCGGGCGGTCGAGGGCACGGTCGCGGCGAACTTGGTGATCGGGGTCATCATGTCCACGTGCGGGAGGTCCTGCAGTGAGCCCATCTTGTGCTGGCTCAGCGCGCCCTGGCCGCCGATCAGCAGCATCGGGCTCTCCGCGCGCAGGGCGTTGGCCACACCCGTGACCGCGTCGGTGGTGCCCGGGCCGGCGGTGACAACCGCGCAGCCGGGACGGCCGGTGATCCGCGCGTAGCCGTCGGCGGCGTGCGCGGCGACCTGCTCGTGGCGTACGTCGATGACGTTGATGCCCTCGTCGACGCAGCCGTCGTAGATGTCGATGATGTGCCCGCCGCACAGCGTGAAGATCGTGTCGACGCCCTCCGCCTTGAGCGCCTTGGCCACCAGGTGCCCGCCGGAGATCGTGTCCGGAGCCGGCTGGCCGCCGTTCGTCGCAGGGGCGGCCCGGTCCTTGTCGACGTTCTGGCCGGTCGTGGTTGGCGCCATTGCTCAACTCCTCTGGTCTCACGCCGGACCTCTCTGATCCGGGCGCTCGTTCCGGTGCGCTCCCCGGTCTGCACTGCCGTCGGTCCACAGCCGCGGCGAAGGGCATCCCTCCAGGTCAGCGGCACCTTCACCGAAAACTGTAGATTGCATACCGTATGAGGTAGGCATTAGGATTACTCTCCGAGCGACCCGCTGTCCAGGGCCATCCGCAGGTTTGTCCGGAGGTTTTTTCCCGGGTGCCGCGGCGGATGACGGCACCCGGACGGCCCTATTCCTCCCCAGTCCCGTTCGCGGCCCACCCGGGCCCGCCAGGAAGGACTCAGATGGATCTCTTCGAACACGAGGCGCGCGAGCTGTTCTCCTCGCACGGCGTACCGGTCCCCCGCGGCCGCGTCGCCACGAGCCCGGAAGAAGCGCGCGCGGCGGCCGTGGTGATCGGCGGCACCGTGGTGGTCAAGGCACAGGTCAAGACCGGCGGACGCGGCAAAGCCGGCGGCGTGAAGCTCGCGGCCACGCCCGACGACGCCGAACAGGTCGCCGACGACATCCTGGGCATGGACATCAAGGGCCACACCGTGCACAAGGTGCTGGTGACCGAGGCGAGCGAGATCGCCGAGGAGTACTACGTGTCCTACCTGCTCGACCGCGCGGAGCGGACGTTCCTCGCCATGGCGTCGGTGGCCGGCGGCATGGAGATCGAGGAGGTCGCGGCGACGCGGCCCGAGGCGCTGGCGAAGGTACCGGTCGACGCGCTCACCGGCGTCGACCGCGCCAAGGCGGTCGAGATCGTCGCCGCGGCGCAGTTCCCGGCCGAGGTCGCCGACGACATCGCCGACGCGCTGGTGCGGCTGTGGGAGGTCTTCGTCGGCGAGGACACCACGCTGGTCGAGGTGAACCCGCTGGCGCGCACCAAGAACGGCCGGGTGATCGCGCTCGACGGCAAGGTCACCCTCGATGCCAACGCCGAGTTCCGCCACGCCGACCACGCCGCGTTCGCCGACCCGAACGCCGGTGACCCGCTGGAGCGCGAAGCCGCCGAGCAGGGGCTGAACTACGTGAAGCTCGACGGCGACATCGGCGTGATCGGCAACGGCGCCGGCCTGGTGATGTCCACATTGGACGTCGTCGCGGCCGCGGCCGCCGAGATGGGCGCGCGGGGACCGGCGAACTTCCTCGACATCGGCGGCGGCGCGTCGGCCGGGATCATGTCGGCCGGGCTCGGCGTGATCCTCGGCGACCCGGACGTGCGCAGCGTCTTCGTGAACGTCTTCGGCGGCATCACCGCGTGCGACGCGGTGGCCGACGGCATCGTGCAGGCGCTGGGGATCCTCGGCGACCGTGCGACGAAACCGCTGGTGGTGCGGCTCGACGGCAACAACGTGGCCGAGGGCCGGCGCATCCTGGCCGAAGCCGGCCACCCGCTCGTGACCGTGGTGGAGACCATGGACGACGCCGCCCGCGAGGCGGCCAAGCTCGCGACCGTTACTGCTAGCGCGGAGGCCTGAGAAGTGGCGATCTTCCTGGACGAGAACAGCCGTGTCGTCGTGTCCGGCATGACCGGCGCCGAGGGCATGAAGCACACCAAGCGGATGCTGGCCGCGGGCACGAACGTGGTCGGTGGCGTGAACCCGCGCAAGGCCGGCCAGAAGGTGGCGGTCGGCGAGCGCGAGCTGCCCGTGTTCGGCAGTGTCGCCGACGCGATGGCCGCGACCGGCGCCGACGTGGTGGTGCTGTTCGTGCCGCCGCCGTTCGTGAAGGACGCGGTGATCGAGGCCGTCGATGCCGAGATCGGCCTGGCCGTGGTGATCACGGAGGGGGTACCGGTGCACGATTCGGCGGTGTTCTGGGCCCACGCCGTCGCCAAGGGCGGCAAGACCCGGATCATCGGCCCGAACTGCCCCGGCATCGTCTCCCCCGGGCTGTCCAACGCGGGCATCATCCCGGCCGACATCACCGGCCCGGGACGCATCGGGCTGGTGTCGAAATCGGGCACGCTCACCTACCAGCTCATGCACGAGCTGCGCGACATCGGCTTCTCCACCTGCGTCGGCATCGGCGGCGACCCGGTGATCGGGACCACGCACATCGACGCGGTCGAGGCCTTCGAGAAGGACCCGGACACCGACGTGATCGTGCTGATCGGCGAGATCGGCGGCGACGCCGAGGAACGCGCGGCCGCCTACGTCCGGGAGAACGTGAGCAAGCCCGTGGTCGGCTACGTCGCCGGGTTCACCGCACCGGAGGGCAAGACGATGGGCCACGCCGGCGCGATCGTCTCCGGCTCGGCCGGTACGGCCGTCGCGAAGAAGGCGGCGCTGGAGGCGGCGGGCATCCGCGTCGGGCGGACCCCGAGCGAGACCGCGCGGCTGGTGCGCGAAGTCCTCGCGGGGACGCCGTAGCCGTGGGCGAGATCGACGCGCTGGTCGCCAACGCCGGGCGCTACCACGGCGGCCTCGACCACACCCGGCTGGTGAAGCGGCCCCGCCGTCGGGTGGCGGTGGTGGCGTGCATGGACGCGCGGATCAGCGTCTACCGGTTGCTGGGCCTGGAAGAGGGCGACGCCCACGTGATCCGCAACGCCGGCGGGGCCGTGACCGACGACGCGATCCGGTCGCTGGCGGTGAGCCAGCGGCTGCTGGGTACCCGGGAGAGCATCCTCGTCCACCACGAGGACTGCGGCATGCGAACCTTCACGGACACGGAGTTCGCGCGCCAGGTCGAGCAGGGCACCGGGATCCGGCCGCCCTGGTCGGCCGAGGCGTTCACCGACGCCGAGCAGGACGTGCGCCAATGCCTGCGCCGCGTGCGCAGCAGTCCGTTCCTGCCGCACACCGCGTCCGTGCGAGGGTTCGTCTACGACGAGCGGACCGGGGCGATGACCGAGGTCGGCGCCGCGGGCCGGCCGGGCTAGGAGGTACGCCATGCACCGGGGATGGGCCGAGGCCCGCCGGATCGCTCGCGACGCGGTGAAGCCGCTCGAAGCGGTGGAACTGCCGTTGGGCGAAGCGCTGGGCCGGGCGCTGGCGAGCCCGGTCCGGGCCCTGGTGCCGATGCCGGCGTACGACAACTCGGCGATGGACGGGTACGCCGTCGCCGGGCCCGGACCGTGGACCGTGGTGGGCGCGGTCCGGGCCGGCGGCGCGCCGTACGCCGGCGTGCTGGCTCACGGCACGGCTCTGGAGATCGCCACGGGCGCGCCGGTTCCGGCCGGCACGCGCGCGGTGCTGCCGGTGGAGCACGCCGTCCACAGTGGACGGCGGGTGAGCGGCACCGTGGCGAGCGGCAAGCACGTGCGCCGCCGGGGCGAGGACTGGCCCGAGGGTGCGGAGCTGCTCACCACGTCGACCACCGTGACGGCCGCTGTGCTCGGCGCGGCGGCGGCCGTCGGGCACGACACGCTGCTGGTGCACCGCCGGCCACGGGTGTCGGTGGTCGTGACCGGCGACGAGGTCCAGACCTCGGGGCTGCCACGGCCGGGCCGGGTCCGCGACGCGATCGGGCCGCTGCTGCCCGGCTTGCTGCGCGCCGCGGGTGCCGAGGAGCACGGCCTCGTCCGGCTCGCCGATCAGCCCGACGCCCTCACCGCGGCGCTGACCGACGACGACGCGGACGTGGTGGTGGTCTGCGGCGCCACCTCCAAGGGGCCGGCCGACCACCTGCGAGGAGTGCTGCGGGCGCTGCTCGCCGATGTCCGCGTGGACGGTGTCGCGGTCCGGCCCGGGCACCCGCAGCTGCTGGCGGTGCTGCCCGACGGCCGGTGCGTGGTCGGGCTGCCCGGCAACCCCTTCGCGGCGCTCGGGGCCGGGCTGACGCTGCTCATGCCGTTGCTGACCGAGCTCGGTGGCCACCGCGAGCCGGCGCCCGTCACGGCGTGGGCCGCCGAACCCCTGCCCGCGCACCCGAGCGACACCCGGCTCGTGCCCGTCGTGCGCTCGGGCGGCGACGTCACACCGGTGGGCCACGACCGGCCCGGTTCGCTGTGGGGCGCGGCGCTCGCCGACGCCCTCGCCGTGGTGCCGCCGGGCTGGCGGGGCGGTGACGTCGAACTGCTGCCCCTGCCCTGACCACGAGCACCCGAGGAGGACCGCGGATGGACCTGCGGCAGCTGGAGATCGTCGTCGCGGTCGCCGAGGAGGGCGGGTTCACCGCCGCGGCGCACCGCCTGCACACCGTGCAGTCGACGGTGTCCACGGTGGTCCGCGCGCTCGAACGCGACCTCGGCACGTCGCTGTTCGAGCGCACCACCCACCGCGTCGCGCTGACGCCGGCGGGCCGGGCGTTCCTGCCCGCCGCGCGCGCCGCGCTGAAGGCCGCCGAACACGCCCGGGCGACCGTGGACGGGGCGCGCTGGAAACTCGGCGGCCGCGTGCGGATCGGGGTGATGCCCGGCGCGTGGCCCGACCCGCACCGCGCGCTCGCGGCGCTGCGCCGCGAGCACCCGGGTGTGCAGGTGCAGGTGCTCCTGGTCCCGCCGCGGCAGCTGCGCTCGGCGGTGCACGAGTCCAGTGTGGACGCTCTCGTCGCCGTGGAGGACTGCGTGGCCGGCGACGGTCTGGTCAGCCGGCCGCTGCGGCGCGAGGCCATGGTGCTGATGACTCCCGCGGGCGATCGCGGCGCCGACCGGCCGGTCACCGCCGCCGACGCGGCCGCCGCGGCGGTCGTCGACTTCGCGCCGGGCTGGGCCAACCGCGAGGCGACCGACCGGGCGTTCCACACCGCGCAGGTGCGCCGGACCGTGGCCCACGAGGTCACCGACGTCGCCGCGGCGGCGGAGCTCGTCCGCCACGATCTGGGCGCGTGCATCCTGCCCGCGTCCGTGGCCGCGCGGTTCGCCGATCTCACCTCGCGGCCGTTCTCCCGCGGCGGCCCGACCTGGCACATCTCCGTGACCCGCCCGGCCGGTGATCCCCCGCCGGCGGTGGCGGCCGTGCTGCGGCATCTGACCTGAAGCCGCAAAGCCTTTCGCCGGTAAGGGGCGTGCGCCATGATGAGATGTGCTGCTACGCCAACCGGAGTACCTCGTCGCGCTCGCGCGCGAACGTCACTTCGCCCGCGCCGCCGACGGCTCTCACGTCTCGCAGCCCTCGCTGTCGGCCGCGATCCGGAAGCTGGAGCACGAGCTGGGCGCGCCGATCGCGCGCCGCGGCCGGCGGCTCGAGGGCCGCCGCGACGCTGCTCACGACCCGGTTCTGCGAACGCCACCGCACGCCCGCGTGTCGCTGGAATCCCCTCCGTCCCGGGAAATCACGCGCCGGCTCGCGGAGTACGAACTCGACATCGCCCGGACCTATGTGGACGACGAGGAGCTCAGCACCGTCCGCACCTACCCGCTCCACGAGGAGCGCTACCTGCTCCTGACGCCCCGCGACGGTGAGCTCGCCGGCCGCGAGCGCGTGCGCTGGGCCGAAGTCGCCACCGTGCCGCTGTGCCTGCTCGGGCAGCAGATGCGCAACCGGCGGATCCCATCCTCGCGCGGGCGTTGCTCGAGGTGACTCCGCAGGTCGACGTCCGGGGCGTGCTGGAGCGCGTCCTCGCGGGTTTCCTCGCGCCCGTGCGATAGCCGGGGCCTATCCCGGCATAGGCACTAACGCTTTGACCCCCTCTCTGCACCGGAGTAAGGTAAAGCCGTTAGCTGCCAACGAAAACTCTCGGCAGACAGACCACGGCAAAGGTGCTCTGCTTGCTGTACGACGACCCGGTCGACGGGTACTCGACTTCACGCCCGGCGCCCTGCTCGGCAGCGTCTCCGGTGAGCTCGGTCTGCATGAGTTCCTGGAGCGCCAGGGGCACCAGCTGATCGTCACGTCCGAGTTCGACCGTTCGACGTGCACCTGCACTACACCGACCGGCATCGGCTGCCCGCCGAGGTGGAGCAGGAGCTGGGGCTGACGTTCCACGAGAGCGCCGCGGCCATGGTGCCCCGCTGCGACGCCGTGACCATCAACGCGCCGTGGCACCCGGAGACCGAGGGCCTGTTCGGCGACGAGCTCATCGCGACGATGGAGCGTGGCGCGTACCTCATCCCGCCGGCCGACCACCCGTGGCGCACCATGCTCCACCACGGCATGACCCCGCGCATCTCGGGTTCTTCGATCTCGGCTCAGGCGCGTTACTCCGCGGGCACGCGCGAGATCCTCGAGTCGTGGTTCACCGGCTCGCCGATCCGCGACGAGTACCTGATCGTCGACGGCGGCAACCTCGCCGGCAGGGGTACGGATTCGTACTCTGCCAACCGCTGGTCCCTCGATCGAAGGCCCTCTTCGCCGCGATTGCTCCGCGGCGAAGAGGGCCTTCCTCGTGTGCGGCGTCAGCGCTCCACGAGCTGCAGTGGATCGTGGAGGCCGAGGCGGTCGGCTCGCGTGTAGACGTTCATCGACGTGCCCCGCAGGAAGCCGACCAGCGTGAGCCCGACCTCCTCGGCCAGCTCCACGGCTAGCGAGGACGGCGCGGAAACGGCCGACAGCAACGGGATTCCCGCCATCGCGGCCTTCTGCACGAGCTCGAACGACGCCCGCCCGCTGACCATGAGCATCGTGCCGGTCAGCGGCAGCCGGCCTTCGCGCGCGGCCCACCCCACGACCTTGTCGACCGCGTTGTGCCGCCCGACGTCCTCCCGCACACAGAGCAGCTGCCCGCCGGCGTCGAAGAGGCCGGCCGCGTGCAGGCCGCCGGTGCGATCGAACACCTTCTGCGCCGTGCGCAACGCGTCCGGCAGGGTCGCCAGCACCTGCGGGCCGACCGCGAGCGGGTCGGCCGTCACCGGCCACCGCAGGGTCGTGCGCACCGCGTCGAGGCTCGCCTTGCCGCAGAGGCCGCACGAGGAAGTGGTGTAGAAGTTGCGTTCCATCGACGGGTCGGGCAGGGGCACGCCGGCGCGCAGCACGACGTCGACGATGTTGTAGGTGTTGGAACCGTCCCCGGAGGCCCTCGAGGCCCCGGCGCAGTACCGGATCCCGGCGACGTCGGCGCCCTGGTGCACGATCCCCTCACCGACCAGGAACCCGGCGGCGAGGTCGAAGTCGCTGCCGGGCGTGCGCATGGTGATCGTGAGCGCCTTGCCGGCCACGCGGATCTCCAGCGGTTCCTCGGCGCTGAGCGTGTCCGGGCGCATCGTGAGCTCGCCGTCGACGACGCGGAACACGCGGCGTCGGCTCGTCATCCGGCCCATGGGGCCACCTCCGGGTTCAGCGCGCGGGAAGCAGGGACTTGGGCCGGCCCGGCTGCGTGAGCCGTCCGGTGAGGACCGCCGCGGCCAGGCTGAAGAGCCCGGCCGCGGCGAAGGCACCGAAGTAGCCGTGTGCCGTGACGACGAGGGCGGCGAGCCCGATGCCGAGCAGCGCGCCGACGGCCTTGGCGCTGTAGAGCACGCCGAAGTTCTGCAACGCCGACTCCTCACCGAAGTACTCGCGGACCAACCCGGTCAGCAGCGTGTAGCAGCAGCCGTTGCCGAGCCCGGCGAGCGCGGCGCCGAGCACGAGGCCGAAGGCATGCCGGTGCTCGCCGGAGTAGAAGAGCACGAACTGGCCGATCCCGCCCGCCACCAAGGCCAGCTGCAGGATCCGCCGGCGGCCCACACGGTCGGACAGCCACCCGAGCAGCACCCGGCCCGTGCCGGTCACGCCGGCGAGCACCGCGAGCGCGATCGCCGCGAGACCCGTACCTCCGCCCTGCTCGGCGACGAACGTGGCCAGGTAGGCGAGGTCGAACAGCAGCACCGCGGCGGCCAGCCCCACCGTGCCGTACAGGGCCAACGTCGTGCCGCAGCGCAGAAGTTCGGCCGGCCGGTAGTGGCGCACGGCGGGGCGGTTGACCGAGACGGTGCGGTTGCGGACCTTGTCCCGCGCCCACTCGCGCGGGTCCGGCGCGCCGACCGGCCACCAGTTGCGTGGCGGGTAGCGCAGGAGCGCGCCCGCGCCGACCACGACGACGAGCACGAGTGCAGCCGTCACGTCGAGGAGCACGTCGCGGTTGCCGACGCTGAGGCCGAAGCCGGCGACGAGCACGAAGGGAACGCTGCCGTAGGCGAAGGCGCCGCTCACCGCCCCGACGCGCGTGGCGGTGTGGTCGGGGAACCAGCGCATCACGGCGCCGACGCAGGTGCCGTAGACCAGCCCCGTGCCGATGCCGCCGAGCAGCGAGTAGCCCACGAACACCACGGCCAGGCTCGACGCGTGGCCGAGCGTCACGAGACCGATCGCGCACAGGATCCCGCCGAGCACCACGGCGAACGACGGCGAGAGCCGGCCGCGGTCGCGCAGCCAGGCCGCGGGGAACACCACACTCGCCTGCGCCACCGCCCAGACTGCGAGCGACACCACGACCTCGGTGAACGTCCAGCCGTGCGCGCTGGTGAGCACCGGCGCGATGGCGCCGAAGCCGTACTGCTGCAGTCCGGCGGCGAACATCGCGGCGCCGCTGAGCCAGAGCATCCAGCTCCGGGGGCGGCCGAGCAGGTCCAGGTCGCTTTCCCCGACCCGGTACCGGCGTCCGTAGACGTCCTTCAGCTCGCGAACCGCGGTGGTGGTCTGGGGCTCGGACATGGCGTCACCCGCTCGACTGGATGTTGTATGCAGTATGGAGTAGTCCGGTTATAGCACCCGTACTTGCACCCTGTCCACGAGCGTCGCCCGACGGGTGGAACGGACTCAGTGCGGACTCAGTGCGGACTCAGTGCGGACTCAGTCCCCAGCACCCGCGGCGCGGGCAGCACGGCTTCGGCCTCGACCGGTTCCCACTTGAGCAGGCCGTCGGTGTCGCGCTCGACGCGCCCGAACGCCTGGTCCCCGAAGTGGCAACCGAACCCGATCGAGCCGGGTCGCTCCAGCTCCTCGACGATCCGGCGCCGGGCCGCGAGCACCCCGGCCACGTCGACGTCGGGCAGCGAAGGCCAGCCGGGGTGCGTGAGCTGCGCGGGAACATGGAAGACGTCGCCGAACGCGACCACGCGCCGCGCCCCCGCCTCGATCACGTACGAGGTGTGCCCCGGGCTGTGGCCGGGCGTCACGAGTGCGCGGACGCCCGGGAAGACCTCGTCGCCGTCGCCGAGCACCTGGTGAGTGGCCGCCAGCGGCTCGATCACCTCGGCCCGGCCCGGCGCGCCCGGGACGAGCTCCCCACGCCCGTGCGGCGCCCACTCCTGCGCGGCGACGAGGTAGGTGGCCGCCGGGAAGAACTTGCGGCCGTCGACGAACGCCCAGCCGGTGTGGTCCACGTGCAGGTGCGTGAACGCCACGGCCTCGACGTCCTCGGGCCGGTGGCCGAGCGCGACGAGAGTGTCCGGCAGGGCGCCGGAATCGCTGAAGGCGACCGGCTCGCCGCCGATTTCGACCGGGTCGGTCGCGACGCCGAGCCCGACGTCGACGAGCAGCGTCCGGCCTTCGCGTTCCACGAGCAGGCCGCCCGCGGACGCCGCGACACGCCCCTTCGCGTCCAGCGCTTCGGGGTGCTCGGTCCAGTACGCGGCCGGGATCGCGGGGAAGAACGCGCCGGGCACCAGGGCCATCGCGCCGTCGATCACGTAGGTGAACTGCACTCCGCCGAGCTCCAGCATCCGCACTGCCGACTGCTCGTTCAGCGCTCCCGCCATCACGCATTCCCCTCCTCGGTCCGGCGAGTTGATCATGCCCCGCTCACCGGCCCGCGAGCGAGCGGATCCCCGGTGGGAGGTGACCGAGCCCACCTTCCCCGGCCAGGAACCGGACAATCGCCTCCTGCAGCGCGCGGGCCGCGCGCGTGAGCTCGACGTCGCGGCGGAAGGCGAGCCGCACGACGCGACTGAGGCCGGGTTCGGTGAACTGCGTCATCCGGAACCGGTCCCCCACCACGGTGCTCGGGACGACGGCGAGACCGAGGCCCGCCTGCACGAGCTCGAGCACGGCGTCCATCTCGCCGCCCTCGATGGCGAAGGCCGGGTCGAACCCGGCGGCGCGGCAGGCGTTCACCGTGGCTTCGCGCAGGTCGTAGCCGCGGCGGAACATGACCAGCGGCCGGTCCTTCAGGTCCTGGATGGCGAGCCGTCCGCGCACCGGCGCCGGCTCATGCTTCGGCGAGATCACCACGAGCTCTTCGACGAACAGCGGGGTGCTCTCCAGGTGGTGGTCGTCGCGGACCCGGCTGTCGACGATCATCGCGAGGTCGAGCCCGCCTTCCGACAGCTCCGTCTGCAGGTCGCGGGAGCCGCTTTCGTGCAGCACCAGCTCGATGCCGGGGTAGGTGCGCCGGAACGCCGCGAGCATCACCGGCAGCAGGCCGGTGCACAGGCTGGGGGTCGCGCCGAGGCGCACGCGGCCGCGGCCCAGCTCGTCGAGCTCGCGGATCGCCCGGTACGCCGCCTCGGTCTCGGCCAGGATGCGCCGCGCGATGGGCAGGAGCGTCTCGCCGGCCTCGGTGAGCGTGACGTTGCCGCGGACGCGGTGGAACAGCGTGGCGCCGACGTCGCGTTCGAGCGCTCGGATCTGTTGCGACAGTGAGGGTTGCGCCACACGCGTCTGCTCGGCCGCGCGCGTGAAGTGCCGCGTGTCGGCCACTGCCAGGAAATATGCCAGCTGCTGGAACTGCATACGCCTCATCATAGGCATTGGCTCTGGTCATGAGAGGAATCATGTGTTTGCCCTCTCGTTGAACCGGACCTAACGTCGCAGGCGTGGCACGTGAACTCGCCACCGCCCGGCGGAAACGCCCGGCGGTGCGGCTTTTCTGGGAATCGTCGATCGGCAAGAAGGTCGTGATGGCGGCGACCGGGCTGCTGTTCGTGGTCTGGCTGCTCGCGCACATGGCGGGCAACCTGAAGATCTTCTTCGGGCCGGAGACCTTCGACCACTACGCGGCCTGGCTGCGCACGATCGGGGAGCCGGCCCTACCGTATGCGTGGTTCCTGTGGGTTCAGCGCGCGGTCCTCGTCGTGGCGTTGGTGCTTCACGTCACGGCGGCGGTGCAGCTGTCCAAACGGGACCGTCGGGCGCGGCCGGTGCGCTACGTGCACGGCCAGCGGCCGCGGGCGACGTTCGCCACGCACACCATGCGCTGGGGCGGCGCGACGCTGGCCGTGTACATCGTGTGGCACATCCTCGACCTCACCGTCGGGGTCGCGAACCAGGACTTCGTGCCCGAGCAGCCGTTCCACAACGTGGTGGCCGACTTCCAGGTGTGGTGGGTCAACGTGATCTACCTCGTGGCCCTGCTGATGCTCGGGCTGCACATCAACCACGGCTTCTGGAGCGCGGCGCAGACGCTGGGGATCAAGAGCGCGAGCAAGGACCGCACGGTCAAGACCGTCGGTACCGTCCTGGCCGTGGTCATCACCGGCGGGTTCATGATCGTGCCGATCTCCGTCATGACTGGATGGGTGAGCTGAGCATGCTCGACTACACGATCGGCGAGCCGATCACCGACACCAAGGCGCCGTCCGGGCCGATCGACGAGCGGTGGAGCGCGCGCAAGTTCTCCGCGAAGCTGGTCAACCCGGCCAACCGGCGCAAGCACCGGGTGATCGTGGTCGGCACCGGGCTGGCCGGCGGGTCCGCCGGGGCGACACTGGCCGAGCAGGGATACCACGTGGTGCAGTTCTGCTTCCAGGACTCACCGCGACGCGCGCACTCCGTGGCCGCCCAGGGTGGGATCAACGCGGCGAAGAATTACCGCAACGACGGCGACTCCGTGCACCGCCTGTTCTACGACACGGTCAAGGGCGGCGACTTCCGGTCGCGGGAGTCCAATGTGTACCGGCTGGCCGAGGTGTCGGCGCAGATCATCGACCAGGCCGTGGCCCAAGGCGTGCCCTTCGCGCGGGAGTACGGCGGCCTGCTCGACACGCGGTCGTTCGGCGGCGTACAGGTGCAGCGGACGTTCTACGCGCGGGGCCAGACCGGGCAGCAGCTGCTGATCGGGGCCTACCAAGCCCTCTCGCGGCAGATCGACGCCGGGAACGTCGAGCTGCACCCGCGCACGGAGATGCTCGACCTGATCGTCGTCGACGGCCGGGCCCGGGGCATCGTCGCCCGCGACCTGGTCACGGGCGAGGTCTCCACGCACCTGGCCGACGCCGTGGTGCTGGCCACCGGCGGGTACGGCAACGTTTTCTACCTCTCCACCAACGCGAAGGGCTCCAACGCGTCGGCGATCTGGCGGGCCCACAAGCGGGGCGCCTACTTCGCCAACCCCTGCTTCACGCAGATCCACCCGACGTGCATCCCGCGCTCCGGCGACCACCAGTCGAAGCTGACGCTGATGAGCGAGTCGCTGCGCAACGACGGCCGCATCTGGGTGCCCAAGGCGAAGCAGGACCCGCGGCCGCCGGACCAGATTCCCGAGGACGAACGCGACTACTACCTCGAGCGGCTCTATCCCAGCTTCGGCAACCTCGTCCCCCGTGACATCGCCTCCCGGGCGGCGAAGAACATCTGCGACGCCGGCTTCGGTGTCGGCCCCGGCGGGCTCGGCGTCTACCTCGACTTCGCCGACGCCATCGCCCGCCTCGGTCGCCCCGCGGTGGAAGCCCGCTACGGCAACTTGTTCGACATGTACCAGCGCATCACCGCGGAAAACCCGTACGAGGTCCCGATGCGCATCTACCCCGCCATCCACTACACGATGGGCGGGCTGTGGGTCGACTACGACCTGCAGAGCACGATTCCCGGCATGTTCGTGATCGGCGAAGCCAACTTCTCCGACCACGGCGCCAACCGGCTCGGCGCCTCGGCCCTCATGCAGGGCTTGGCCGACGGCTACTTCGTGCTGCCGGCGACCCTCAACGACTACATCGGACAGGGCGGCTTCACCGACGTCACCCTGGACGACCCCGCCGTCGTCGAGGCGCAGACCGGCGTCCGCGACCGCATCGAGCGGCTCCTCTCGGTGAACGGCACGCGCTCGGTCGACTCGTTCCACCGCGAACTCGGGTTGATGATGTGGGACCACTGCGGCATGGCCCGCACCGCCGAAGGCCTGCGCAAAGCCCTGGAACGCGTCCCGGAACTGCGTGCCGAGTTCTGGCGCGACGTCCGCATCCCCGGCACCGGCGAAGAACTCAACCAGGAGCTGGAGAAGGCCGGCCGCGTCGCCGACTTCCTCGAGCTCGCCGAGCTCCTGCTGCTCGACGCCCTCGTGCGCGAGGAGTCCTGCGGCGGGCACTTCCGGGAGGAACACCAGACTCCCGAAGGCGAGGCCGCCCGCGACGACGAGAACTTCTCCCACGTCTCGGCCTGGGAGTACGGCGAGAAACCCGTACTGCACAAGGAACCCCTGAACTTCGACTACGTCCACCCCACCCAGCGGAGCTACACGTGAAACTCACCGTGCGTGTCTGGCGCCAGTCCGGCCCCGACACCGAAGGACAGCTCGTCGACTACCCCGTCGACGGCATCAGCACCGACATGTCCTTCCTCGAAATGCTCGACACGCTCAACCAGCAGCTCATCGACGCCGGCGAGCAGCCCGTCGCGTTCGACCACGACTGCCGCGAAGGCATCTGCGGCTCCTGCGGCGTCGTCATCAACGGCCAGGCCCATGGCCCCGAGACCACCACCACGTGCCAGCTGCACATGCGCGCCTTCTCCGACGGCGACATCATCGACGTCGAACCTTGGCGCGCCAAGGGTTTCCCCGTGATCAAGGACCTCGTCGTCGACCGCTCCGCGTTCGACCGCATCATCCAGGCCGGCGGCTACATCACCGCCCCGACCGGTGCAGCCCCCGACGCCCACGCAGCGCCGGTGCCCAAGCCCGACGCCGACCTCGCCTTCGACAACGCCACCTGCATCGGCTGCGGCGCCTGCGTCGCGGCGTGCCCCAACGGCTCGGCGATGCTGTTCACCGCCGCCAAGGTCAGCCACCTCAACTCCCTGCCCCAGGGCCAGCCCGAACGCACCCAGCGCGTGCTCGACATGGTCGACACCATGGACGCCGAAGGCTTCGGCGGCTGCACCAACAGCGGCGAGTGCACGCTGGCCTGCCCCAAGGGCATCCCGCTGACGAGCATCACCACGCTCAACCGTGAGTTCCTCAAGGCGGCGCGCAAAGCCCGCAAGTGACCTGGTCGGCTGTCCTACTCGGCTGTCCTACTCAGCGAAGACTCGGCGGAGCCAGTTCACGCGGCTCGCCCGCGCTTCGCGCGACATCGGGGCGTGCGGGACGACCTCGTCGAAGCCGTGGCACCCGCCCGGCCACACGTGCAGCTCCGCCTGCCCGCCCGACTGCCACAGGCGCGACGCGTAGGCGACGGCCTCGTCGCGGAAGGTCTCGACGGAGCCGACCTCGAGGAACGAAGGCGGCAGGTCCGAGAGATCGGTGGGGCGGGCGGGCGCGGCGTACGGGGAGACGTCCGGGCCGCCGGCCGCGTCGCCCAGGAGCGCGGACCAGCCGGTGGCGTTGGAGACGCTGTCCCACACGCCTTCGCCGACCAGCTCGGTGCTCGACGGCGTGCCCGCGCGGTCGTCGATCATCGGGCACACCAGCAGCTGACCCTGCAGGGCCGGGCCGCCGCGGTCCCGCGCCATCAGCGCGGTGGCGGCCGCGAGCCCGCCGCCGGCGCTGCCGCCCGCCACCACGAGCCGGGCGGGATCGATGCCCAGCTCGGCCAGGTGCTCGCCGACCCACGTCAGCCCGGTGTAGCAGTCCTCGACGGGCGCGGGGTGCGGATGCTCCGGCGCGAGGCGGTAGTCGACGCTCACCACGACCATCGGGATTTCGGCCAGCCACCCGAGTAGCCAGTCGGCGCCCGTGCGGTTGGTGCCGGCCATCATGCCGCCGCCGTGCATGAAGTACAGGCCCGGCAACGGCACGGCGGGATCGCTGCCCTTGGGCCGCAGCACCAGCAGTGGAACGCCGCCGTCGATCTCGCGCACGTCGGCGCGCTCGGCGATCTCGGCCACGCTCATCGTGTGCCCGGCCGCCGTCAGCTCACGCAGCCGGCCCACGAGCTCCGGCGTCACCGACGACGGCAGCGCCTCGTTCACCGCCACCAGCGCCGCCGCGATCTCGGCGTCGAACGGTGGGTGCACCCTCTGCATGCCGCCTGCTCCTCTCGGGATGTCGACCACCGACGCTAGGCGAGCGCCCACCGTACGTGAACCCGTCACGCGGCGGCCGTTGCCCGCCACGCGGCGGTCAGCGGCTACGGCGGAACCGGCGCAGCACCAACGCCACCGTGAGCCGGGTCCGCCCGGCCGGCGTGGTCAGCCCGTAGCTGAGCTCCTGGGCAAGGAGGTCGACGCGGCTCTGCAGCGTGGAGTGGTGCACGTGGAGCACCGCCGCCGCGGCACGCAGGCTCGGCTCCGCCGCGACGGCGGTCAGCGTCGCGAGCGCCCACGGGTGCGCGGCGACGACGCGTTCGAGGTGGCGTCACTTCCGCCGTGGCCGCCGGTGAGTCACACCCGTCGGCGAGCGCGAGCAGCCCGCCCACCTCGGCGGCGTCCACATGCGACGGCCCCGGCTCATCGACGGCGGTGAGCCGCAATGCGAGAACCGCCTGCCCGTAGGACAACGGCAGCTCCCGCACAGCGACCGCCGGTCCCGACGCCGACCGCACCGCCTTGCCAACTCCTCCAGGTGATCCGGCCGGTTCGATCGTCACCGCCAGGTCGCCGAGGCGAGCCGCGCCCGGCGGTTGCGGGCCGCCCGCGCACACCGTCACGACGAACACTCCGTCCGGCGGCGACCCCAGCCGCCGGGCCGCATCCGTCCGCGCACCTTCGTCGGCACTGGCGTCCACCAGGAGCTCCACCGACGCGGGGTCCCCCGGCGGAAATCCGGCGCCGGTGCGGTCCAGCACGATGCCGACCGTGGTGGCCAGCCGGTCGACGAGCACCCGATCGAACTCCGCCCGCGCCGGGTCCTCAGCCGCGCGCTCCACCCACACCACCGCGCGCGCGTACCCCGGCAACGGCACCGAAAGGCCCGCGGGCTCACCATCAACCCGCCGGCCGTCCGGCTCCACCCGGACCCGCAACCGCCGTCCCGGAACCACGAGACCGGCGGCGCAGCCGGCGAGCACGGCCGCGGCCCGCACCGTCGCTTCGAGACCGGCGCGGGCTTCGACCAGGGCGTCGAAGTGGCGACCACCCGCAGGGCGGCCCCGGCTCCGGGATCGATCGCCCGCATGCGCCCGGCCGGCTCACGCAACGTCGGTCACCTCCTCGGCGACCAGCGTACGGGCCGGTGCTCAGAACCCGGGTGCGTTGCGCAGGTTGGTGCGCGCGAGCTCGATCATCTTGCCGACGCCGCCGTTGAGCACCGTTTTGCTCGCCCCGAGCGCGAAGCCGCGGACCTGCGCGCCGGTGATGTGCGGCGGGATCGACAGCGCGTTGGGATCGGTCACGAGCTCGACCACGGCCGGTCCGGGGTGGACGAACGCCTTCGCCAGCGCCTCCCGCACGTCGCGCGGGTCCTCGACGCGCGTCGCGTGGATGCCGCACGCCTGGGCGATCGCGGCGAAGTTCACGGGTGTGTGGTCCGTACCGAAGTCGGGCAGGCCGTCCACGAGCATCTCGAGCTTCACCATGCCGAGCGTGGCGTTGTTGAACACCACCACCTTCACCGGGATGTCGTAGGTGGGCAGCGTGAGCAGGTCGCCCATGAGCATGGCGAGCCCGCCGTCGCCCGAGAGCGACACGACCTGGCGGCCCGGCTGCGCGAACTGGGCGCCGATGGCGTGCGGCAGCGCGTTGGCCATGCTGCCGTGGCGGAACGAGCCGAGCACGCGGCGGCGGCCGTTGGGCGTGAGGTAGCGCGCGGCCCACACGTTGCCCATGCCGGTGTCCACGGTGAACACCGCGTCGTCGTCGGCCACCTCGTCGAGGATCGCCGCGGCGAACTCCGGGTGGATGGGCCGTCGGTGCTCGATCTTCGTGGTGTAGGCCGAAACCACCTTCTCCAGCTTCCGCACATGCTCGCGCAGCATCCGGTCGAGGTAGGTGCGATCGGTCCGCTCCCGCAGCAGCGGCAGCACGGCCTTGATCGTCGCCTTCACGTCGCCGTGGATCGCCAGCTCCAGCGGCGTCCGGCGGCCCAGGCGCGCGATGTCGGTGTCGACCTGGATCGTGCGGGCCTGCGGCAGGAAGTTGTCGTACGGGAAGTCCGTGCCCAGCAACACGATCCGGTCGGCGGCGTGCATCGCGTCGTAGCAGGCGCCGTAGCCGAGCAGGCCGCTCATGCCGACGTCGAACGGGTTGTCGTACTGGATCCACTCCTTGCCGCCGAGCGAGTGGCCGACCGGGGCATTGAGCCGTTCGGCCAGTGCCAGCACCTCGTCGTGCGCGCCGCGGGTCCCGGCGCCGGCGAAGAGCATCACCTTCTCGCCGGAGTCGAGCAGGCGCGCCAGCTCCTCGATCGTCTCGGCCGGCGGCACCACCGGCGACGGCGTGACGAGCTGGACCTTCTCCACACCCGGCTGCGCGGCCTTGCGGTCGGCGATGTCACCCGGGATGGTCAGCACGGACACCCCGCCCTTGCCGACGGCCGTCTGCATCGCGATCCGCAGCATCCGCGGCATCTGCTCCGGTTGGGACACGAGCTCGCTGTAGAAGCTGCACTCGGTGAACAACTGCTCCGGGTGCGTCTCCTGGAAGAACCCCGTGCCGATCTGCGCCGACGGGATGTGCGACGCGATCGCCAGCACCGGCGCACCGCTGCGGTGGGCGTCGAAAAGCCCGTTGATCAGGTGCAGGTTGCCCGGGCCGCAGCTGCCCGCGCACACGGCGAGCTTCCCCGTCACCTGGGCTTCCGCGGCGGCCGCGAACGCCGCGGCCTCCTCGTGGCGGACGTGGACCCACTCGATGCCGTCGGTGCGGCGCACCGCGTCGACGATCGGGTTGAGACTGTCGCCGACGATGCCGTAGATCCGTTCCACGCCGGCGTCGCGCAGGGTCCGCACGAGCTGTTCGGCCACAGTGGCCATGAGCCACGCTCCTCTCTCGGAAAACCTGCTTCCAGCATGTGCTGCCTGCGCATATGCGTCCAATGCCTCTTTTTCCTCGGTTCCATGCTGTGGCAGTATGGATGGCATGGACCTGCACGTGCTCCGGCTCTTCCAGGAGGTGGCCCGCGGGGCGACGGTGACCGACACGGCGGCCCGCGCGCGGCTCACCCAGCCCGCGCTTTCCCGTGCACTGCACCGGATCGAGCGCGAAACCGGCGCCGCCCTGTTCCAACGTTCGGGCCGCGCGCTGCGGCTCACGCCCGCGGGCCACGCCTTCGCGACCCACGTCGAAGCGATCCTCGAGCGCTACGACGAAGGCCTGCGCGCCGTCGCCGAAGCCGTCGATCCCGAATCAGGGGTGATTCCGCTGGCGTTCCTGCACACGTTCGGCACCTGGCTCGTGCCGCCCGTCGTGAGCGGCTACCGTGCTGAGCATCCGCGGGCGCGGTTCGAGCTGCGCCAGCACGGCGAGGAAGGCCTGGTGCGCGAACTGCTCGACGGCACGGCCGATCTCGTGCTCACCAGCGGCGACCCGGGTGACCCGCTGATCCACTGGGTCCGGCTGCTCGAGGAACCGCTGCTGCTGGCCGTGCCGCCGAAACACCGCCTCGCGCGCCGCAAGCAGGCCCGGCTGGCCGACGTCGCCGAGGAGTCGTTCATCCTGCTGCGCCGGGGATACGCGCTGCGCGAGACCACCGAGCAGCTGTGCGCGCAGGCCGGCTTCATGCCGCGCGTCGGGTTCGAGGGCGAGGAGGTGGAGACCCTGCGCGGGCTCGTCACGGCGGGGCTCGGCGTGTCCCTGCTGCCGCTCCCCCACACCGCGACGTTCCCGCCCGCGGTCACCGCGCCGACTACCCCGCACCTGCGCGTCACGGACGTGCCGGCGGCTCGCGACATCGGCCTGGCCCAGCTCGGCGGGCGCGTGCTGCCGTCGGCGAGCGAGACGTTCCGGAAACACGTGCTCGCCACGGCACCACGCACGCTGCCGACGTGAACCCGCTGCCGGGCAAGAAAAATCCCCGGCACCACGCGGGTACCGGGGATCTCCGGGAAGGTCAGCTCACGGCTTGCGGCCGACGACCCCCGCGACGCACTTCGCGGAGTCGCTGAGCGGGGTGAGCCGCGGGCCGTCCGGCCACCACTCGTCGCAGACGGACATGCCGGGGCCACTGGTCGCGTTGGGCGGCAGCAGTTCCAGGCCCGGCAGCATGCCTTCGATCTCCGTGCGCTTGCGGAAGCGGCCGGCGCCCAGCGGGCCGGACACGAGGATCTCCTCGATCCGCTTCGCGACGGCGGTCAGCTCCGGCACCTCGGGGTCGTAGAAGTGCGCCAGCGCCACGAAAGAACCCGGGGCGAGGGCGTCGATGTACTGGCGCATCACGTCGACGGCGCCGTCGCCCTCGAAATGGTGGATGGTGCCGATGTGCAGCAGGCCCAGCGGCTGCGAGAAGTCGATGTACTCGCGCACGGTCTCGTTCTCCAGCACCAGTTTCGGCTGGAAGATGTCGGCGTCGACCATGTGCGTGTACTCGTTCTCGGCCAGCAGTGCGCGGCCGTGGGCGAGGACCACCGGGTCGTTGTCGATGTAGACCACGTGCGCGTCGCGGTGGGCGCGCTGCACGATCTGGTGCGTGTTCTCCGCCGTCGGGAGGCCGGAACCGCAGTCGAGGAACTGGCGGATCCCCGTCTGGTTGGCCAGCATCCGCAGCGCGCGGTTGTGGAATCCGCGGTTGCCGCGCGCGATGTGGACGGCCTCCGGCACCGCGGCGTTGATCTTCTCCATGACCGCGCGGTCGACCTCGTAGTAGTGGTTCCCGCCGAGGAAGCCGTCGTAGATCCGCGCGATGCTCGGCCGGTTCGGGTCGACCCCCACGGGAACCTGGCTGGGCGACAGCGTGGACGGCGGAGCGCTGGGCATGGATACCTCGCAAGGCGGCTCGGGGGCGGCTTTGACCCACTCAGAGTAGTACCTTGACCCCCTGCGGTTACGCGAGGTCGCCCGTTCAGCTGCACGTCGGGCGCGGAAATCGGTGCTACCTGCGCCTTCCGCGCCCGTCAGCCGCCGTGGCGGCCCGACGGCTGCTGGTGGCGGCTGCTCCACTCCTGGAGGAACGAGGTCACGGCCGAGCTCCAGATGTCCTCGGACGTCGTGCCCGCCGACGTCCGGTGCGGCGCGCTCGAGTGCTCGCCCGCCGGCCGCTGCGGCGGCTTCTGGCCCTCGGTGGTGTGGTCCACCTGGTCGGTGGCCGTCGGCGGCGTCGGGCTGGCGGTCATGGTGGTGACCGCGGGCGGCGCGGACGAGGGCTTCGACGGCGCGACCGGCACTTCCGCGGGCCGGCCGGCCGAGCCGCTCTCCGGCGCGGGCCACAGGGCCCAGGTCCCGAGCCCGGCCAGCGCGACGACCACCGCGCCGGCGATCACCACGTACCTCGTGTTGCGCCGGTTCGCCCCGGGCGGCGAGGTCTGCGTCCGCTCGGTTTCGTGCTCGGGTCCCGCGGCGGCGAACATCGCGTCGAGCCCCAGCGGCAGCTCGCCGGCGATCGACTGCGGTTTCGTGGCCGGTCCCTCGCCCAAGGTGCGCGGCGCGGTGGCGGGCTCCGGGTACAGCCCGCTCGGATCGGACTCGGGTTTCGTCCGCGTGACGAGCGGTGGCCGCTCGCCGTCGATGCGCGGCATCGGCGCCGTCTCCGACAGGCTCACCAGCTTCGCGACCGAGTCGAGCTCGTCGCGACCTTCGCCGGGACTCGTGCCTGCCATCCAGACCTCCACACCGCCGGAGCCGCGGGCCCGCGGCCCGACCGGCGGCAAGATCCTATGAACCTCCGCCCGATCGGGTAAATCCGCCCCCACAAGATCACCCAGGGTGACAGATTTTCACGGGTGACACACGGCCCCGCGCACCGGCACGGGGCGGCTGAAGTACACCTCGACACCGTCGGTGCCCTGGATCTGGAAGCAGTACTTGCGCACCGGGTCCACCGGCACCAGCCAGCTGCGCGGCAAGCTGGCGCTCCGCCGCTGATCCACGCCGTGCCCGGGGTCGGTTACGTGCTGGCCCCCGCCTGACCCGGCACCGTCCACAGTGGAGTCCCCTGGTCACCGGGACCCCTCCCGGCGGGGCAGGCCTAGTCTGCGCCCACCGGGGAAAGGAAGTCGGAGATGCGGGTTCGGTCGGCTGTCGTGCTGGGGGCGTTCGCGCTGGTCGCGGCGGGCTGCACCACGGGTGGGCACGCGCTGCCGGCGCCGCTGCCCCCGGTGCCCGCCGCCGCGCGGGCGCTCGTGGCGTGGTCGCAGGCGGTGTGCACGAGCGTGCAGGCACTGCAGGGCCTGCAGACCGGGATCGACGAGGTGAACCACACCGCGGCCGACCCGTCGCAGGCCGGCTTCCTCGCCCCGGAGATCAGCTCCTACGTCAGCGGCATCACGGGGCGGATCGGCCAGGCCGGGCAGGGGCTGAAGTCCGTGCCCCCGTCGGGGATCAAGGCCGCGGACGCCTTCGTGACGCAGCTGGGCAAGTCGCTCGACGAGGTGACCGAGAAGGCGCCCTCGGACACCACCGCGCAGCCGACGCTCGCTCAGGCCCGCGAGCTCGCCACCACCGTCGCGGCCCTGAAGCCGGCGGCCGCCGACCTGAGCAAGGTGGTGCGCGGCGACGCGAAGCTCAACGCGTCGTCCAACGTCGCACCCGCCTGCGCGCCCGTGCGACAGTTCGGCCCTGTGGACGCGGCCGCGCCGACCCGCCCGCTCGTGGAGTGGGCGGACACGATGTGCGGCGCCGTCACCGCCGCCATGGCCCTGAAGGCGCAGAAGATCGAAGATCTGATCATCACCGACCCGCGCTACGCCCGGTTGAGCGGCTTCGACCTGGGCAGTTTCATCTCCTCGGCCGGGCCGGGCGTCGCCCGGCTGGTCGAGACGCTGGGCACCGTCACGCCGTCGGGCATCCCCGCGGCCGACAAGTACCACGACGGCCTGCTCGCCTCGCTCCGCGCGGTGGCGCCGAAACTGCCGTCGAGCGATTCGCAGACAGCCGACCTGGCCTTCCAGCCCGTCGAGCAGCTGAAACCCCAGGCGGAGCAGATCATCGGGGTACTGGCGACGATCGCCCTGCCCTCGCCCGACCTGCCGGCGATCGAGGCCGCGAACCCGGTGCTGGCCCACTCCCACGACGTCGCCCCGCAGTGTCGGCCGCTCGGGTCACCACCCCCGACGCTGCCGCCCGCCGCCAACGGCACCGATCTGGGCGCGTGCGCCGGCGGCAAGTGCCAGGTCCTCGTGACCGGCCAGGCCGACATTACCGCGAGCGGCCTGACGTTCACCGCGTCCGTCACCTTGAGCGGCGTTCGCATCCTGCAGGACTCGGGCGAGCTGAGCTTCGGCACCGGCGGCAGCGGCTCCTTCGGCACCCCTGGCCACATGGTCACCGTCCGCCTCGCCGGTGTCCTCGACGGGAAGGCCGTGCTGGACATCTCGACGGGGTGATCAGCGCCGGAGGGTGACCGCGAACTCGCGGAATCCGTGCCGCCCGTAGAACGCCCGGGCGTGGGCGTTGGCGGCATAGGCGGTGACCTCGAATCCGTCCGCACCCTTGCTTTTCGCCCATTCGTCGAATCGCTCGACGAGCGCGGTGCCGACGCCGGCGCGGCGTTCCCCGGCGGCGACTCGCATGCTTTCGAGAACCGCGGTGATGACGCCCGGGCGCAGCGAGTCGTGCCGCCGCAGTCGCCCGACGAGGTGCCCGGCGACGCCGCGTTCTCCCTGTGCGACAAGGCAAAGCGCGTCCCCGTCGGCCAGCAGGGCAGTGTAGTAGGCGGGACCGTCACGGGGTGGCCAGGCGAGGTCCATGCGGTGGTCGTGACGGCCACCGTCCTCGCGGAACAACGCTGCCACCGAGGAGACGAGCGCGGGAACCAGTTCCGCCGACACCGCGGTGATGTTGTGGTCCATTCAGGAAACGGTAACCACGACGATTAATCCTGTAAATATCGAATGTGCGCTGCTCAACCGGCCAGCCCGCCCGATTCGCGGCACTGCGCGCGGACACTGGTGGCACGACACCGGGGAGGTCCACAATGGACGACATGTCACCGCGCGGCGTGACGGGCCGCGGCCGCCTGAGCCGACACGAGCCGGTAGCCGGCGAAGGACGTCCGGCCGAGGTCGTCTTTGCCCAGCTGCCCTTCGAGCGCCGCGTCCAGCTCCGGGTCGACCCCTCCGGCAGCGCGGCCGGCCGCGCCCGCGTGCGCTCGGCTTCGGTCATACCGGGCAGTCTGCGCGGAACAGTGCCCGCGCGACCCCGGACGGCGGCTAGCGGCCACGCGGGAAAACGAGGTGTCGCCGCCGGAGCCGATCGGTAGTCTTCCCGGGCCGCCGACACCCCTGCAGGATTCCGCCATGGCCCCGTTCCCGCCGCTCGAACCGTACGCGCACGGCCTGCTCGACGTCGGCGACGGCAACCGGATCTACTGGGAAACCAGCGGCAACCCCGACGGAAAACCGGTGCTGTGCGTGCACGGTGGGCCCGGCGCGGGCGGCGCCCGCAACAGCCGCAAGGGCTTCGACCCGGAGAAGTTCCGGATCATCCTGTTCGACCAGCGCGGCTGCGGCGAGAGCGTGCCCAACATCGCGGACCCGGCGGTGAGCCTGGAGCACAACACCACCCACCACCTGATCGCCGACATGGAACGCCTGCGCGAGCACTTGGGCGTCGAGAAGTGGATGCTGTACGGCGGTTCCTGGGGCCCGACGCTCATGCTGGCCTACGCCCAGCGCCACCCCGAGCGCGTGTCGGAGCTCGTCATGATCGCCGCCTTCACCTCCACCCCCGACGAGGTCGACTGGCTCTACCGCGGCCTCAGCCGGCTCCTGCCCCGCGAGTGGGAGACCTTCCGCGCCGGCGTGCCCGAGGCCGAGCGGGACGGTGACCTGCTCGCCGCGTACTCCCGCCTGCTCGCCTCGCCCGACCGTGCGGTGCGGCTCAAGGCCGCGCGCGACTGGTGCGACTGGGAAGACGCCGTGATCGCGCACGAGGACAAGGGCAGGCCCGGCACGTACGGCGACCGCCCCGAGGAAGAGCTCATCACGCTCGCCCGCATGTGCGCGCACTACTTCGGCCACCACGCCTGGCTGGCAGCCGGGGAGCTCCTGGACAACGTCCACCGCCTCCACGGCATCCCCGCCGTGTTCATCCAGGGCCGGCTCGACCTCAGTGTGCCGCTGCGGGCGGCGTGGCAGCTCGTGCAGGCCTGGCCGTCGGCCGAGCTCGTGGTGATCGACGACTCCGGCCACACCGGTAGCCCGGCCATGGGCGAGGCGGTCATGCAGGCCGCCGCCCGCTTCGAACCGGCGTGAGTCAGGCGCGGTCGAACGTCACGTCCAGCCGGTACGGGCTGCCCAGGCTCAGCCCCACCTGCCGCCGGATCTGCGCACCCGGCGCGAGCCGGAACCGCGTGGTCCGGGCCAGCAGCTCCTCGATCGCCACCGCCAGCTGAATCCGCGCGAAGTGCAGGCCCAGGCAGCGGTGAATGCCGAAGCCGAACGACACGTGCGGCACTCCGCCCCGGTCGAACACCAGCTCGTCGGGCCGCTCGAACTGCGCCGGGTCCCGGTTGGCCGCGGCGAAGAACACGGCGACGCGCTCCCCCGCCTGCACCGGTGTGCCCGCGATCTCGGTGTCCTGCGTGGCCGTGCGCGCCATGAACGCGACGGTGGAATCGAGCCGCAGGAACTCCTCCAGCTCCCGATGCCAGCCGCCGGGTTTGCGCAGGATCGGCTCGACGTCATCGCGGGTCGCGAGGTGGTAGGCGATGTTCGCGATCACGCCGCGCGTGGTGTCGAGGCCGCCGAGGAACAGCGTGGTCACCATGCCGAGCCGTTCCTCGAGGGTGAGCGGCCGGCCGTCGATCGTCGCGGTGACGAGGGCGCGCAGCACGCTGTCCTCGCCGTCGTCCGGCTTCGCCTCCGCTTCGGCCAGCGCCTCCATCGCCAGGCCCGCGAGCGTCTGGAACGCTTCGGGACTGCTGGTGACCGCGGCATCCTTGGCCGCCGCCACCCCGCGGTCCACGAGGTCGCGGTTGTCCGTCGCGAAGACGATCCGCGCGAGCGAACCGGCGCTGAACGGGATCGCGAAGTCACTCACGATGTCGCACGCACCGCGGTCCACAAAGGACTCGACCGCCGTGCGCGCCAGCTCACGCAGCTGCGGCTCGTATCGCGCGAGGGCGGGCCGCGTGAAGAACGGGTTGAGGATCCGCCGGTACTCGCGGTGGTCCGGCGGGTCCGTGTCGATCGGGATCACACGCACCGGCACGCCGCGGATCGCGGGCTGCGCCGAGCTGAACAGCTCCGGCGCGGCGCAGACCGCGCGCACGTCTTCGTAGCGGGTGAGCAGGTGGTAGCCGCCGTCGGCGTCGGTGTGCGGGACGGGACAAGCACTGCTGGCGGCCGCGGCAGCCGCCAGCAGGTTCTCGCGCTGGTCTTCGGCGTACAGGTCGACGTTCGCCAGGATCTCCTCGACCGACTTGGCCACGTGTCCTCCCCACTCCGAGGACCCACCACCGTAGGGGTGCGCGGGGGCACGCGACATCGGCCGCACGGGCGGAAACATCGCGCGTTCGGGTCACCGGGCCCGTCACGGACGACGGTCGGGCCGATCGGAAAGCAGCGGCCGCGTAGGGTCCCACACCGTGCCGTCGGCTTGGTCGCGACGCCGGCGCGCGATGCCCGACAACGCTTCCAGCACCACGCGGTTCGCGAGGAACGACGTGATCTCCGCGTGGTCGTACGGGGGCGACACCTCGACCTCGTCGACGCCCACCACCGGCAGCTCGTATGCGATGCGCCGCACGGAATCCAGCAGCTGCCGGGCGGTGAGCCCGCCGGGCTCGGGCGTACCCGTGCCCGGCGCGTGGCCGGGGTCGCACGCGTCGATGTCCACCGAGAGGAACACGCCGTCGCACTCGTCGGTGGCGATCCCGAACGCCTCGGTGAGGCATTCTTCGAGCCCTCGCGCGACGATCTCGGTCATCTCGTAGGAGCGCATGCCCTGCGCGGCCATCCAGTCGAGCGTCTCCGGGCCGGCCAGTAGCCGCGCAGGCCGAGCTGCAGGAACCGGTCACCGCGCACGGCAGCCGACTCGATCAGCCGGCGCATCGGCTGGCCGTGGCCCACGAGCGAACCGAACGCGATGTCGCCGGTGTCGGCGTGCGCGTCGAAGTGCAGCATCGACACGCGCCCCTGGCCGAGGTGCTGCGCCACCCCGGCCGCGTCCGGCCACGCGATCGTGTGGTCCCCGCCGAGTACGAGCGGGATCGCGCCCGCGGCGGCGACCGCGTGCACGGCCTCCTGCAGCGAGCGCACCGAGCGTTCGGCGTCGCCCGAGTACATCTCGACGTCGCCGGCGTCGAAAACCTTCAGGTCTCGCAACGCGTCCACGCGCAGGGCGAGCGACGGACGTGAACCGTCGGCGGGCAGGTAACAGCTCTGCCGGATGTACTGCGGGCCGAACCGGGTGCCCGCGCGGTGCGAGGTGCCGCCGTCGAACGGCGCGCCGAGGATCACGACGTCAGCGCCGGGGTAGGTGGCGGGATCGCCCCAGTCGCAGCGCGCCACGACGAGGAAGGGGAGGTCCGGGCCGAACTGGGTGCCGTAACGAGCCATGACGTGCTCCTTGCGGGCCAACCTACCGGCGTGACGCCCTGGATCTGCCGGTTTCGCCTGCCGGTCAAACCCCGGGCCGACGGGGCCTGGCTTGGCTCAGCTCGCGAAGTCGACGGACCGGCCGAGCTCGGCCCAGCGCTCGTCCTCCGCCATCAGCTTCGCCATCCCGGTCCGCATCAGGCCGACGGCGTCGCTGCCGAGCACCAGGTGCAGCGGCGGCTCAGCCATCTCCACGACCTGGAGGAACACGCGCGCGACCGCGGCGGGGTCGATCGGCTCGATGCCCCGCTTGCTGCGCAGGTGCTCGATCAGCGGGCCCATCGTGGGTTCGTACTCCGGCTTGTAGGACCGGATCTCCATCGACGGTCCGGACCAGTCCGTGCGCATCAGGCCCGGCTCGGCCATGGTGACCTTGATCCCGAGGCCCGACACCTCGTCGTTCAGCACCCCGGAGAAGCCCTCTGTCGCGAACTTCGCGCTCTGGTAGGCCGAGATGCCGGGCGCGGTGCCGCGGCCGCCGACCGACGTGACCTGGACGAAGTGGCCCGAGCGCTGGGCCAGGAACACCGGCAGCGCCGCCTTGGTCACGTGCACGGTGCCGAAGAACACTGTCTCCACCTGCGCGCGGAAGTCGGCCAGATCGACCTCCTCGACCGAGGTCATGTTCGCGTAGCCCGCGTTGTTCACCACCACGTCGAGCCGCCCGAACCGCTCCACGGCCGCGGCGACGGTGGCTTCGGCCTGTGCCGGTTCCGTCACGTCAAGCGGGAAGCGCACCAGGCGGTCGCCGTAGCGCTCGTCCAGGTCCTTCAGAGAGTCGACGTTGCGAGCCGACGCCACCACGTCGTTACCGGCAGCGAGGACCTCCTCCACCACTGCCCGGCCCAGACCGCGCGAGCCGCCCGTGACCAGCCACACCTTGCCCATCGTTCGTTCCCTCTCGCCTCCGCGGGACCGATCCCCGCTCCACCAAGTTAGCGCAACTCCGTTCTCTTAACAACACAACGGCGTTGCGGTAATCTGCAGACGTGGTCACCTCCGACTTCCAGCGGGCGCGGCGCCCCGAGCACAAGGAGCAGCGCCGCGACGCGATCCTCGCCGCGGCGCGCGCGCTCGCGACCCGCGACGGGGTGCGGTCGGTGACACTCGGGGACATCGCCGGTGAAGTCGGTGTGCACAAGTCCGCGCTGCTGCGGTACTTCGAGACGCGCGAGGAGATCTACCTGCACCTCACGGCCGAGTGCTGGCATGACTGGGCCGCCGGGCTGCACGCGGCACTGGACGGGACCACCGACGCGACACCGGCGGAGGTCGCCGACGTCATCGCGCGCACGCTCGACGAACGGCCGTTGTTCTGCGACCTGCTCGCCCACGCGCCGCTGACCCTCGAACGGCACGTGTCACTGGACTCGGTGCGAGCGTTCAAGCTCTCCACGTTGGAAGCCGTCAAGGACATCGCCGCCCTCTTCACGCGAACGCTGCCCGGGCTGGGTGCGGCGGGCGGGCGTCACGTCGTCGGTGCCGTGACGGCGCTGGCCGCCTCGTTCTGGCAGATCTCGCACCCGCCCGAGACGCTCGCGCAGCTCTACCGCGAAGACCCGCGGCTGGGCCACGGCGTCGTCGAGTTCACGCCGCGGCTGCGCCGGCTCACGGAGGCCGTCCTCACCGGCCTGATCTCCTCAGCGGACAACGCGTAACCACAGGTTCGTCGCGAGCGGCGCTTCGGTCTGCGACTTCCGCTCGAGCCGAACCGGATCGCCGCCGGGCCGCTCGAACAGCCGGACCCCGTCGCCGAGCAGCACAGGCAGGATCGAAACGAGGATCTCGTCCAGCAGCCCGGCATCGAGGCACGCGCGAGCAACGGTCGCGCCGAGGACGTTCACGTATTTCTCCCCCGCGGCCGCCTTCGCCAGCTCGACACCGTGGCGCAGGTCGTCGACGAACGTCACGTCGGGCGCCGGCTCGGCGGGCCGGTGCGTGAGCACGAACTGCGGTCCTTCCCAGGCCCCACCGAAGGCTTTGCCCTCGGCTTCCGTACCGCGGTAGGGGTCGTCGCCGCCGTACGTGCGACGTCCGACGAGCAGCGAGCCGATGTCGGCCACGAGCCGGTCGATCTCCGGGTTCGGACCGAAGAACTCCGTGACCCACTGCATGTCGCCGCCGGGTCCCGCGATGAACCCGTCGAGCGACATCGCCGCCGAGTAGAGCAGCTTGCCCATGACGCACCTCCGTGGTCGTTTCCCGTACCGACCGGTGCGGGCCCGGAAACTCATCGGTGCACTTTCCTAAAGGATCATGCACTGTTCCTGCCGAGTCAGCGAGGAGGACCGCGTGACGGTGGCCGTGAAGGCCGAGGCGTTTCTCGTCGACCTCGAGGTGGAGCAGCAGCGCACCGACGCCGTACAGGCGTTCCTCAAGCAGGAGACGGTGTTCGTCGAGCTGGCCACCGACGACGGCGGCACCGCGCTCGGCTACTCCTACACGATCGGTACCGGCGGCACGGCCGTGCTCGCGCTGCTGCGCGACCACCTGCTGCCCCGCTTGATCAGCCAGGACGCGCGCCGGATCGAGGCGGTCTGGACCGACCTGTTCGCCTCGACCCGGGCGACCACCGTCGGCGCGATCACGTCGCTGGCGCTCGCGGCCGTGGACACGGCGTTGTGGGACCTCAAGTGCCGGCGAGCGGGTGAGCCGTTGTGGCGGGTCGCCGGCGGGTTCGCCTCGCGTGTGCCGCTCTACGACACCGAAGGCGGCTGGCTTCACCTGAGCACCGACGAACTCGTCGCGGGCGCCCGGAAATCCGCGGCCGCGGGCTGGGGCGGGGTGAAGGTGAAGGTCGGCAAGCCCACCGCCCACGAGGACCTGGAACGGCTCGGCGCCGTGCGCGAGGCCGTCGGACCGCGGTTCGACCTGATGGTGGACGCCAACCAGTCCCTCACCGCCGCCGAGGCGATCCGGCGGGCGAGGGCGTTCGAGGCAGTGGACCTGTTCTGGTTCGAGGAGCCCCTGCCCGCCGACGACGTCGCCGGCCACGCCCGGCTGTCCACCGCCTCGCCGATCCCGATCGCCGTCGGGGAGTCCCTGTACTCCGTGGCGCAGTTCCGCGACTACCTGCACCGCAGCGCCGCGTCGATCGTGCAGGTCGACGTCGCGCGCGTCGGGCGGGATCACGCCGTGGCTGAAGGTCGCGCACCTGGCGGAGGCGTTCAACGTGCAGGTGTGCCCGCACTTCCTGATGGAGCTGCACGTCAGCTTGACCGCCGCGATTCCCAACGGCCGCTACGTCGAGCACATCCCGCAGCTGCGCGCCATCACGACGGCCGAGATGACGATCGCCGACGGGCACGCCGTCGCCCCGGAGACGCCGGGCCTGGGCATCCCGTGGAACCGCGACGCGATGGACGAGCGCCGGGTGGCCTAGTCAACACGAGGAGACCGGCCGCGGAGACCAGTGCCAGCGCCAGCGCGGCAGAGGTGCCCCAGGCGTCGGCGGCTCGTCCGGCCAGCGCCGCGGCGAGGGCGGAACCGGCTGCGCTGGCCGAGTTGTTCCAGGTGAACGCCTGGGTGAGCGCGGTGCCGTGGACGGCCTTCTCGGTCTCGACGTTCAGCAGGACGAGCGTGGGCGGGATCGCCGCCTCGGTGAGTGCGAGGGCGGCCGCGAGCCAGAATGCGTTGGGGGCGAGGGGAAGCAGCAGGGACGCACCGGTGAGGAAGGCGGCTGCTCTCGGGAGCTGCTGCCGGGCGGGGGTGCGATGGCCGCGCAGTCCGTAAACCCAGCCGGACAGCAGCCCACTGACACTGGCCGCGGCGACGATCGGTGCGGCCGGGGCGCCGTGGCCCAAGGCGAAGGAGCTCACCGAGACCTGCGTGGTGCCGAAGTACATGCCGACGGCCAGGTTCATCAGCGCGATCCGTACGAAAGCCCGGCGGAACAGGCTCTGTCCGGTGTGGACTGCCGGCGTGGGCTCGGGTGCAGTCCGGCGCTGGGCGGCCAGCACCGCTCCCCCGCCGAGAATCAACCCGGCGGCTACCGCAGTGGCCATTTCCGGGTGTCCGGCCGCGCCGAGCGAGGTGACCAGGACCGGCCCGAGGAGGAACGCCGTGGCGTTGGCCAGCGACTCCAGCGAGAACGCGGTGGGCAACTCGTCGATCCGCTCTCGCAACAGGTACGCCCACCGCGCCCCGGAGAGCGCACCGAGCTGCGGCACGACCGCGCCGGCACAACTCGCGGCGACGACCTCCGCTGTGGTGCCGGAGGCCCCCAGCACCACGGCAATCGCGCCGCCGTGCCCGACAAGGCACAGCGGCAACACCCGGGCCTGCCCGAACTTGTCGACGAGCCGAGCGACCTGCGGCCCCACCAGCGCCTCGGCGAGCGCGAACCCACCGCTCGCGAGACCGGCGGCGCCGTAAGACCCGGTGCGCGCCTGCACCAGCCACACCAGGCCGAGCCCCGTCATGGCAATTCCCACGCGCCCCACCGCGGCGGCCACGAAGAACACAGCCGCACCACGCGTACCCCACAGCGACCGATAACCACCGGCGCGAGACATGACCAGTCCTTCTCGCCACCCGACGGGGCAAGCCACGCACGCCGGGGGAAGGTAAGGCCCGAACCAATGCGGGCCCGGACGACTGCCGCGAACCTAGCAGCACTCGGCGGGTCGCCGGCTACCGAAAATCCGGTGCGGTCAGCCGGCTGCTCCTGCCACACCGGACACGAAGCGCGCCGGCATTCTCGCACTCGCCGCCGCGCGACCCGCGATGGTGGGCGTCGCACCCAGCAAGCGCGTGCCCACTGACTTCCCCCGGTCAGTCCTCTTCGGACTGCTCAGCCCCGGTGTCGTAAGCGCTGTGCAGCCGCGCGCGCGAGCGGTCGAGGTGCGTTCGCATCGCGGACGCCGCGGCCGGGCCGTCGTGCGAGGCGATGGCTTCGACGATCGCCGCGTGTTCGCGGGTCGTTTCGGCGGCGATGCCGACGCGGAAGTACAGGCGGTAGCCGTGGGTGTGGGGGTGGAGGCGGGCGAGGGTGTCGGCGATCAGGGGGTTGCCCGAGGCCTCCGCGATGACGCGGTGGAGGCGGGCGTCGAGGACGGCGAAGTCGCGATAGGCGTGGTAGTCGTCGCCCGCGGGCTGGGCGGTCATGGCGGCGCAGGCGGAGCGCAGGGCGGCGACCGCGGCCTTCGAGGCGGCACCGGCGGCGAGGCGGGCGGCCTCGGGTTCCAGGAGGACGCGGACGTCGAACAGGTGGGACAGCTCGGTCTCGTCGAGGACGGGGGCCACGACGTAGCCGGCGTTGGGCCGGGTCGCGACGAGGCCGTCGGACTCGAGCTTGGTGAGGGCCTCGCGCACGGGGGTCGGCGAGACGTCGAGGCGGCGGGCGATGCCGTCGATCGACAGGCGGCTGCCGGGCGCGACATCGAGGTCCATGAGCATCGACTTGAGCGCCTCGTACACGCTGTCGCGCAGGATGGTGCGCGGCGGCAGGGTCAGCCGCGGGTGTTCGGGCAGGTCCACCGCGGGGTTCTTCCGTCGCGCCACCCGGAAAGCGTAGTACCCCGCCCGACCTCAGTGGCGCGCCAGCCGCTGGTTCACGGCCTGGTGGCAGCCGAGGCACGCGGGCACCGCCCGCACGTCGGTGCCGGACACCAGCGCGACCGTCGCACCCGGCACGGCGAGCTCGTCGCACACCGCGTGGTGGTGTCCCAGTACCGAACACACGCACCGGCACAGCTGAACGGTCTGGCTCGGTTTCGCGGCCATGAGAGCCCTCCTCCCGGAAATCCCCAGGAGAAGAGTGATAGCCCCTCCGCCGCCCGAAAAGCGCCGACCGGTCCCGGAGGAAGGTCGCGGAGGGCACGGTTCGTGCGCGGACGTCAGTTTTCCCGGGTCGGCACCGAGGTCGGCACGGACGTCGGCACAGGGGCCGGCAGCGGCGGCAGGCCCGCCCGGATCTGCCGGTAGAGCCGCGGCCCCGGCGACACGAGCCCCGGTGCGGGACGCAGGTCGGCCGGCCCGGTGGCCGTCAGGTCGCGCAGCACCAGGTACAGGTGGCTCAACGCCCGCAACACCGGATCCTTCGCCCGACCCCCCGGCGCGGCCGGCGTGTACGCGAACAACGCCACGTCGGCGCTCGCCAGTGGACCGCGCACCGCCGTGGTGGGCTCGCCCACCGGCGTCGCGGCCAGTTCCGCCACCGCCGTCGCCAGCGCGGTGCACGCCGCGACCGGGCCTTCCGGGTGCGCGCTGCACGCGCCTTCCGGCCAGCGGACCGCGACGGCGAGCGCGCGGCCGTGTGTGGCCAGCGCCGCGTAGAGCGAAAGCCGGTGCCGCAGCTTCGGCGAATCCGTGCCACCCAGGATGGGCCGGGTCAGCGGCCGCGCGACGAGCGCGAGCTGGTAACGGCGGTGGTCCAGGGCGCGGGCGAGGGCGTCGAAGTCGGGCTGCAGGTCCACGGCCTTGCCGTGCTCCAGGCGCTCGGCCGCGGCCTCGAGGATGTCGCCGAGGGCCGTCAGCAGGTTGTTCCGCGCGTTGCGCACGGTGTCCCGGGTGGACAGCGGGATCACCAGCACCGCGACGACCAGCCCCGCCACGGCGCCGGCCGCGGTCTCCTCGAGTCTGAGCAGGAGCAGTCCCGCGGAGAACTCGTTGAGCACGCTGTAGAGCTGCCCGACCATGATCGTGACGAAGAAGATCATGTACGCGTACGAGATCTGGATCAGGTAGAAGCCGAAGAACATCGCGCCACAGATCGTGACCAGCACGGCGGCGGTGTTGCCCGCGGTCAGCTCGGCGAACCCGACCGACGCGAGCAGCCCCACCAGCGTCCCGAGCACGCGGTTGAAGCCCTTGATGAACGTCTCTGAGCGCGTGGCCGTGCCGGTGAACATGAAGAACGCCGCCAGCACGGCCCAGTAGTAGCGCGCCGAGGACAGCTCCTTGCCGATGAGGATGGCGAGCCCGCCCGCGATCGCGCTCTGCACCGCCTGGCGCGTGATGAAGTCCAGCCGTGCCAACGGGTTCCACTTCGACTGCCGCGGTAGCACGTCGCCCGCCGCGGCGGGCGAGCCGGGCAGGTTGCCGAACGCGAGCCCGACGGCCGGTTCGAAGTCGTCCACCGGTTCGGCCGCGATCTCCTCGGGTTTCGGCGCGGCGTCGAACACCGCCACGACTTCCAGGGCCGCCGCCGCGAAGTGCCGCGCGGGCCACCAGCCGCCCGCCGCACCGCCGGTGCCCTCGGCGTGCCCCGCCAGCCGGTAGGCGACCTCGCTCGCGCCGCGGTCGTCGCGGCGGGCCAGGCGATCGGCCACTTCGGCGGCGAGCACGGTGAGGCCCGAACCGCTGCGCAGCAACGAGTCCGCGGCCGTGGCGAGCTCGTCGAGCAGGTGGTGCGCGTCGACCATCTGCCGGCGCAGTAACGCCGCCGAACGTCCGCGCGGCACCGCGCCCGGCTGGGCCGACCAGCCTTCGACCATCAGCGCCGTGTCACCCAGGCGTGCCTGGCGCCGCTGCAGCCGGCGCCGCAACCGCGCCTCATGCTTGGGGTCGCGGTTGGCCAGCAGGTCGGCGCACGCGCGCGCCACGGCCCGGCCGCGCGCGTCGAACGCCCGCAGCACCCGGCGAAGGGTCCTCGTGGTGTTGGTCTTCAGCACGGTGACGAAAAGCAGCAGCAGCCACGCGCTCGCGACGACCACGGCGAGCAGCAGGCTCGGCAGCGTCGCGAACGTCGCGTGGAGGAACGCGGCGAAGAAGTAGCCCATCCAGCCCATGAAGCCGTAGAAGAAGAACGGCCCGCCGAACTTGCGGACGTACACCGACATGAACATCACCAGCACGAACACGGCCAGCATCAGGTTGGCGTTGTCGCCGACGAGCACGCCGAGTGTCATGCCGGTGCCGAGCGCGACCGGGAAGAACGCGGCCGTGCGGGTCTTGACCCACCGGCTGCCGTCGCCGAGCGCCATCGCGCCCATCATCCCGACGACCGCGCCGAGCAGCATCGAGGTGAGCGTGCCCATGGCGTCGGCGCCGGTGAGCTTGGCGACGAGGTACTCCACCGCCAGAGCGCTGGCCATGCCGATGGTCGCGGAACCGGCCGATCTCAACCGGTTGAGACCCGGATCGGAAGCGACGACCCTGTCGCGGAACTCCCTGGCCGTGGGCAGCACAAAACCCGCCTTCCCGTGCGTTCGGAGTGATCACCGGTATGATACCGATAAATACCGGTGTCATACAGGGGTTTGGAGTCCGAGTGATCGAAACGACTTTCGCAGCCTCGAAGCTGGCGGATCGGCTCGCCGAGACCGGCGACACACTCGACGTGCTCGAACTGGCCACCGCGGTGCTCGTGCGCAACTTCGAGCTGCTGCGGCGGCGCACCGACGCCTACGCCGAACTGGACCAAGCGGAGTACCTGCTGCTGCGCACTTTGGACGAACTGGGTGCGGCGGACGTCGGAACGCTCGCCGGGGCACTCGGTCTAGACCCGTCCACCGTCGGCCGGCAGGGCTCGGTGCTGCTCGGCAAAGGATTCGTCGAGCGCAGCCCCTCGGCCGCCGACCGCCGGCGCAGCATCCTCACGCCGACGGAGGAGGGCCGTCACCGCATGCGCGTGACGCAGTCGCGCCGCCGCAACGCGTCCGCGGAGCTGCTCGGCGACTGGAGCGAAGAGGACCTGCGCTCCTTCGGCTCGCTGCTGAGCCGCTACAACAAGGCCGTCGCCCAGCGCTACCTCACAGCACCCGACGACTGAGCGCCCTGCTCCCCCGCGGCCAGGTCCGTGTGGGTGTCGCGCAACGCGCGCTTCACGATCTTCCCGCTCGGGTTCTTCGGCAACGCGTCGGTGAAGACCACGTATTTCGGGCACTTGTAGCCGGCCAGGTGCTCACGCGCGTGGGCGAGCACTGCCTCGGCGGTCAGCTCCACGCCCTCGCGCGGGACGACGGCCGCCGTCACCGCTTCGATCCACCGCGGGTGCGCGACGCCGAACACGGCGACCTCGGCCACACCGTCCAGGCGGTAGAGGGCTTCCTCCACCTCGCGGCTGGCCACGTTCTCACCGCCGGTCTTGATCATGTCCTTCTTGCGGTCCACCACGGACAGGTAACCCTCGTCGTCGAGCACGCCGAGGTCGCCGGAGTGGAACCAGCCGCCCGCGAACGCGGCGGCCGTCTTCTCCTCGTCCTCGTAGTAGCCGAGCGTCGCGTGCGGGCTGCGGTGCACGATCTCGCCGATCTCCCCCGGCGGCAGCTCGCGCCCGTCCTCGTCGACGATGCGCGTCTCGACGTTGAGGGAAGCGCGGCCCGCCGAGCCGGCCTCCGGCAGCTGCTCATGCGGGCGCAGGATCGTGGCCAGCGGCGCCATCTCGGTCTGTCCGTAGAAGTTCCAGAACTCGACGTCCGGCAGCCGCCGGGCCAGCTCGCGCAGCACCTCGACCGGCATCGCCGACGCACCGTAGTACCCCTTGCGCAGGCTGGAGAGGTCGGTGGTGTCGAACGCCGGGTGGCGCAGCAGCGAGATCCACACCGTCGGCGGCGCGAACAGCTTCGTGGCACGCTCGCGCTCGACGGCCGCCAGTAGCGCTGCCGGGTCCGGGCCGGGCAGGATCACGCTGGTGGCGCCGAGGTAGACGTCCACGGAGAAGAAACAGTCCAGCTGCGCGCAGTGGTACAGGGGCAGCGAGTGGACCTCGACGTCGTCGGCGCTCATGCCGCCGTCGATCACGCAGGACACGTACTGCGCGATCAGCGAACGGCTCGAGAGCAGCACACCCTTCGGCCGCGACTCGGTGCCGGAGGTGTACATCAGCCGCAGCGGGTCGTCGTCGGCGACGGCCACACCGGGGTCGGTCTCGTCGCCCGGGCCGTCGATCCAGGCGTTGACGTCCTCCCAGTCCTCCCAGCCTTCGGCGCTGCCGCCGAGGCGGCCGCGCACCACGTCCCCGAGCCCGGCGCGCTCCAGCGCCGCGGCCCCGGTGGCGAGCAGCGCGTCTTCCGTGACCAGCCCGGACACCCCGGCGTGGCCGAGGATGTAGGCGATCTCGTCGGCGCCGAGCATGAAGTTGACGGGCACGAGCACCACGCCGAGCCGGGCCGTCGCGAATGCCAGCACCACGTACTGCAGGCAGTTGTGGCTCAGCAGCGCGAGCCGGTCGCCCTTGCCGAGGCCGCGCTCGGCGAGGCGGTGGGCGCAGCGGTTCACGGCCGCGTCGAACTCCGCGAAGCTCAGCCGCCGCTCGCCGTCGACCACGGCGAGCTTGTCCGGGTACCGCGCGGCCGTGCGCCGGAGGAGGTCTCCGACGGAGTGCTGACGCGCGTGCTGGATCGCTTCGCCGGTTTCGGCGCTGAACGGGCTCGGCATGGTCCGGAGTTTCATCCACCGCCGCGCGGGGCGCAACCCTGGCGCGCGGCCGCAAGCGGCCAGGCCGAGCGGTACCCGCGCGCCACCGGTTAAGCTCCGTCGGCGCACCTCGGGGGACGAAGAAGTGGACGAGACGGAAGCACCGACGCTCGACCGGCCGGACATCACCGGCCGGCTGCCCCGCTACCGGCTGCTGCGCCAGCTCGCCAAGACGAACATGAGCGAGGTCTTCGAGGCCTACGACCTCGTCGCGCAGCGGCCCGTGGCGCTCAAGGTCGTCGGGCCGGAGTTCGTGGCCGAGCCGGGGTTCCGCAAGCGCTTCGAGCGCGAGACGAGCATCGCGCTGGCCCTGGACCACCCGCACATCGTCGCGTCCTACAACGCCGGGTTCTCCGCCGACGGGCACTTCGGGTACCTCGCGATGCAGTTCGTGCTCGGCACGAACCTCGCGCGGCTCATCCACCGACGTGGGGCGCTGTCGTTCGAGCAGACCGTGGCGATCGGCCGCGGCGTCGGTGCGGCGCTGGACGCCGCGCACGCCAGCAACCTGGTGCACCGCGACGTGAAGCCGGGCAACATCCTGCTCGAAGACGCGACCGGTGGCGTGTACCTGTGCGACTTCGGCATCGCACGCAACCTCGACCTCACGCGGCTCACGGCCACCGGCGCGTTCCTGGGCACGATGAACTACGCGGCCCCGGAACAACGCGAGGGCCGGCCGGTCGGCGCGGCCGCCGACGTGTACGCGCTGGCGTGCGTGCTCTACGAATGCCTTTCCGGCAGTCCGCCGCACCACCACGCCGACTTCGCGCACCCTGGCGTCGCCGCGTTGCGCCGGGCCCTCGACCGGGATCCGGCCCAGCGGCACCGGAGCTGCGCGGAGCTCGTCGACGACCTCGTGGCCACGACCCGGGCCGCCGAACGGGCCGGGCGCCGCAAGCGCCGCTGGCAGGTGGCGGGCATCCCGGCCGCCGCGCTCGTGGTAGTGGCGTTGCTCGTGCTGTGGTTCACCACCGGCGGTTCGCCGGGCACCGCGGACTCGACACTGGCTCGCGTGCCCACCGCCCTGCGCGACGGGTGCGCCGCGGCGAGCCAGCCCGTGGCCGGCGCGACCGCCACGGTGACGTGCCGCGGCGCGTCCGGGCAGGCGGCGACCACGGCGCTCTACGCGACTTCGCAGCAGGTCACGGCCGCGTACGCCGAGGCCGTCACGCGCGCGGGAGTCGACGCGGACCAGGGCGACTGCGCGACCGCGGCCGGCGGCGAACACCGTTACCCCGCGACCGGGCCCGCGCGCGGGCGAGTGCTGTGCCAGGACCGCGACGGCACCGCCACCGTGGTCTGGACCGACGACCAGGCCCGCACCCTCACCCGCGCCGAAGCGCCCGACGGCGCCGCGCTGCGCAAGGCGTGGGCCGGCTGGACGGACTGGGCGCCCGCCGCGTTTCCCACCCTGGACGAAAAGGCTCTGCTCGACGTCGCCGCCGGCTCCGCGTGCCGGCGCGCGGCACCCGCGGACCTCGACGCGTATCCCGGTGCCGTCGCGGGGATCACGTGCACGCCGCAGGGCACGGGCGCGCGCCAGGTGTCGTACTTCCGGTTCGCCGGCTTGCCGGCGCTGCGCTCGGCGTTCACCGGTCTCGTCGGCGCGGCGAAGGCACCCAGCGGGAGCGGGTGCCCGGGCGGCGTTTTCCTCGGCACGACGCGGTTCGACTGGCTCAGCGTGGACCTCGGGCAGGTGCTGTGCCACCCCGGTCCCGAGGGCACGGTCGCGATGGACTGGAGCCTCGAGGCGTTCTCGATGATCGGCCACGTCACCGGTTCCTCGACTGAGGCCGCCGGCGGGTGGTGGTCGCAATGGCACCTCGCGCCCTTGAGCCGGATCGTGAGCGAGGTGAACACCCACGCCACGCCGGCGTTCCCCACCGACGCCGAGCGCGCGCTGCTGCAGCACGTGCCACCGCAGTCGCGGCTGAACTGCGTGCGCCCGTCCGCGGACCAGAAGTGGCAGGACCTCGGTGCGGTGAACGCGGTCGCCGCCGTCGCGTGTGGACGGACGAGCGGCGCCGGGCTGGTGGTCTACTACCAGCTGCCCGACGCCGCGACGATGCGGCAGGTGTTCAACAGCACCGGCGACAGCGACGCCGCGTGCACGAGCCTGCCGAAGGACTTCTCGGGCGACCGGCCGTATTCACGCGGCGGCCGCACGGGCCGGCTCTCCTGCGCGACCGAGGATCCCGGCGGCGAGCGTGTACTCAAGTGGACGGACGACGCGACGGGCATCGAGACGATCGCCCACCGCGGCAACGATCCGTTCGCGCTGATCGACTGGTGGACCCACGACGCCGGACCGGTGTGAGCGCCGGTCCCTCAGCCCTGCACGGTCCCGCCGACGGACGCGCTGCCGCTGATGTGCGAACCGGGCGAACCCGCGCTGCCGGCGCCCGTGTGGATGCCTTCCTTGCCGTCGATGATCGAGAACATGTCGACGGTGCCCTTCGTGCCACCCGCGTAGGAGATCTCGAGCGTCCACTGGTGCGGTTTGCCGTCGGCCGGCACGGTGAGCGACTGGCGCCACGGGAGAGCCACCGCGCCGGTCTGCTTCGTCTCGCCGTCGAGCGTGTACTTGATCTGGGTCAGCTTGCCCTCGCCCGTCGCGTTGAGCACGAGGGTGTGAGGCTCACGGTCGGGCACCGAGGTCGAAGGCGGGGCGACCGAGGAGGAGGATGCGGGTGCGGACGTCGACGGTGTCGACGCCACGGGGGCCGGGTCACTCCCGCACGCGGAGAGGGCGGCGAGCAGAGCCGCGACGGCCACGGGGGCGGCGCCCGCCCGGGCTGTGGTGCGAAGATCCATGCGCGCACCGTACCGGCCTGCGACGGGACCGGTCCCCGATTCGAGAGGACCCGAGGTGACCTCCTTCCCCGCTGACGACCCCGCGTCCGAGACACCCGGCGCCGTCGTGGTCCGCGGCCTGGCGGGCACGGCCGTGGTACTGCCCGCCGAGTACGCGCGGCTGCCGTTCGGCCGGCAGCCCGGCCCGGACGGCGTGAAGGTCGGCGAGGACGACCCGCGCGTGAGCCGGGAGCACGGCGCGCTGACGTACCGGCGGGGCTGGTGGCTGCTGAGCAACTCGGGCCACACGCCGATCGAGTTCTCCCCCACGCGGCTGCTGCACTCCGACGACGAGCCTGAACCGCTGCCGGCGGGCTTCACCACGCTGCTCGTGGTCGGCTCGGGCGGGCGCAAGCACCCGCTCGAGGTCCGCGTGAACGCGCCCGACCACAACCGCCCGATGCCCGTCACCGGCCCGACCCTGCCCGGCCGGCAGTGGGACCTCACCACCACCCAGCGGCTCGTGCTCACGGTGCTCGGCCAGCAGTACCTACGGCGGGAGGTCCCGGCGCAGCCCATGAGCCGCGGCCACGTCGCCGAGATCATGGGCGAGCTCGAACCCGGCGGCGAGTGGGACGTGCGGAAGGTCGACCGCGTGATCGCCACCGTGCGCGATCGGCTCTCGGGCCAGGGCGTGCGCGGGCTCAAGCGCACAGAGGTGCCGGAGCCGATCGGGAACTCGCTCAACCACAACCTGCTGACGGAGCTGGCGATCACCACGAACTCACTGACCCGCGCCGACCTGGACGTGCTGGACCGGCTCGACTAGCCGGTGTCGCGGCGGTCAACGGCTGTGGGCAGCTAGGACCCCTTGGCGAAGACCCGCACCGCGACCGCCGTCGCCACACCGACCACCGCGAGCACGATCCCCACGACCAGCAGCCCCGACGCCGCCAGCGCGACGGCCGCCGCCGTGAACAACGCGAACTCCAGGATGAAACGTGTCGGCTCCGGCGCCCGCCGCGGCGCCTTCGGGGCCACCACGAGCGCCCAGATCGCCCCCGCCAGCACCGGCCACAGCACTCCGCCGACGACGTTCAGCAGCACACTCCCGCCCAGCCGCGCCCCGGCGACCGCCAGGCCCGCCAGCAGGGCCAGCTCCGTGCAGAACCGCACGACGAGCACGAACCCGGGCAACCCCCGCAAAGCCGGACGTGTGGTGGTCATGCCCGGCAGAATAGCGACCGGCCCGCGTCACCCGGCCGAGCTCCCCCGCCGATCAGCGCGCCGGCTTCGTCTCGAGCCAGGTCACCACTCGCGCCCACGACGGGTTCGCCGGGTCGATCACCTCGAAGTGACCCGCGCCCGCGACGTTGAAGGTCTGGTCCGCGTACGGGCTGCGGGCCTGGGCCGCCGGGATGATGTCGTCCGCGTCGCCGTGGACGACCAGCAGGGGGGCGCCCGTGTCGACCGGGGTGGCGAGGGCGTAGCGGTCCGGGACAGTGGCCGGCGTGCCGCCGAGGAGAGCGGGGACCAGACCGTCGCCGGCGAGGGCGGCGACCGCCGGCACGTATGCGGGATCCGCTGCGACGGGGGCGCCGGCCGGGGCGGGCAAGTCAGGGTCGGCCAGTTCGCGGCCGAGGCGGGCGTCGGCCGCCCCGCGCAGGTCCAGTACGCCGGCGAGGGACACGACGGCGACCGGCGTGATCTTCGGGCCCGCACCCGGCGCGGAAACGGGTAGGGCGGAACGGCCGGCGGCCCAGGCCGAGAGCTGGCCGCCGGCGGAGTGGCCGACGAGGACCACGCGCGAGACGTCGAGGGCCGGGTCGAGGGTAGCGACGGCGTCCACCGCCGCGGCGAAGTCGGTGAACGTGCCCGGCCGGCCGCCGCCGGGTTCGCCCAGGCGGCGGTACTCGACGTTCCACACCGCGTACCCGCGCGCGACTAGGTCGTCGGCCAGGCGGGTCAGCTGGCGGCGGTCGTACAGCGCGGTCCAGAACCCGCCGTGGGCGAGCACCACCACCGGGAACGGTCCGGCTCCCGCAGGCAGGTACAGCTCCCCCACCTGCGACGGCGACGGCCCATACGCAATGGTCCGGACCCTCGCACCCGCCGGGTCGTCGTAGCGGACGCCCCGCTCGGAGCTCACCAGAGTGTCGAGCGTGGCGAAGAACGCGGCGATCTCCGGCTGGTTCGCCCCCTTCGCGCGCGAGGCGTCCCACGCCGTGTCGTCGGTCCACTCGACGAAGTCCAGCCAGGTGTCCGCCGACACCCGCACCAGGCGCGCGGACACGAAGCCGCGCCGGTCCCGGCGGAACGCCTCCACCATGCCCGGGCGGGTGGCCAGCATCGCCTGGGTCCGCTCGGGACGGACCGTGAAGGTCGTCAGCTCGATCACGGACATCGTCGGCTCCTCGGGCCGAATTAGTCACTAAAAATGACTAATGAGGACCCTGGCCACACCATTCCCGGCGGGCAACCCGCGCCGCGGATCACCGGGGCGCGCCACACCGTCCACTGTGGTCCCGCACACGGCGGCACCGCGGACCACTACGATGCAGGCGAGCCGACAGGAGAGTGATCCGATGCCCGACGACGCCACCCCCGCCGACGGCGGCGATTCGCTCACCGAGCGGATCACCGGCCGCCTCGCCGGGATGTCGCGGGCCGAGCGCGCCGTCGCCGAGTACCTGCGCCACCACGCGCGCGAGGCGATCTTCGCCACCGCCGAGCAGATCGGCTCGGCCACGGGCACGAGCGACGCCACCGTGGTCCGCACCGCCAAGACGCTCGGCTACAGCGGCTTGGCCGACATGCGCCAGCACCTCGCCCGGCAGGTGGTCACCGAGACCAGCCCGTCGATCGAGCTGCGCCACCGCCAGATCGGCGAGCCGACCGGCGCGCCCACGACCGTGCTCGCGCGAGTGTTCACCGAGGCGACGGAGCGGCTGGCCGAGACCTGGCGCCTCGTCTCGGAGGAGGACTTCGAGCGGGCCGTGGACCTGCTCGCCGGCGCGCGCGAGGTGCTGGCCTTCGGCATCGGCCCGTCGAGCTTCCTCGCCGGGTACGTGGCGCTGCGCCTGGGCCGCATGGGCCGGCGCGCCCGCGCCAGCGGTGCCACCGGGTTCCGCCTCGCCGACGACCTGCTCGGCCTCGGTGAGGGCGACGTCGTGGTGCTGTTCCTGCCCAGCCGGCTCCTCGGCGACATCGAGGTGCTGCTCGACCGCACGCGCGAGGTCGGCGCGCGCACGCTGCTGATCACCGATTCGCTCGCACCCGTGTTCGGCGACCGCGTGGCCGTGGCTCTGCAGGCCACCCACTCCCCCAGCAACTTCACCGGCGAGATGCTCAGCGCCGAGGTGCTGGCCGACGCACTGCTGCTCGGGCTGGCCTCGCGCGACGAGGACCACGCCAACCGGACCTCGGAGCTGCTCACCACGTTGCGCTCGCGGCTGATCCAGGGCGACAGCCGCGACTACGTGCCGCGGCGCAAGTCGGGCAACCCCCGCAAGGGCTGACCGTACGCCCGGAATGTCCGGGGTTCACGGCCGCTGCGAACGCATTTGTACGGCGCGTGTATCGGCTCGGGCGAACCTGGTCACCACACCCACTGGGGATCAGGAGGACCGAAGATGAGAATCGCGAAACGCACGCTGGGCCTGGTCGCGTTCGCCGCGGCGCTGACGCTGTCGGGCATCGCGCCGGCGCTGGCCGCCGACGCGAGCGGCACCGTGCACACCGACTCCGGCGCGCCGCTCACCGTGCGTTCAGCGCCCGGCACCGGCGCGAGCTCCGTCGGCACCATCGCCGACGGCACCGCCGTGGTCATCGACTGCCAGACCACCGGCGACACCGTGACCGGCAAGTACGGCACCAGCAACATCTGGGACCACGTCGCCGCCAAGG